>NZ_JBFAMT010000038.1:0-85845 GCF_040656635.1 Actinosynnema sp. NPDC049800 | reverse complement strand
GGTGGCTGCCCGAACGCGTCGACCCACTGGCGCGCGCCGCGTTCCTGCCGTTCGGCATCGGGCGCACCCGGGTGCGACCCGGATCCGCGGCGGACGATGTCCGGCCGACCGCCACCCGCCGAGCCACCTGCCCGCCGAGCACGCCGGCCGCCCGCCGAGCCGGCTGCCGGATGGCCGTCGACTGGGTGCCCGCGACCGCACGCCGGCCCGACTGCTGGGGGGCGTGCCGGGACGCCGCCATGGCGGTCTGCCGGATGCGGGCGGCCGGGTACGGCGGATGCGAGGACGGCTGTCGACCACCGGAGCGGTGGGGCCGGGGTGGGAGAAGCCGGGTCCACCGGGATGCGCGGCGCCGGGTGCAGGAGGTCCAGGCGCGGTTGAGGGGCGTCCGGCGCTTGGACCGAGCTGACCGTCAGGCGCGGCGGCGGGAGGGTGGACGCAAGCGTTTGCGGGTCAGGGGGTGTGGCGGGCGCGCTGCTTGATGCGCGACGTCAGCTCCTGCACCTGCTCGTACACCCGGCGGCGCTCGGCCATCTCCTTGCGGATCTTCTTGTCCGCGTGCATGACGGTCGTGTGGTCGCGGCCGCCGAACGTCTGGCCGATCTTCGGCAGCGACAGGTCCGTCAGCTCGCGGCACAGGTACATGGAGATCTGCCGCGCCTGGGCCAGGACCTTCGTCTTGCCGGGCCCGCACAGGTCGTCTATGGACACGGAGAAGAACTCCGCGGTGACCGCCATGATCGTGGGCGCGGTGATCTCCGGGGCGTGCGAGTCCGGGATCAGGTCGCGCAGGACGATCTCGGCCAGCTGCACGTCGACCGGCTGCCGGTTGAGCGAGGCGAACGCGGTGACGCGGATGAGCGCGCCCTCGAGCTCGCGGATGTTCCGCTCGATCCGGGCCGCGATGAACTCCAGCACCTCGGCGGGCGCGGCCAGCCGGTCCTGCGCGGCCTTCTTGCGCAGGATGGCGATGCGCGTCTCCAGCTCGGGCGGCTGGATGTCGGTGATGAGGCCCCACTCGAACCGCGTCCGCAGCCGGTCCTCCAGGGTCTCCAGCCGCTTGGGCGGCCGGTCGGAGGACACCACGATCTGCTTGTTCGCGTTGTGCAGCGTGTTGAAGGTGTGGAAGAACTCCTCCTGCGTGCCTTCCTTGCCCTCCAGGAACTGGATGTCGTCGACCAGCAGCACGTCGATGTCCCGGTACCGGCGTTGGAAGGCGACCTTGCGGTCGTCACGCAGGGAGTTGATGAAGTCGTTGGTGAACTCCTCCGTCGACACGTACCGCACGCGCATGCCGGGGAACAGCCGCTGGGCGTAGTGCCCGACCGCGTGCAGCAGGTGCGTCTTGCCGAGCCCGGACTCACCCCAGATGAACAGCGGGTTGTACGCGCGGGCGGGCGCCTCGGCGACGGCCACCGCGGCGGCGTGCGCGAAGCGGTTGGACGCGCCGATGACGAAGGTGTCGAAGTTGTACTTCTCGTTCAGCCTGGTCTGCGAGGCCACCGGGTTGGCGGGCCGGGTGTAGGGCATGCCGCTCGGCGCGGCGTGACCACCGCTGAACGTGGGCCAGATCTCGGTGACGGCGGCGAGCGCCTCGCCCTCCTCGTCGACCTCTTCGCCTTCACCCTCGGTGTCGCCCTCGGTCTCCGCGTCGAAGGCCGGCACACCGTTGATGGGCACGGCGCCGGGCGGCGGTCCGGGGACCGGTCCGGGCACGGGCACGGCCACCGGGATCTGCGCCGTCGGCGGGTCGGGCGAGTCGACCTTCACGGCCAGCGAGACGGCTCGGCCGAGCCGGCGGGAGAGGGCGGCGGTGATCGGTTCGCGCAGCGCGCGCTCGATGGCTTCCTTGGCGAAGTCACTCGGCGCGGCGAGCAGCGCGGTCCCGTCGAGCAGCCCGATGGGCCGGGTCACGCGCATCCAAGCGCGCTGTTGGGGGGACAACGTGCTGGCTGCGAGCTCCTGCACGACCTGCTCCCACACGAGACCCAGATCGGTCTGGTGGTCGGACACCTCCGCGCTCCCCTCCCCTCGGTGACGTCTCCGCGGTCAGTCCCCGGGGAACTTCCACGACGTGGACACGGAGAATAGAGGCATCCACAGAGTTATCCACAACTGTGCACGAACGCGGCCCGGAGCGCAGCGGATCCCCCCGTTGCTCCCGAGCACCTGCGGCCGGCGTGGCGGGGGCTGTCGTCCCTCGTGCAACCCGGCCCGCGCCAACCCGCATCACCCGCGAAGGCAGCACGCTAACAAGGTGCGGGCCTTGCCACAAGGCGTACCGCCGCGCAAGCCTTTTCCGTGCCTGGAACGCCGCCCGGCCCGCCCCGGGTGCGACCCCGATTTGGCCCGCGCCCCGGGGCTGCGTACCCTCGTAACCGTCTCCCGCTTGCGTGGGGTGCTTTTCGCGCGCCTAAGGCTTGATCGCTGGGGACAACCACAGACCTGCTTGGCAGTTAAGCACCGGGAGTCCGACCGTGAGCAAGGGTAAGCGCACCTTCCAGCCCAACAACCGCCGCCGTGCCAAGACCCACGGGTTCCGGCTGCGCATGCGCACCCGCGCCGGTCGCGCCATCCTGGCCGCGCGCCGTGGCAAGGGCCGCAAGCAGCTGTCCGCCTGATCGCCGCAGCGCCGTGCTACCCGCGGCCAATCGGCTGACCCGCAGCCAGGACTTCGGCCTGGTGGTCCGCCGAGGCCGCCGGGCCGGCCGGTCCCGGCTGGTGGTGCACGTCCTGACGTCGGCGCAGCCCACCTTGGACCCGTCCAAGGTGGGCTTCGTCGTGAGCAAGGCCGTGGGCAACTCCGTGGTCCGGCACCGCGTGAGCCGCAAGCTCCGGCACGTGGTCCGGGACCGGCTCGACGTGCTGCCGCCCGGAACTTCACTGGTCGTGCGCGCGTTGGCACCGTCAGCCGATGCGGACAGCGCCGAGCTCGGCCGTGACCTCGACGCGGCGCTGCACAAGGTGCTGCGATGACGACCGTCCAGGTGAGCCCCGTCGTGCGGGTGCTGCTGCTACCGGTGCGCTTCTACCGGAAGTTCATCTCACCGGCACTGCCCCCGACCTGCCGTTTCCACCCGAGTTGCAGTGCGTACGCGGTGGAGGCGTTGACCGTCCACGGTGCGTTGCGCGGTTCCTGGCTGACCCTGCGCCGGCTGGGTCGCTGCGGACCCTGGCACCCTGGTGGCCTGGACCCGGTTCCGCCGAGGCGAAACGCGGTCCCCGACCTTCCTGCCGAGGAGTAGCTAGTGCTCAACTTCATCTACTACCCGGTGTCCTTCATCCTGTGGTGTTGGCACTGGGTGTTCGGCCACATCTTCGGCGAGTCGAGCGGGTTCGCGTGGGCCCTGGCCGTGGTGTTCCTCGTCTTCACGCTGCGCGCGATCCTGTTCAAGCCGTTCGTCGGCCAGGTCCGCTCGATGCGCAAGATGCAGGAGTTCGCGCCCGAGCTGCAGAAGATCAAGAAGAAGTACGCGAACGACAAGCAGCGCCAGGCGCAGGAGATGCAGAAGCTCCAGTCGGAGCACGGCGTCAACCCGCTGGGCGGCTGCCTGCCGATGCTGGTGCAGATCCCGGTCTTCATCGGCCTGTTCCACGTGCTGCGCTCGTTCCGGCCCGGCTGGGGCGAGGTCTACTTCTTCGACGCGCAGGGCGTGGAGTCGTTCGTCAACGCGAAGCTGTTCGGCGCGAACCTGTCGACCTTCATCACGATGCCGGCCCAGGAGCTGGAGCAGTTCGCCACCAGCCGCAACGCGGTGCTGCTGGTCTCGATCCCGTTGATGATCATCGCCTCGATCGCGACGCACTTCACCGCGCGGCACTCGGTGGCCCGGCAGACGCAGGCGGCGGCGGACAACCCGCAGACCGCGATCATGAACAAGCTGACGCTCTACATCTTCCCGCTCGGCGTGCTCGTCGGTGGTCTCTTCTTCCCCGTCGCGATCCTGCTCTACTGGCTGAGCAACAACGCGTGGACGCTGGGCCAGCAGTACGTCGTGTACCACCGCATCGACCGCGAGGAAGAGGCGAAGAAGGTCGAGGCCACCGCGCAGCGGTCGGCGCTCGCGCCGAAGCCGGGCGTGAAGCCCGCGACCAAGCCCAAGCCCGGCCAGAAGCCGCAGCCGCAGCGCAAGCCCGCGGGCGCCCAGCCCGCCTCCGGTGCTGCCTCCGAGGCCAAGGCCACCCCGGACGCGAGCGAGTCGACGCCGACCGCGAAGCCGTCCACCGAGGTTCCCGGTCTGAGCCCAGACCGATCCCCAGGCAAGAAGCAGGGCAACAAGAAGCGTCGTTGACCCTGGAGAGGAGACATCGTGTCGGAGACGTTGCAGGCGGCCGACGTGGACGCACCGGAGGCCGACAAGGCTCCGCCGGCGCGCTCGGGGAGTTCGGAGGACCTGCTCGTCCAGGAGGGCGACATCGCCGGGGACTACCTCGAGCGGCTGTTGGACCTGCTCGACTACGACGGCGACATCGACCTCGACGTCGAGGCGGGTCGGGCGATCGTGAGCATCGACGGCGGTGACGACCTGGAGAAGCTGGTCGGTCCCCGCGGCACGGTCCTGGAGTCGTTGCAGGAGCTGACCCGGCTCGCGGTGCAGCAGGAGACGGGTGTGCGCAGCCGCCTCATGCTCGACATCGCCGGGTGGCGCGCCGGACGACGTGCCGAACTCGCCGACCTCGGCCGGACCACGGCGGAGAAGGTGGTGGCGACGGGTGAGAAGGTGCGGCTGCACCCGATGACCCCGTTCGAGCGGAAGGTCGTGCACGACGCCGTCGCCGCCGTGGCGGGCGTGCACAGCGAGAGCGAGGGCGAGGAGCCCCAGCGCCGCGTGGTGGTGCTGCCGAAGCCCTGAGCGGGTGCTCGAAGCGGTTTGGCCGAACGGCCCCGGTCCCTGGTGGGACCGGGGCCGTTCTGGTTGGCGGGTGGGGTGGGCGGTCGGTGGGTGGGGTTAAGAAGACTCGATCAGGTAGCGCTCGTCGGTGATCTCCCGGCCCCAGAGGGTCGGGTCCGTGAGCGGGTGGACGTTGCCCTCCCCCAGCAGCGCCACGCACTCGGCGGCGGTGAGGCCGGCGCCCGTGGACCAGCGGCCCTCGATCAGGATCAGGCGGCCGTTCGGCTTGAGGAGCGCGCGCCACCGGTCGAGCGCGGCGGCCGGGTCGGGCAGCGCCCAGAGGACGTGCCGGGCCAGCACGACGTCGAAGCTGCCCGGCGGGTACGGCGGGTCGGCCGCGTCGCCCTGGCGGAAGTCGACGCCGGGAGCCTTGGCGCGGGCCGCCGAGAGCATCCGTTCGGAGAGGTCGAGGCCGCTCGCGTGGTGGCCGGCCTCGGCGAGCAACGCGGTGAGGCTGCCCGTGCCGCACCCGAGGTCGACCACCGCGGCGGGAGCGGGTGGGAGTCGTGGGAGGAGCACGTCGGCCCACGCCTGGCGGACGGCTGGGTCGCGCAGTCCGTGGTCGGCGTCCTCGTCGAACGTCGCGGCCTGGGCGTCCCAGAACCGGGCTGGGGCGAAGGTGGTCAGCCACGCGCGCTGCTCGTCGGTCTCGGGCACGTCCCGGCCGCGCGCCTCGGAGATCGCCTGCCACGCCGCTTCCGGTGACGCGCCGTCCATGACGAGGAGCGCGCCGGCGAGCAACGAGGAGCGGCCGATCCCGCCCCAGCAGTGGACGACGACGTGCCGGCCCGCGCGCATGTCGCGGAGCACGGGGTCGAGGTCCGGAGTGGTGGCGGGGATGCCGAAGTCCGGGATCGGCAGCCAGTGGAAGGTGATGCCGGCGTCGCGGGCGGCCTCGGGTTCGTCGGTCAGGTCGAGCTCGGCCAGCTCCGTCTCGGTGAGCGCGCACACGATCACCTCCACGCCGGCCGCCGCGAGGTCGGCGATGTGCTGGAGGCCGTAGGGGTGACCCATCGTGCTCAGCACCCCCGGTCTGATCTTGTACATCCCTGTCTCTTCCCCTCGTCGTGTTTCACGTGAAACGGTCGCGGCATGACTGGGAACATCCGCAAGCTCCGCGTCGCCGCCTACGCCGTGATCATCGAAGACGGCCGGCTGCTCCTCTCCCGCTGGCTCGGACCGGACCGGCCGATGTGGATCCTGCCCGGCGGCGGGCTCGACCACGGTGAGGACCCGTACGACGCGGTGGTCCGCGAGGTGTTCGAGGAGACCGGCTACCGGGCGGAGGTGGACCGGCTGCTCGGCATCCAGAACGTCCACGGTCCGCTGGCGCGGGACGGGGTCGACTTGGACTACCACCGCATCCGGATCATGTACGAGGCGCACGTCGTCGGCGGCGAGCTGACGTTCGAGGTCGGCGGGAGCACGGACCATGCGGCGTGGTTCCCGCTCGAGGAAGTGTCGGAGTTGGATCACGTCGAGTCGGTCGACTACGCGTTGGAGCTCCTCCGGGTGCTCCCCAAGGACGGTCGGATTGAAAGTTTCACGTGAAACGCGACTCGGATTTGGCGTGTCGCCGGGGTGATCCGTCATAGTGGGGACCGGCACATCTCGTGGGGCTCATCGCCTCCTTGGCGAGACGCCCAACCCCATCGCCCACACCCGGCCGCCGCCGGCGTCTGGTGTGGTTTCACGTGAAACGTCCCGGACGGAGACATGGCCGCAGAGGTGGAAGACCGCGCGAAGAAGGTCTTCGGTGACCACTACGACAAGGCGGTCGCCTTCACGGCACTGCTCACCGAGCACGGCGTCGAACGCGGGCTCATCGGCCCGCGGGAGGTCGACCGGCTCTGGGAGCGGCACATCCTCAACTCGGCCGTCGTGGCGGAGTTGCTGCCCCAGGGCTCACGCGTCGTGGACGTGGGCTCGGGCGCGGGCCTGCCGGGGATCCCCCTGGCGATCGCGCGGCCGGACCTGGAGCTGACGCTCCTGGAGCCGATGGCACGGCGGGTGGCGTGGCTGACCGAGTGCGTCGACGCGCTCGGGCTGAACGTCGCCGTGGTGCGTGGCCGGGCCGAGGAGCCGCCGGTGCGGGAGCAGCTGGGTGACAGCGACGTCGTGACGGCGCGCGCGGTGGCCCCGCTGGAACGGCTGACGCGGTGGTGCCTGCCGCTGCTCCGGCCGGGTGGACGTCTGGTCGCTCTCAAGGGCGAGAGCGCCGCGGAAGAACTGGAACGCGACGCCGAGGCGGTGCGCCGGGCCGGAGGGATCCGACCGCGCGTCATCACCTGCGGTGGTGAAGTACTCGAACTGCCGACGACGGTCGTGCTCGTGGAGCGCGATGAGCAGGCGAGCCGCCGTGAAGGCGCGCGTCGCAGAAGGAAGGATCGGTGAACGTGTACCCCGACCCCCTGCAACCGGTGTTCCAAGCGGCCGGTGTTTCACGTGAAACCGAACCCGAAGGCGTGGTGGACGCGGGTGAAGTGCTCCGTCCCGCATCCGAGTCGAACTTGGCAAACAACGTGGAACCGGCAGGAGACAGCACCGTGTGGACCCCCATCGCGGAAGAAGCGGCACGCGCCACCCGCGTCCTGCACCCCGACTCCCTCCAACTCCCCCGTCCGGACCGGCGCCGGGTCATGGTGGTCGCCAACCAGAAGGGTGGCGTCGGCAAGACCACGAGCACGGTGAACCTGGCCGCCGCGCTCGCCATCCACGGTCTCAAGGTGCTCGTCATCGACCTCGACCCGCAGGGCAACGCGAGCACGGCGCTGGCCGTCGAGCACCGCTCCGGCACGCCGTCGGTGTACGAGGTGCTCATCGGTGAGCTGTCCGTGGCCGAAGCGGCTCAGGTCAGCAACCAGTCCCCCAACCTGTACTGCGTGCCGGCCACGATCGACCTGGCGGGCGCGGAGATCGAGTTGGTCTCGATGGTCGCCCGCGAGTCGCGGCTGAAGGAAGCGCTGAGCCCCGAGGCGCTGGACTCCATCAAGCCGGACTACGTGTTCATCGACTGCCCGCCGTCGCTCGGCCTGCTGACCGTCAACGCGATGGTCGCCGCGCAGGAGGTGCTGATCCCGATCCAGTGCGAGTACTACGCGTTGGAGGGGTTGGGTCAGCTGCTGCGGAACATCGAGCTGGTGCAGGCGCACCTGAACCCGACGCTCAACGTGTCCACGATCCTGCTGACGATGTACGACGGCCGCACGAAGCTGGCCGACCAGGTGACCAGCGAGGTGCGCGGCCACTTCGGCGACACGGTCCTCAAAACGGTGATCCCGCGCAGCGTGAAGGTCTCCGAGGCACCAGGATTCGGTCAGACGGTGCTCACCTACGATCCCGGCTCACGGGGCGCGATGAGCTACCTCGACGCGGCACGGGAGATCGCCGAGTTCGGCGCGGAGATGGGGTCGGCATGACGGAACAGCGCAAGGGTGGCCTCGGCCGCGGGCTCGCGGCCCTGATCCCGAGCGGCCCACCGCCCGGCACACCGTCGCCGTCGCCGGCGCGGTCGGGTTCCAACGGGTCGGCGAACGGGTCGTCCAACGGGGCGTCCACCCCTGCGCCCTCCCCTGGCCCGACCGGGGAGGTGGCCGGCGCGGTGTACCAGGAGCTGCCGGTCACGGCTATTCGAACGAATCCGAAGCAGCCGCGGCAGGTGTTCGACGAAGAGGCGCTGCGGGAGCTGGAGCACTCGATCCGCGAGTTCGGGCTGATGCAGCCCATCGTGGTGCGGGCGACCGGGACCGACACCTACGAGCTCGTCATGGGCGAGCGGCGGTGGCGGGCGACCCAGCTGGCGGGGTTGAAGACGATCCCGGCGATCGTCCGGCACACGGCCGACGACGTGATGCTGCGTGACGCGCTGCTGGAGAACATCCACCGCGTGCAGCTGAACCCGTTGGAAGAGGCGTCCGCCTACCAGCAGCTGCTGGAGGAGTTCGGGGTGACGCACGAGGAGCTGGCCGACCGGATCGGCCGGAGCCGGCCGGTGGTGACGAACACGATCCGGCTGCTGAAGCTGCCGCTGCCGGTGCAGCGGCGGGTGGCGGCCGGGGTGCTGTCGGCGGGGCACGCCCGGGCGTTGTTGGGGGTCGAGGACCCGGGGGTGCAGGAGGAGCTGGCTGCCCGGATCGTCGCCGAGGGCATGTCGGTCCGGGCTACCGAGGAAGCGGTGACGCTGGCCAAGGGCGCGGAGCCGGCCAAGGCGAAGGCCGTGCGGCGCAAGCCGATGCAGGCGCCCGGGTTGCAGGAGCTGGCGGAGCGGTTGTCGGACAACTTCGACACTCGGGTGAAGGTCGAGTTGGGGCAGCGGAAGGGGCGGATCGTGGTGGAGTTCGGGTCCGTCGACGATCTGGAGCGGATCATTCAGCTCATGTCGCCGGAGGCTGGGCAGAGGGAGCGGTCGGGGCCTGGGTCGGTGTGACGGGTCGGGGCAGGTTCGGGTCGGTGGTCACGCTCAGGTCCGGCTGCTCGGGTCAGGTCCGGCTCGATTTGACATGGGGCCCTTACGGGCACTCCAGGCAGGCCAAAGCCGGCAGGCCCGGCGGGGAAAAGCGTCCCGCCAGGCCTGCCGGCTTCGACCAGCCTAAAGCACCCGAACCCATGTCAAATCGGGCCTCGGTGGGGTGCGCTGCGGGTCCGCTGGGGTGATTTTTGAGGGTTGGTTGGATCTTGGGTGGAAACGGACAAATGGGATTCGTTTGGGGTGTAAGGGATCACCCAGGGGTCTTTTGTCACGGTGACGATGACGGCCCGTGTCCAGTTGGACACGGGCCGTTGTGGTTGGTTGGAGGGTTTAACGGGTGACTGCGCGCTCGATGAGGCCGGCGTAGATGTCGCCCAAGGACTGGCCGGCGGCCTCCACCGCCATCGGGAGGAGGGAGGTCTCCGTGAGGCCGGGTGAGACGTTGACTTCCAGGAAGTTGACGGTGCCGTCCGGGGCGACGATGGCGTCGGTGCGGGAGACGTCGCGCAGGCCTAGGAGGCGGTGGGCGGAGACGGCCAGTTCGCCGACTGCTTGGGCGGCCTTCTCGTCGAGGCGTGCCGGGGCGTGGAAGTCGGTCAGGCCGGCGGTGTAGCGGGCGGTGTAGTCGTAGACGCCGTTTTCCGGGACGATCTCGACCGGCGGGAGGGCGTAGGGGCCGTCCGGGCCGTCGACGACCGAGACGGCGACTTCGACGCCTTCCACGAAGCGTTCGGCCAGGACGGTGTTGCCGTAGGCCAGGCAGCCGACCATGGCGGTCGGGAGTTCGGCCGCGTCCCGCACTACCTGGGCGCCCAGGGCGGAGCCGCCTTGGTCCGGCTTGAGCATCAGTGGCAGGCCGAGTCGGTCGACCATGGCGTCCAGGACGGGTTGGGCGCCGAGTTCGCGGAACGTGGCGTGCGGCAGCACGGCCCACTCCGGGGTGGCCAGGCCGGCGCGGGCCAGTTCGCCCTTCGCGGTCGGCTTGTCCCAGGCACGGCGGCAGGCGCGCGAGTCCGTGCCGACGAACGGGACGTCCATCAGCTCCAGGATGGTCTGCACGGAGCCGTTCTCGCCCTCGCCGCCGTGCAGTGCCACCACGACGGCGTCGGGACGGTGCTCCTTCAGCCGGGTGAGCAGGGTGCCGTCGGCGTCCCACTCCTCCACGACCAGGCCGACCGAGCGCAGCGCGGCGGACAGCCTGCGACCGGATCGCAGGGACACCTCCCGCTCGTGCGAAAGGCCCCCGGACAGGACTGCGACCCAGCGGTTGGACAACGTGTGCTCCTGATCAAGCGGTGTCGGGCGAGGGGCTGTGCGGGCCGGAGACGGCGCGGCCCACGGTCGGGCCGAACGTCTCGTGCAGCTCGATCTCGTCCTTGATGACGTTCGCGAGCCGTCGCACGCCCTCGCGGATGCGTTCTGGCGTCGGGTAGCAGTACGAGATGCGGAGCTGGCGGCTGCCGAGGCCGTCGGCGTAGAAGCCGGTGCCCGAGGCGTACGCCACGCGTTGCGTGATGGCGCGGGGCAGCATGGCCTTGGTGTCGATGCCCTCGGGGACGGTCACCCAGACGTAGAAGCCGCCGTTCGGCTTGTTCCACGTGGAACCAAGCGGCATGTGCTGTTCGAGTGACGAGATCGCCGCGTCACGGCGTTCCCGGTAGGCCTCGCGGTAGGTCTTGATCTGACCCTGCCAGTCGTGCGTCTTGAGGTAGCGCGACACGATCAGCTGGTTCAGGGTCGGGGGGCAGAGGGTGGCCGACTCGGCCGCCAGGACGAGCTTCTCGCGGACGGCGTGCGGCGCGAGGACCCAGCCGACCCGGAGGCCCGCGGCGAAGGTCTTGGAGAACGAGCCCAGGTAGACGACGTTGTCCGGGTCGGTCGCGCGCAGGGCCGGGTACGTGACGCCGTCGAAGCCCAGCAGGCCGTACGGGTTGTCCTCCACCACGAGGATGCCGTGCGTGCGGCAGATGTCGAGCACCTCGGCACGGCGCTGGACGGCGAGCGTGACGCCGGCCGGGTTGTGGAAGTTGGGGATCGTGTAGAGGAACTTGATCCGGCGGCCGGAGCGCTCCACCGAGGCGATGGCCTCGCGGAGGGCCTCGGGCATGAGGCCGTCGGCGTCCATGCCCACGTGGACGACCTGGGCCTGGTAGGCGGCGAAGGAGCCCAGGGCCCCCACGTAGGACGGGCCCTCGGCCAGCACGACGTCACCGGGGTCGCAGAAGATGCGGGTGACCATGTCCAGGCCCATCTGGGAGCCGACGGTCACCACGACGTCGTCCGGGTGGGCGTTGATGCCCTCCAGCGCCATCACGTCGCAGATCTGCTCACGCAGCTCGGGCACGCCGTGCGCGCTGCCGTACTGGAGCGCGACGAGTCCCTCGGTGGCCACGACGTCGGCCACTTCCGCGCTGAGGGACTCCAGCGGCAGTGCTGCCAGGTGCGGCATCCCACCCGCCAGGGACACCACCTCAGGCCTGCTCGCCACCGCGAAGAGCGCCCGGATCTCCGATGCCGTCATGCCCGCCGTGCGCGCCGCGTACCGGCGCAGGTGGGGGTCGAGGCTTCTGGCTCCCTGCATAGGGGGCAATCCGGGTAGGTTCACGGGAAACTCCGTAGGTGGGGCGTTACCGGCGGGTTTGTTCCCGCCCGAGTGTAACGGCCGTCCCGTTCGGGGCATCTGCCTTCCGGGCGGGGGTCACATCCGCCTATCCTCGTGGGGGGATCTGTTCGGGGGCTTGGAGGTCGGGGTGTCGCGTCGTGTCGTTGGCGTCACCTTGGACAACCTGGAGCACCTCTCCAAGCACAGTCGGACCTGCGTGTTCTGGGAGCTCGCGCCCCATCTGAAGGAGCAGGCCGAGGAATTCGGGGACACCGAGTTCGAGAAGGAGGCCTGGGTCTCCAGCGTGCTGTTGGAGTGGGGTTCCTGCGGTCGGATCATCTACCTGGACGGGATTCCCGCCGGGTCCGTGTTCTATGCGCCTCCCGCGGCCGTGCCGAGGTCGTTGGCCTTCCCCACCTCCCCCGCCAGCCCCGACGCGGTGCTGATGACCGGGCTCGAGGTGCTGCCGGAGTTCCGCGGTGGCGGTCTCGGGCGGGTGCTGGTGCAGACGGTGGCCAAGGACCTCACGCGTCGCGGCGTGAAGGCGATCGAGGCGTTCGGCGACAACCGGCCGGAGGTCGACGGGCCGAGTTGCGTCACGCCCGCCGACTTCCTGTTGCAGGTCGGCTTCAAGACGGTGCGCCCCCACCCCCGCTGGCCGCGGTTGCGGCTGGAGCTGCGCAGCGCGTCGTCCTGGAAGGAAGACGTGGAGGCGGCGTTGGAGCGCCTGCTCAGCTCGGTGACGGTGACCGCCGCGCCCGCGGAGCCCAGTTTCAAGCCTGTGTGAGACCTGCGGTGACCTGCGGGTTCTTCGTCGTGGGTTGACATGCAGGTAAATGCCTGCATAACGTGCGGCGTGGACAAGGTGTTCAAGGCCCTGGCCGACGAGACCCGCCGCTACCTGCTGGACCGGCTGCACGAGGAGAACGGCCAGACCCTCGGCGAGCTGTGCGCCCGGCTGGGCATGACCAGGCAGTCCGTCACCCAGCACCTGGCCGTGCTGGAGGCGGCGAACCTGGTGAGCACCACCCGCCGCGGCCGGGAGAAGTTGCACTACCTCAACCCGGTGCCGCTGCACGAGGTGCAGGAGCGGTGGATCGACAAGTTCGAGCGGCCGCGGTTGCGGCTGCTCAGCGACGTGAAACGACGAGCGGAGGAACCGGTGAAGCCGGAGTTCGTGTACGTGACGTACATCGAGAGCACGCCTGAGCGGGTGTGGGAGGCCCTCACGGACGCGGACGTGACGGCGCAGTACTGGGGCCACCGCAACGTCTCGGACTGGCAGGTGGGCTCGGCGTGGGCGCACCGGCGCGTGGACGGGTCGGAGGTGGACGACGTGGTGGGCCAGGTCGTCGAGGCCGACCCGCCGCGCCTGCTGGTGACGACGTGGGCCGACCCGGCGGAGCCGGCCGTGACGTCGACGGTGACGTTCCGGGTCGACGTGTACGGCGAGATCGTGCGGCTGACCGTGACGCACGCGGACCTGGCCGACGAGGCCGAGCGCGCGCAGGCGGCGTCCGGCTGGGCGGCCGTGCTGTCGAACCTGAAGTCGCTGCTGGAGACCGGCCACGTGCTGCCGAGCATCCCGTGGGAGATGCCCGCCCGCTAGAAGCGGTCGACGTCGCAGTTCTCCAGCGTGCCGGACTGCAGCAGGTCGAGCGCCTGCTCGCTGACGACGAGCTGGCCCTGGTCGGTGACGCCGACGTCGTCCACGCCCGCCTGACCGGTCACTTCCAGCCAGTGGAAGGTGGGCAGCTCCTTGCCCTCCAGCATCTCCTGCGCCTCGTCCGAGACGGTCACCGTGGCGCGGCGGATGCGGAACGCGTCCAGCCCGCTGTCGACCAGCGTGTCGGCCAGGTCGTCGGTGACCAGGTAGACGGGGAACGCCTCGATCAGGTCGTCGCCCGCCCAGTCGGTGATCTCGTAGTGCACCGCCTCGATGCGCGGCGGCTGGGCCGCGGCGTCGATCACGGTTCCTTCGTCCAACGCGCCGGCGACCTCGGGTTCGAGGCGGTAGAACTCCATCGTGCTCCTCACCGGCGGCGCCGGCCAATAAGATCGACTCGTGGACGTGGGTGTCGAGATCCAGGGCAAAGTACTCGCGATCATCGAGGGCTCGCGGGACTTCGTGAAGATTCGCACACTGCTCGACGGGTGGCAGGCCGAGGGCATCCCGGCCGAGCAGCTGGTCGACGAGCTGACCGACCTGATGCTGGACCTGCGCGCCCAGAACCGCGCGGACGACGAGGACGCAGTGGCCGAGGTGCTGGACGTGCTGACGGGCTGGTAGTCGGCTACTCCGTCGCCTTCGGGTGCCCTGTGCCGGCCGCCACGACCCACACGATGCACCTGTCCGGGTCGGGGCAGAACCAGATCCGCCCACCGGCAGTGACCTCGTACTGCCGCTGAACGAGCGGTCGCCCGGCGAGCACGATCCACGCCTCCCGGACGTTCGATCGGGCGGCTTGGCGGAGTTCTTCCCAGCCCTTGGCCGCCTCGGACGTGGCGAAGCGCGCTTCCCAGTGTCCGGGGCGGCCGGGCGGCGCGACCCGATCACCTCGTTTCGCGGGCACGCCGTCAACTCCCGGCAGGGGCGGGGACGGGGCCGGAGTCGTCGTTCAGCGGGCCGGAGAGTCGATCCGCGAGGGTCGGGTCCGCGTGGATCGCGGCGGTGCTCTGCCACGCCCGTGCCGCCGCGACCGAGCCTCCGCGGCGGACCGCACCCGGTCCTCACGGGTGAGGATCAGGTCCACGCCGTCACGGCGGCGGACCCTGACGTCAGCGGAGCTTGCCGGTGGCCACCTCGTGCCGCAGCAGGTCGTCCATGGTGAACGTGCCGGTCGGCTGGTCGTCCTTGCCCAGCAGGTACAGGCGCTTCACCGCGACCAGGATGCCCTCGGCGACCACGTCGCGGAACGACGGGTTGGCCAGCCGCTGCCGGTCGCCCGCGTTGGTCAGGTAGCCGACCTCGACGCGGACCGCCGTGCAGCGGGTCATCCGGAGCATGTCCCACGTCTTCGGGTGCGTGCGGCAGTCGAGCATGCCGGTGCGCGCGACGATCTCGCGCTGGATGAACCCCGCCAGCGCCTCGCCGACCGTGGACGACGTGCCGTTGCCCGTACCGAAGTGGAACGTCGCCACGCCGGAGGCCAGGGGCGAGGAGTTGCGGTCGGTGTGCAGGGACAGGATCAGGTCGGCGCCCGCCTCGTTGGCGAACCGGGCCCGTTCGCCCTCGTCCGGGTTGTGGTTCGGCCCCCGCGTGAGCAGGGCCTCCATGCCGGTGGCGGCCATCTTGCCCTCGAGCAGCCTGGCCAGGTCGAGCATGACGTCGGCCTCGGACACGCCGTCGACCACGACACCGCGGTCCTCGCCGCCGTGACCGGGGTCGATGATGATGCGCTTGCCGGACAGCCTCGGCCCGGCCCGGCGGACCCGCTCCTGCTCGCGCAGGAACACCGGTCGGCCGCCGCGCACCTTGGGCTGCAGCTGGCGCAGCGCGCGGACCGTGTCGGGGCCGCACATGCCGTCGACGATCAGGCCGTAGTCGCGTTGGAAGCTCCGCAACGCCAGCTCGGTCTGGTGACCGAACTCGCCGTTGGCCCGGCCGGCGTCGTAACCCAGCTCCAGCAGGCGCTCCTGCAACGCGAACACGTCGTCACCGGTCACCGGCTGCGCCATGAGGAACGCGAGCGGGCGGTCGCCGAGCCGGTACGTCGCGTCGCGCAGGGCGCGGTAGGTGGCGGGGCCGACGACACCGTCGGTGATGAGACCCCGCTGCTGCTGGAACGCGCGCACCGCGTGCTCGACCGGCAGGTCGAACACCTGGGACGGCTGCGGATCGGACAGCAGACCGAGCTTCGTCAGCGTTGCCCTGACCTCGGCGACGTCCGGACCGAAATCCCCGCGGCGGAGTAGCAGCATGCACCCCTCGCTCACTAAGGCGCCGACATCCGTCGACGCGAACTTGACGACCTATTGTGCCTTGCTCGCGCCGATGCCACGGACGGGGCTACTGCGAGTGGTTGCGAGTCCACAAACGAGTGACCCGCCCATCTCCTCTGAAGACGGACGGGTCACTTGATCGGTTGCGCTCAGAGGACGTCGGAGAGGTCCTTGAGCAGCGCGGCCTTCGGCTTGGCGCCGACGATCTGCTTCACCGGCTTGCCGTTCTGGAACAGGATCATCGTCGGCACCGACATGATCTGGTAGTCCCGCGCGATCGACGGGTTGGCGTCGATGTCGAGCTTCGCGATGGTGATCTTGTCGGGGTTCTCGGCGGCGATCTCCTCGAGCACCGGGGCGACCATCTTGCACGGGCCGCACCAGGTCGCCCAGAAGTCGACCAGAACCGGCTTGTCGCTGGTCAGGACGTCATCGACGAACGTCTTGTCGGAGGTGACCACGGGGGTGCCTGCCATGTCGTGTTTCTCCCTCGGAAAAGGTGGGTTCAGCTGGTGGAGACGGGCTCGCCGTAGCCGCCGCCGACGTGCTCGGCGGTGACGGCTGCCTCCGTGGTCCCGTGTTCGGCGAGCCAGCGCTCCGCGTCGATCGCGGCGGCGCAGCCCGACCCGGCGGCGGTGATCGCCTGGCGGTAGGTGTGGTCGACGAGGTCGCCCGCGGCGAACACCCCGTCCACGTTCGTGTGAGTCGTGCGGCCGACGACCTGGACGTAGCCCTCGCCGTCCAGCTCGACCTGGCCCTTGACCAGTTCGCTGCGGGGGTCGTGGCCGATGGCGACGAAGAAGCCCGTGAACGGGTGCTCGGTCACCTCACCGGTGCGGGTGTCGCGGGTCTTCACGCCGGACACGGAGCCCGCGTCCTGGCCCAGCACCTCGACGACCTCGGCGTTCAGCAGCCACTTGATCTTCTCGTTGGCCCGCGCGCGCTCCAGCATGATCTTGGAGGCGCGGAACTCCTCACGGCGGTGGATGACCGTGACGGACCGGGCGAACTTGGTGAGGAACGTCGCCTCCTCCATCGCCGAGTCGCCGCCGCCGATCACCGCGATGTCCTGGTCGCGGAAGAAGAAGCCGTCGCACGTGGCGCAGGCCGACACGCCGCGGCCGAGCAGCTCCTGCTCACCGGGAACGTGCAGGTAGCGCGCCGCGGCGCCCATGGCGAGGACCACCGAACGGGCGGCGTACCGCTTGCCGTTCGCGGTGACGTACTTCACCGGGCCGTCGAGCTCGAGCTGCTCGACGTCCTCCGCGCGCAGCTCGGCGCCGAAGCGCTTCGCCTGCTCCCGCATCTGCTCCATGAGGTCGGGGCCCATGATGCCGTCGCGGAAACCGGGGTAGTTCTCGACTTCGGTCGTGGTCATCAGCGCGCCGCCGTACTGCGAGCCCTCGAACACCAGTGGTTCGAGCTGGGCACGCGCCGCGTAGACCGCCGCGGTGTACCCGGCGGGCCCCGATCCCACGACGATCAGGTTCCGAACGTCCGACACCCTCGACCTCCGTTAGTCGCTCCCGGGCCCGGATCACCCGGCCCGGCTCTTCGCACAACGGATCGTAGGGTGCGGTAATTCCGCCCCGTCGAGGTGAGTTGGGCTACGCGGCCCGGCTACGGCTCGATCGTGCTGTTCGCCAGGACGCCGTCGGGGTTGTCCGGGCCGCAGGTCTGGGGGTCGACCACCACGATCCGGTACGCGCCGGGGGCGCCCGCGGGCAGGATCGCCATCACGGCCGGCTTGTCGTCCAGCGTGATGGGGCTGACCCCGAGCGGCTTGCCCGCGGTGATGTTCGCCCCGCGCAGGCAGTCGGCCAGCTGCTCCTGGTTCTCCAGCGGTCCGTAGTTCTGCGCCTTGAGCACGTCGCCGAACACCGGGCCGAAGTTCTCGCCGCGCACGGCGGGCATCCGGTCGGTGCTGCCGGGCGGCACGGCGCTGCCCGTGACCGGCGCGTTCGTGGTCTTGTCCTGCTGCGCGACGTTGTCACCGGCGGTGTTGTCCCCGGGCAGCGTCACCACGGCGACGCCGACGGCGACCGCGGCCGCCGCGAGCAGCCCCGCGCCCCAGCCGAGGCGCTTGGCGCGACGGGCCTTGGCCTGCGCGAAGTCGACCACCGGCGCGACCGGGCGCGCCTCCTCGGCGAGGGCGGCGTCGATCCGCTCGGCCACGTGGCGCGGCATGGGGATCGGCGGCAGGTTGTGCAGGTCGTCGAGCGTCGCGTCGAGGGCGGCGAGGATCTCGCGGGCCTCGGGGTCGTTCTCGACCAGTGGCCGCAACTCGGCCTCGGTCCGCGGGTCCAGAGCCCCCGCGTGCAGATCAGCCAGCAGGTCGACGGACCACGGCGGCCCTGAACGCCGCGCATTGCCGGTCATCGTTCCTCCAACTGACGTCCCTGTTGCACCTGCACATCGTTCATTGGGACGTTCGCATCTGCACTCTGGTTCCGGAGGTGTCCCAGAACTTTGGCGAGCTTGGCACGCCCGCGGGCGCACCTCGACTTCACGGTGCCCTCCGCGATGCCCAGCAGCTGCGCCGTTTCGGCCACCGAGTAGCCCTCCACGTCGACCAGCACGATCGGGGCGCGCTGCTCTTCCGGCAGCTCGTTGAGGGCGGCCTGGACGACCAGGCGGGTCTCGCGCTCGGCCATCGCGTCCCTGGGCGCCACGGGCTCGCCGGGGCCTGCCTCGGGGAGGGGGACGGTCGGCCTGGTTTGTCGCCTGCGCATCCGGTCCAGGCAGGCGTTCACGACTATTCGGTGCAGCCAGGTCGTGACCTGGGACTCGGCCCGGAAGCTGGCCGCTGCCCGGAAGGCGGAGATGAACGCCTCCTGCAGCGCGTCCGCGGCCTCCTCGGGGTCGCGCAGCGTGCGCAGCGCGACGGCCCACATGCGATCTCGGTGCCTGCGCACGAGCTCGGAGAAGGCGTGCGGATCACCGGCGGCGTGCGCAGTGATGAGGTCTGCGTCCGAGCTGGCTGCGGCGGTCACGCCGGGAGCCTATCGGGCCTGGGCAACCCCGCTCCGTTCACCTGCACGGGCGAGTGCCTCGGGTACCGGCACTCGCCCGCCGCGACCGCGCGTCACAACTTCACCCATTCGACGAGCTGGACGATGACGCCGTTCGGGTCGGTCACCTGGAACAGGCGCTCACCCCACGGTTCCTCGCGCAGCGGCATGGTGATCCCGACGCCCGCCGCGCGGAGCCGGTCGTGCTCCGCGGCCAGGTCGGCGACCGTGAAGGCGACGATCAGCCCGGCGGCGCGCTGGTCGCGGAAGCCCTCGGGCAGCACCTCGGTGCCGCGGCGCAGCAGGACGAGGTCGACCGCGTCGTCGTGGGCCAGCGACGCGAACCCGTCGGCGGCCATCTGCTCGGTGTAGCCGAAGTGGGCGGTGAAGAAGTCGCTGGACGCGGTGACGTCGTCGACGTTCAGCGACAGCGTGGACTTGGTGATCAAGCGGGTCTCCTCGGGTGTGAGTCGTGCGCGGGTCAGTACGAGCGGCGGCGCGGCACGCCCGGTGCCCGCGTCGGCCTGGTCGGTTGGTGCTTGCCGCCGAACGGCTGGTGGTTGATCCGGACCGGGCGGCGGCCCTGGTGCTCTCGTCGCAAGGTGTCTCCTCCGTTGTGCTTGCTACGAGCGTAATTATAGTCCGGTGGTACGAAACGTCAAGAGGAAGTTTGCCCCCGACGTAAAACTCTGCCAGGCTAGGCCCATGACCAGCACCAACACCGGCCTGCGCGAGCAGAAGAAGCAGGAGACGCGGCAGGCGATCTCCGACCACGCCACCCGGCTGTTCATCGAGCGGGGGTTCGAGGAGACGACCATCGCCGACATCGCCGACGCGGCGCGGGTGGCCAAGAAGACCGTCACGAACTACTTCGCGCGCAAGGAGGACCTGGCCCTCGACCAGCACGAGGAGTTCACCGCCGGCCTCGCCCGCACGGTCGTCGAACGCGCGGTCGGCGAGTCGGCGCTGGCCGCGCTGCGCACCGCGTTCCTCCAGGCCGCGGCCCGGCACGACCCGGTGATCGGGTTCTCCGGCCTGCCGTTCGCCCGGATGATCGTCGACAGCCCCACCCTCACCGCCCGCCTGCGCGAACTGCACGAGGCCCGCGAGGAGGCACTGGCCGCCGCCCTCGCCGAGGCCACCGGCGCCGAGCCCGACGACATCACGCCGAGGGCCGCCGCCACCCAGCTCGGCGGCGCGAACCGGCTGTTGTTCGGTGAGGTGCTCCGGCTGACCGTCGAGGGTCACGACAACGACCACATCGCGGCCACCGTGGCGCGGTCCGCACGGCGCGTCTTCGACCTGCTGGAACCGGCGCTGGGCGACTACGCGACCCGCGCCTGAGGGCTACTGCGCGCGGGTGTAGACGAGCTCCGCGATCTCGGAGCGGTTGTTCTTGCCGCTGCCCGAGAGCTTCGTGATCCACACCAGCAGGTGCTGGGTCGGGTCGTGGTCGGTCAGCTGGATCTGGGTCTGCCCCGGCGACAGGGTCGCGGTCGCGATGACCTTCGTCTCCGGCAGCGGCGCGCCCGGCGCGCCCGCGACGCGGATCTCCACCACCGTGCCCTCGCTCGGCGACGTGATCGTCACCGACGACAGCTTCACCGGTTCGGCGAAGCCCGCCATCAGCCCGATGCCCGGCTTGAGCGCCGGGAACGGCTGGAAGTAGTTCTCCGTCTGCCACACCGTGGTCGGGTTGTTGTCGACCGCGCGGTTGGCCCGGTTGGCGTTGTCGGGCTGGTTGGTCGCGTCGTACACGCCGATGGACGCGGGCTGCACGGGACCGGCGGGCTGGGGCGCGGGCGGCGCGGGCTGGCCGCTCTGCCCCGGCGTGGTGGACTGGCCGATCACCACGGTCGGCCCTCCACCCCCGGTCGGCTCGTCGCTGAAGAAGCTCACGATCTGCACGCCGAGCCAGACGATCACGGCGAGCGTCGCGACCGCGAGCACGGCCACGCTGATCATCAGCTTCCGCTTGCGGTCCTTGTCGCGGACCGGCCGTTGGGTGGTCCACACCGCGCCGTCGTCCGCCGCGTCCTCCTGGACCGGCTGGATCAGCGCGGTCTGGGCCTCGGACTGGGCGATCTGGTCGAGCACCTGCAGGATCGCCGCGCTGGTCCGGATGCCGCCGACGCTGGTGTCCTCCAGGCTGCGCACGGCGACCGACGACAGCTCGTGCGGCACGTACGGGTGCAGCGCGCTCGGCGCGAGCACGGAGCCGTCCGGGCCCGTCGGCGCGGCGGGCACGCCGTCCGGACCGTTCGGCAGCGCCCACTTGCCGGTCAGCAGCAGGTACAGGATCGCGCCGAGGCCCTTGACGTCGTCGCGGGCGATCGCGTCCGGCCGGGGTCCGGGGAACGCGAGCCGCAGCCTGCCGTCCGCCGTCACCCGGATGCGCTGCGGGTGGTCCGCGCCGAGCACGAGACCGGCGTGGTGCGCGCCCTCGATCGCCGCGCCCAGCGGCTCGAGCAGCCGCGTCGCGGCGCCGGCGGGCAGCGGCCCTTCGGCGACCAGGTCCAGCAGGTCGGTGCCCTGGGTCCACTCGGCGACGATCACGCCGAGGATGCCCTCGTCGAGCCTGATCCCGGCGCCCGGCGTCAACACGTCGATCACCCGGGAAACGCCCGGGTGGGTGAAGCTGGCGGCGTGCATCGCGCGTTCGGCGGTCCGCTTGGCCCGCGCCGCGGCGGCGTGGTCGGCCGGGTCGCCCACCAGGACGGTCAGCGCCACGTCCCGGTTGAGCTGCCCGTCCCTGGCCCGCCACAGGTGCGCGTCGCACCGCCGGTCCACACCGGACCGGGCCAGCAGCCGGTACCGGCCGTCGCCGATCACCCCGCCGGGCACCAGCGAGGCGTTCTGGATCGGACCGCTGCTCACGGGGCCGAGGGTACGTGACCGCGTGGTGTCACAGGTGTCATCGCCGACCCACCAAACGACTGATCTTGCCGATCGCGGGCTTCACTTCGGGTACCCGGAACAGCGCCAGCAGCAGGAAGCTCAACGGCAGCCCGACGACCGCCTGGATCACCACTTCGACCCAGGCACCCGCCACGGGGGACTCGATTCCCACCACCCGGACGGCGAGCCACGCGAGCCCGGTCGCTGCTCCGAACGCGATCGCGGACGCCACGACCGTGAGGCAGATCGTCCACGCTGTGTAACCGGTGCGCAGCCGGCCGAGCCGCAGCCGCAGCCACAGCTGCCCGACCAGGGCGCCGACCACGAAGCTCAGCGACATCGCGATCGACACGCCGACCGCCAGCTTGTCCGGCGGCGAGATCGCCAGGAACCCGTACAGCAGCCCGATCCGCACCACCACGATGATCGCCTGGATGATCGTGGGCGTCCGGGCGTCCTTCAACGCGTAGAAGACCCTCAGCTGCAACAACGTGATCGCGTACGGCACCAGCCCGAACGCCGACAGCGCGAGCGCCGTGCCGATCGCCTCGCCGCCACCGACGCCGGACCGGCCGTGGGCGAACAGCGCCAGGCCGATCGACACGCCGGACACCGTCATCAACGCGCTGAACGGCATCAGCAGGATCGACGACATCCGGTTGCCGAACGCCAGGTCGCCGACCAGCGCGTCGGTGTCGTGCGCCGCCGCCGCGCGGCTCATCTTCGGCATCAACGCGGTCAGCAGCGACACGCCGAGCACCCCGTAGGGCACCTGGGCGATCAACCACTGCATGTTGTAGACCGTGATGGCGCCGTCGTGGTGCGTGGCGACCTTCGTCAGCACGACCATGCTGGCGAAGCCGAGCGCCACGTACAGCAGCACCCAGAACGCCAGCCCGCCGAACTCCGACAGCCGCCGGTCCCAGCCCCACCGCCACCGGAACCGGAACCCGGTCCGGCGCAGCGCGGGCACCAGCACCGACGCCTGCAACGCCACGCCGAGCATCGTGCCCAGGCCCAGGACCAGCAGCTTCGGCTCGCCCATCCGCACGGGGTCCAGCGAGATCTCGCCCGGCATCAGCCAGTAGACGACCAGCGTCAGGATCACCACGAGGTTGTTCAGCACCGGCGCCCACGTGGGCAGGCCGAACACGTGCCGGGTGTTGAGCACCGCGCCGATCAGCGCGGACAGCCCGTAGAACACGATGCCCGGCAGCACCAGGTAGGCGAACGCGGTGACCAGCTCGGGCTTGGCCTCGGGCGAGTCGATGAACAGCGCGGTCAGCAGCGGCGCGCAGGCGACGGCGATGATCGTGCCGACGCCGAGGATCACCGTGGACATCGTGATCATCCACTGCGCGTAGGACTCGCCGCGGTCGCCGTCCTCCTTCTCGGCGCGCACCAGCAGCGGGATCGCCACGCTGGTCAGCACGCCGCCGAGCAGCAGCTCGTTGATCATCGTGGGCAGCGTGGTGGCGACCTGGTAGGAGTCGTTGAGCGCGTCGACGCCGAGGATCGTGATCAGCAGCAGCTTGGACAGCAGCCCGGAGGCGCGGCTGACGATCGTGGCGATGGCCATCGAGCCGCCGGCGCGCGCCAGCGACGGGCCCTGCGACTGCTCCTGCGTCACCGTTGTTGTTCCGCTCAACTCGTGCTCGACCTCTCCGGCGGCGTGACCCCACTCGCGTCGTTCGGCACCTGCGCGGAGGCGGCCCGGGCGGCGCGCACCCGACGGTAGATGCGCCTGGCGGACAGCAGCACCAGCGCGGCGCCCGCCAGACCGGTGATGACGACCGTGATCGTCCCGTACGCCGAGGACGACACCTCCAGCCGAGCCCGTTCGCCCAGCTCGACGCCACTGGTGGTGACCAGGCGGATGTGCACCGGGAACCGCCCGGACCGCTGCACCTCCACCGGCACCCGCACCAGCCGGTCGCCGCGCGCGGGCAGCTCGATGTCGGTCAGGTCCCTGGCCACGATGCCCGGCGTGTCCTCGATCACGATCCGCACCGTGATCCGCACGTCGAGCCGGTTCTTGATGGACAGCGGGATGGGGCTGTCGCCCGAGCCGAGCAGGATCGGGCTGTTCGGCTCGGTCACCGTGACCTGGCCGCGCAAGCCGTCGATCTGCTCGCGGCCCGCCGCCAGCGCGGCCCGCGCGCCGTCCTCGTTGCCGCGCCACGCGCCCGACACCGCGCGCAGCAGCGCCAGCCGCAGCGGGTCGATCAGGTCGCCCACCTCGGCGGACGCCGCGTCCGGCTGGCTCATCGACTCCGACAGCTGCTGCAACCGGGCCCACGACTCGGCCACCGAGGCGGTCACCGACGGCGGCACCTCGCGGGCGCCGGCCTCGACCGGGTAGCTCAGCGCGGCGGTCTGCTCGGGCGGCACCGCCAGCAGGGACTCCAGGCCGACGGGGGTCGCGAACCCGTCCGCGACCAGGGACTTCGCCGCGCGCAGGAGCGTGTCGACCTCGCCGGTCGGGGCGTTCCACCGGCGTGGCGGCGCGATGACCACGTGCTGGCCGGTGTTCTGGAACCCGGCCCGGAACGTGAGCGCGGCCAGCGCGTTCTGCACCGACACCGGCCGGGTCTCGCTGGGCGTGGTCACGCCCGCGACCGGCCTGGTCGTCGCCGCGCCGTACAACGCGTCGGACACCATGCCGTCGACGCGCACCGCCGTGACCGGCTTGCCCTCGGCCACGTCGAACCGGACCGGTCCCGTGCCGGGGGTGCCGGCGACGGCCGACTGGTCGAGTACCAGGGACGTGACGCCCCGATTGGTCAGGTCCGCCAGCGTCGGCTGGTCGAGCACGCCGTCCTCGGGCCAGGTCAGGCCCTGCGTCGGCTGCACCCCGAGGACGTCGCGGACCACCTCGGCGCCGTTGAGCGCGAGGTCGGTGAGGCCGGCGAGCTGGGCGCGGGACAGCGCGACGAGGTCGGCGTCCGCGTCCGGCAGCGCGATCACGCACCGGCCGGCGACCAGCAGGCGCAACCGGTCGCGCCACAGCTCGGCCGCGCTCTTGCCCTTGCCCGCGCCCTGGCCGCGCACCTCGTAGCCCTGGGTCATCGCCTCGACGGTGCGCAGCAGGTCGGGGTCGACGGCCAGGCACACGCCGGTGCCCAACGGGCCGGTCAGCGCCGACTCGTAGGCCATGAGCAGGCCGTAGAGCCTGCCGCCCATGGCCAGCGAGCCCGCCAGCTCGTCGTCGGTGAGCACGGTCGGGTTGGCGGTGAGGACGCGCGGCCGGTCGGCCAGCGGCCACAGCAGGGTGAGCTTGGCCGGGTTCGCGGGCGGGGACGGCGCCTGCCCGCCGGGCATCGCGAGCACCGGCAGCAGGGTGCTCAGCGCGGCCAGCCGGGCCCGCCCGCCGTAGGCCGGGACGCCGTTGATGTTGGCCAGGATCGGGTAGATGCCCGGTTCGGTGATGCGCAGCGAGGTCGGGCCCGTGCCGCGCAGGGGCACGGTGAGCTGGAACGGCTTCGACTCGTTCTGCTCGAGGCGGTCGGTGACGGGGGTGAAGTTCGGCTGGACGAACTCGGCGTCGGTCGGCTCGCGCAGCGCCTCGCGGACCTCGTCCTCGCCGGTCAGCGGCTGACCGCGTTCCAGGCGCAGCTCGATGTCCTCGATCGGCCGGTCGCCGACGTTGACCACCTTGCCGGAGATGGTGATCGAGTCCGGCCCGTCCGCGGTGATCACCCGGGGGGTCATCTCCTCGACGTCCAGGCGCAGCCACACCTGCGACTGCTGGCCCGGTTGGCTGGACAGCGCCCTGGTCGCCCACACCTGCGTGGCGGGCGCCGGTCGCACGGGCAGCCGCCCGCTGTCGGCGGGCGCGGCGGGCGCCGCGGACGCCGTCGTCACGAGGAGGACCCCCGCCGCCGCTAGTGCGGACAGCAGCCGTTTCACGCGGACTCCGCTCCGTCCGTCTGGTACTCGGAGAGCAGTTCGGCGGCTCGGCGCACGAGTCGACGCTCGTCCGCGTAGGCGAGCCGGTCGTCCAGCTCGCCAAGGGGCACCCACGCCACCTCGGTGACCTCCACGTCTTCGTCGGAAAGCTCGCCGCCCAGCGCTTCCAGGAGGAAGTGGTGGACGGTCTTGTGCACCCGCCGGTCCTCGGCGACGAACCAGTAGTCGATCGAGCCGAGCGGGCGCAGGACCTTGCTATGAATACCGGTCTCCTCGGCGACCTCGCGCACCGCGGTCTGTTCCGCGGTCTCACCGGCCTCGATGTGACCCTTCGGCAACGACCACAACAGCCTGCCGCGCCGGTCGAGCCGCCCGATGATCGCGGCGACGTGCTGCTCGAAGTCGAGCACCAGTCCACCCGCCGAGGTCTCGTCGACGGTCTTCAGCCGCCGACCGCGACGCCGGTTCCGGCGCCTCGGCTTGGGACCGCCGGAGCGACCGGACGACTGGGGCATGCCCTGATGGTAGTGGCGACCAGCGGGTACCGGACGTGACCGCCCGGTGGCGGGCGGTGATCGACCGCCGGGCAACTCGTTCGAGCCGCACGCCGCCGACCAGTAGGCTGGCTGCTCGTGTCCGGACCCATCGCCTCCACCACCACTTCTCCTGGGCAGGACAATGCCGTGGTGGAACTGCTGAGCTCGCTCCCCGTCGCCGACGACCTGGCCGCCCGCTTCGCCGCGGCCGGTCATCGCCTGTACCTGGTGGGCGGCAGCGTGCGGGACGCCGTGCTCGGCCGGCTGTCCGGCGACCTCGACTTCACCACCGACGCCCGGCCGCCGCAGATCATGGCGCTGCTCAAGGGCTGGGCGGACGCGATCTGGGACACCGGCATCGCCTTCGGCACCGTCGGCGCGACCAAGCACGGGCAGACCGTCGAGGTCACCACGTTCCGCGCGGACAGCTACGACGGCGTCACCCGCAACCCCGAGGTGACCTTCGGCGACAGCATCGAGGGCGACCTGGTGCGCCGCGACTTCACCGTCAACGCGATGGCCTACGACGTGGTGAACCGGCAGCTCATCGACCCGACCGGCGGGCGCGAGGCGCTGCGGGCCAAGACCCTGGACACCCCCGCGACGCCGCAGGAGTCGTTCTCCGACGACCCGCTGCGGATGCTGCGCGCGGCCCGGTTCGTGTCCCAGCTGGGCTTCACCGTCGCGCCACGCGTGCTCGACGCCATGTCGGCCATGGCGGGCGAGCTGACCCGCATCACCGCCGAACGCGTGCAGGTCGAGGTGTCCAAGCTGCTCACGGGCGCGCACCCGCGGGCGGGCGTGGAGCTGATGGTCGAGGCGAAGCTCGCCGACGTGGTGCTGCCCGAGCTGCCCGCGATGAAGCTGGAGATCGACGAGCACCACCAGCACAAGGACGTGTTCCACCACTCGCTCGTCGTGCTCGACCAGGCCATCGACCTGGAGGACGGCCCGGAGCCGGACCTCGTGCTGCGGCTGGCCGCGTTGCTGCACGACATCGGCAAGCCGGACACCCGGCGGTTCGAGGAGGGCGGCGGGGTGTCGTTCCACCACCACGAGGTGGTCGGCGCGAAGATGGTCCGCAAGCGTTTGCGCGCGCTGAAGTACTCGAAGGAGATCGTCGAGGACGTCGCCCAGCTCGTGTACCTCCACCTGCGGTTCCACGGCTACGGCAGCGGCGAGTGGACCGACTCGGCGGTGCGCCGGTACGTCACCGACGCCGAGCACCTGCTCCCCCGCCTGCACAAGCTGGTCCGCGCCGACTGCACCACGCGCAACCGGCGCAAGGCCAACGCGCTGCAGCGGACGTACGACGACCTGGAGCGCCGCATCGAGCGGATCGCCGCCGAGGAGGACCTCAAGCGGGTCCGGCCGGACCTCGACGGCAACGAGATCATGCGGCTGCTGGGCCTGCCACCGGGGCCGGTGGTCGGCAAGGCGTGGAAGTTCCTCAAGGAGCTGCGCCTGGACCGCGGCCCGCTGGAGCACGACGAGGCGGTCGCCGAGCTGCTCGAGTGGGCGCGCGCGGAGGGCGTCCGGCCGCCTGGTGACTGACACCAAGTGACCAATCTCCGACTTCGGGCTTGGCCAGTGACAGCCTGTTGCGGGACCATGACTGTGTGCGTCAGACGCGCACTGGGGGTGGTGTCGCATGAACGCTTGGGGATTGTCCGAGGGGGGCACCCGGGCACAACAGGGGTTGGACGAGCTGTCCGACCGGCAGCGGGCCGTGCTCCGCTGCCTGGCCAGGGGGCTCGCGGACCACGAGATAGCGCGGGTGCTGGCGTTGAGCCAGCACCAGGTGGGGGCGGTGGTGTCGGAGATCCTCCGCGCGCTGAACCTGCGTGATCGGATGGCGGCGGTCGTCTACGCGCACGAGACCGGGATCATCCGCCTGCCGCTGCCGCGGTGACCTGGCCGCTGCTCCGCAGACGGGCGGGGCAGGTCAGTGGGCGGGGGCTGTCGCCGATCGCTTGACCAGCAACAAGTAGCCGAGCAGACCGAGCAGGTAGGCCGCCGTCGCGGCGATCACGAGGCCCGGGGACCGACCGTCCAAGGGCACCACGGCCGCCGCGGCGGTGACGGCTGCCACCTGCGTGACGTTGAACAACGTGTCGTACAGGGCGAACACCCGGCCGCGGACCTCGTCGCCGATGTCGCCCTGCACGGCCGCGTCCACGCAGAGCTTCACCACCTGGCCCGCGAACGTCAGCACGAACGACGCGACCAGGATGGTCGGCAGCAGCATGGGCAGGCCGAGGCCGAGCTGGGTGGCGGCGGCCAGCACGAGCGCGGCGCAGACCGTGCCCCGCCGGCCGAGCACGTCCACCACCCGGTCGGTCACGAGTCCCGCCAGCAGGATGCCCGCGCCACCGGCGACGGCGACCTCGCCCAGCCCCGCCATGCCCGCCTTGAGCGGGCCGTAGTCGGTGAACGAGTTGCGCATCAGCAGCAGCGTGAGCAGCAACGACGCGCCGAATGCGAGCCGGTGCGCGAGCAGCGCCACCAGGGCGGCGGCGACGCTGGGCGCCCGCCACGCGGCCCGTGCGCCGTCCAGCAGGCCCAGGGCGACCGCGGTGACGGTCCGGCTGGGCTCGTCCACCTCGTCGGGTCCGAGCGCGCCACGCGCGAAGCGGGAGGCCACGAAGGCTGCCCCGAGCGAGCCCACGACGGCGAACGTCGTGGTCCACGCCGAGCCGCCGTCACCGGAGCCGAACACCGACCGCAACCCCACCGCGCAGCCCGCCCCCAGCACCGCGGTCAACGCGCCCAGCGTGGTGACGAACGCGTTCGCCTCCACGAGGTGGTCGCCGTCCACCACGTGCGGCAGGGACGCGGACAGGCCGGAGCCGACGAACCGGCTCACCCCCGTGACGAACAGCGCCGAGGCGTACAGCGGCACGCCGGCGAGCCCGAGCCCGACGGCCGCCGCGGTGAGCAGGACGAACACCGCGCGGGTGAGGTTCGCCACCACCAGCACCCGGCGGCGGTCCCACCGGTCGAGCAGGGCGCCCGCGAACGGGCCGACGACCGAGTACGGGAGCAGCAGCACGGCGAACCCGGCCGCGACGGCGAGCGGGTCGGCGTGGCGCTCGGGGTTGAACAGGACCGCGCCGGCGAGGCCCGCCTGGAAGAGGCCGTCGCCCCACTGGGCGGCCAGCCGCGAGGCCAGCAACCTGCGGAAGTCCGCCAGCGCGAGGAGTTTCCGGACACCGAGGTGGTGCTTCGCCGCGGTGGTGCCGGCAGTGGTCACGGTGGTGAGCCTATGCCTCCGGACCTCCGGACCACGAAGGCCGGACCCGCGTGGGGTCCGGCCTCCCTGGTGCCAGGCGCCCGGTCGCCTCTCGGCGGGTGGCACTACGCGGCTCCAGCCGAACGGTATTCCGCGTAGGCGTTTCAGTGGGCCCGGGGGACTCGATGGCGCCTGACGCTCACTACAACGAACACGGTAACCCGGATGTTCCGCCGACGGCGGAATGGCGCGTCCGCGCGGTGCGCGTGCTGCGTCGCCTGGCCCGCGGTCGTCGTCTGGGATCATGCGTGGTGTGCGCCCTGATGCCGACGTCGAACCGGGTTCCCTGCTGGTCGCGGCACCGACTCTGACCGACCCCAACTTCCTCCGGACGGTGGTCTACGTCATCGACCACCGGGACGAGGGCAGCCTCGGCGTGGTGCTGAACCGCCCGAGCGAGGTCGCCGTCCACGACGTGCTGCCCGCGTGGGGCCCGCACGTGAGCAGGCCGCAGGCCGTCTACATCGGCGGGCCGGTGGAGCAGAAGACGGCGCTGTGCCTGGCCGCGCTGCGCACCGGCGAGGACCTGGCGTCACTCGACGGTGTGGTCGGCGTGCACGGGCCGGTGGCGCTGGTCGACCTGGACGCGGACCCGGACGTGCTGGTGGCGAAGGTGCGCGGGATGCGCGTGTTCGCCGGCTACTCCGGCTGGGGCGAGGGCCAGCTCGGCAACGAGGTCGCGCGCGGCGACTGGATCGTGGTGAAGGGCCTGCCCGACGACGTGCTCACGCCGCCGAACGTCGACCTGTGGGGACGGGTGCTGCGCCGTCAGGGCATGCCGACGGCGCTTATGGCGACGTTCCCGACGGACATCCGCCGGAACTAGGCGCGGGTCAGGACGCTGCAGCCGCCGCCACCGCACGCGCAGCCGCCGCAGCCGGCGGGCGCCGCCTGCTCGGGCATCGCCTCGGCGGCCCGGTGGCCGAGCACGCCGCCCGCGCTCGCGACCACGACGCTGCCGACCAGCCCGACCAGGCCGATGACCAGCGCCGACGCCGGGTTGACCGCCGCCGCGAAGGCCGCCACGAGGGCGATCGCGCCCGCGGTCGCGGTCGGCACGCCGGCGATCTTGTTGGCCAGCGCGAACGTTTCGTCGTCGCGCAGCGTGGCCTTGGTGCGCACACCGAAGAAGCGGTTGCGCCGCAGCAGGCCACGCACGCCGAGGAAGCCGATGGTCGCGAACGCGACACCGATCAGACCCAGCACCACTGGCAGCACGATGTTCACCCTGACGAGGGTAGGCCGGTCCTCCGATCCGGGTGGGGCCGGCCCCGGGTTCGCGGGCCCACCGCGGCCTCACCCGGTGCAACGCACTTGCGCTGCGCTGATACCGTGGAGGACATGAGCAAGGCCCGCCTGCTCCTTAGCTAGCCGCGCAGACCTCGTCAGCCAGGTCCGCGCGGCAACCCCTCATGCCCTTCCGGGCTGGGGGGTTTCGTCATGTCAGGGGCAGGTACCGATGGAGAGGGACATCCCGATGAGCACCGACGCGGCGGACGCGACGCCCGCCTACCGCTACACCGCCCAGTTGGCGGGCGAGATCGAGCGGCGCTGGCAGCAGCACTGGGAGGAGGAGGGGACCTTCCACGCGCCGAACCCGGTCGGGCCGCTCAAGGGCGAGGTGCCAGCGGACAAGCTGTTCGTGCAGGACATGTTCCCCTACCCGTCGGGCGCGGGCCTGCACGTGGGCCACCCGCTGGGCTTCATCGGCACGGACGTGTTCGCCCGGTACCACCGGATGAACGGCCGCAACGTGCTGCACACGATGGGCTTCGACGCGTTCGGCCTGCCCGCCGAGCAGTACGCCGTGCAGACCGGGCAGCACCCGCGCAAGACCACCGAGGACAACATCCAGACCTACCTGCGGCAGATCCGCAGGCTGGGCCTGGGCCACGACGAGCGCCGCCGGATCTCCACCATCGACCCGGGCTACTACAAGTGGACCCAGTGGATCTTCCTGCAGATCTTCAACTCCTGGTACGACCCGGCGGCGGGCAAGGCCAGGCCGATCGCCGAGCTGGAGGCGCAGTTCGCGTCCGGTGAGCGGGCCACGCCCGACAAGCCGTGGGCCGAGATGACCCGCCCGGAGCGGGAGAAGCTGCTGGGGCAGCACCGCCTGGTGTACCTGTCCGAGGCGCCGGTGAACTGGTGCCCCGGCCTGGGCACCGTGCTGGCGAACGAGGAGGTCACCGCAGACGGCCGCAGCGAGCGCGGCAACTTCCCGGTGTTCCGGCGCTCCCTGCGCCAGTGGATGATGCGGATCACCGCGTACTCCGACCGGCTGATCGACGACCTGGACCGGCTGGACTGGCCGGACAAGATCAAGGCGATGCAGCGCAACTGGATCGGGCGCTCGCACGGCGCCCGGGTCAAGTTCGCCGTGGCCGGGCACGACGGCGTCGACGTCGAGGTGTTCACCACCCGGCCCGACACGCTGTTCGGCGCGACGTACATGGTGCTGGCGCCCGAGCACCCGCTGGTGGACGTGATCGCGTCCGCCGAGCAGGCCGACGCGATCGCCGCGTACCGCGCCGAGGTGTCGCGCAAGTCCGAGCTGGACCGGCAGGAGAACAAGGAGAAGACCGGCGTCTTCACCGGCGCGCACGCGGTCAACCCGGTCAACGGCGCGCGGATCCCGGTGTACCTGGCGGACTACGTGCTGATGGGCTACGGCACCGGCGCGATCATGGCGGTGCCCGGCCAGGACCAGCGCGACTGGGACTTCGCCAAGGCGTTCGACCTGCCGATCATCCGGACCGTGCAGCCGCCGGAGGACTTCGACGGCGAGGCGTACACGGGCTCCGGTCCGGCGGTGAACTCCAGCCACGAGAGCAGCGTGAGCCTGGACGGCCTGGACGTCGACGAGGCCAAGAAGAAGATCATCGCCTGGCTGGAGGAGCAGGGCCGGGGCGAGGGCACGGTGCAGTTCAAGCTGCGCGACTGGCTGTTCTCCCGGCAGCGGTACTGGGGCGAGCCGTTCCCGGTCGTGTACGACGCCGACGGCACGCCGATCGCGGTGCCGGAGTCGATGCTGCCGATCGAGCTGCCCGACGTGGACGACTACTCGCCGCGCACGTTCGACCCGGACGACGCGAACTCCGAGCCGTCGCCGCCGCTGTCGCGCGCCGAGGACTGGGTCACCGTCGAGCTGGACCTGGGCGACGGGCCCAAGCAGTACCGGCGCGAGACCAACACCATGCCCAACTGGGCCGGTTCGTGCTGGTACCAGCTGCGGTACGTGGACCCGACGGAGTCCGAGCGGTTCGTCAACGCGGAGAACGAGCGGTACTGGCTGGGCCCGCGCACCGACGAGCACGGCCCGTCCGACCCCGGCGGCGTCGACCTGTACATCGGCGGCGTGGAGCACGCGGTGCTGCACCTGCTGTACGCGCGGTTCTGGCAGAAGGTGCTGTTCGACCTGGGCCACGTGTCCGGCGACGAGCCGTACCGGCGGCTGTTCAACCAGGGCTACATCGAGGCCTACGCCTACCGCGACTCGCGCGGCACCCCCGTGCCCGCCGAGGAGGTGGAGGAGCGCGACGGCAAGTACTTCTTCGACGGCGAAGAGGTCAAGCGCGAGTACGGCAAGATGGGCAAGAGCCTGAAGAACGTCGTCACGCCGGACGAGATGTGCGAGAAGTACGGCGCCGACACGTTCCGGCTGTACGAGATGTCGATGGGCCCGATGGACGTCTCGCGGCCGTGGGCGACCAAGGACGTCGTCGGCGCGCAGCGGTTCCTGCAGCGGCTGTGGCGCAACCTGGTCGACGAGACCACGGGCGAGCCGCGGGTCACCGACGAGGACCCGGGCGAGGACGCGCTGCGGCTGCTGCACAAGACGATCGCGGGCGTGCACGACGACTTCGCGAACCTGCGCTACAACACGGCGGGCGCGAAGCTGATCGAGCTGAACAACCACGTCACCAAGCACTTCCCGGGCGGCGCGCCGCGCGCGCTGGCCGAGCCGCTGGCGCTGATGCTGGCGCCGTTGAGCCCGCACGTCGCCGAGGAGCTGTGGGCCAAGCTGGGCCACACCGACTCGCTGGCGCACGGCCCGTTCCCGGCGGCGGACGAGAAGTACCTGGTCGAGGACACGGTCGAGTACCCGATCCAGGTCAACGGCAAGGTGAAGGCGCGCGTGGTCGTGGCGGCGTCGGCGTCGGCGACCGAGGTGGAGGCGGCGGCGCTGGCCGAGGAGAAGGTGGCCGAGCTGCTGAACGGCGGCTCGCCGCGCAAGGTGATCGTCGTGCCGGGCCGGTTGGTCAACGTGGTGCTGTAGCGGGGTTCGCGGACAGCCGGTTCACGGACGGGGCAACTGGGCGGCCACTTCGGTCATCGCGTCGAGCAGGTCCGGCTCGACGTGCCCGGTTGCCGGTTCGGACTCGGCGATCGTGATCGTGGTGTCCTTGATCTCCGACCAGTAGTGCGTGGCGGTGAACCGGACGTCCGGCATGCCGACCACCCCGCCGCCGAGCGGTTGCACGTCGCCGGAGCCCGCGACGTCGATGACCCGGTCGAACTGCCGGGCGTGGTTGCGGCCCGGGAACGTCACCCACACCACCGACACCACGGCCGCGTTGCCCGCCTGGTCGCCGACGGCGAGCAGGAGGCGGTCCAGCGACGTGCACGGGGTCTGGGCGAGGAAGTCGCGCACCTGGCCGAACGAGTTCGCCACGCAGTCGAGCTCCTGCTTGACCGCCTGCTTGCTGATCCCGACACCGAGGTGGCTCATCGCGCCTTCGGTGTCACCGCCGCGCGCCGCGCGCTTGGCGTCCCACTTGCGGACGCCGATGCTCTCCACCGGGGCCGCCGCCCCGCCTCCGCCGCTCGCGCCCGAGTTCAGCGCCGCGCCACCGGCCCCGCCCGCGCCCGCGAGGACGACGAGCACCGCGGCCACTAACGCCACGCCGCCGGATCCCTTGTCGGAACTCTTCCCCGCCACCATCCCCCCGCCCCGAGTCGTTCTCGCCGCTGCGGCCACCACATGCAACCCCGCCCGGGTGCCCCTGGTTGTGCCGCGGACGCGAAAAGCCCTCGAACGGCCCAGCAGGTATGCCCGGAAGTCGCAGCTCACGGACGCGTCAGGTGACGAAAACCCATCTCTCCCAGGATCTGCGCGAGCATCGAGTCGAACATCGGCTCGGGGTTGGACACCGCGAACGGGAAGCGGCCGAAGACCTCCAGGGCCACGTGACCGTAGATCCGCACCCACGACTGCGTGATGTGGTAGACCGCGCCGAGCGGCAGCACGCTCGCGTCCACCGCGACGCCGCGGTCGTTCACGGTGGCCAGCAGCACCTGCTGGAACGCCGCCAGGTCGGCGTGCAGGTTCTCCGGCGCGTCGTGGCCGAGGTCCTCCGGCAGCGGGTGGCTCGCGATCAGCCTGCCCGCGACCTCCAGGAACACGCGGCCGAACTGGTCGCCGACCTGGCCTCGGCCGTCCGGGGTGCAGGAGCCGAGCGCGTCCTCGGTGGAGGCGAACACCAGCGTGAACTCCTGCGGGTGCGCGAGCGCCCAGCGCCGGAAGCCCCGGCACACCGCGTAGACCTGCGCGCTGACGTCGTCCTCGTCGATGCCGTCGAGGTCGGCGTCGAGCTCGGCGGCCAGGTCCGTGCAGATGTCCTCGGCGAGCCGGCGGAGCAGGTCCTCGCGCGAGTCGTAGTACCGGTACAGCGCGGGGGCGGTGATGCCGACTTCACGTGCGATCGCACGCAGAGTGACGGCGTCCCGGCCGTGCTCCACGAGCAGGGCACGGGCCTGTCGCCGGATGTCACGCTCGGTCTCAGCGCGTAGCCGCTCACGGCGAGTGGCCTCGGTCATAAGTCACCCAATCAGGTTGTAAACACCGTTCACCCGGGTATAACTTCGGGACAGGTGAGTGAACACCGTTTACGTAGTTGACGCCATTCACCCAACCGTAACCCATCTGCCTGGGAGGACGCGTGTTCGCGAAGTGGGGATCGCTGGCGTACCGCCGCAGATGGGTGGTGTTGATCGCGACGGTGGCCCTGGCGGTGGTCGGCGGCATCTGGGGGCTCGGCGTGTTCGACCGCCTCAGCCAGGGCGGCTACGAGGCGCCGACGAGCGAGGCCGCGCGGGCCAACCAGGTCGCGCAGGACGCGTTCGGCCGACAGGGCGGCGACGTGCTGGTGGTCTACAACACCACCGACCCCGCCAAGCTCCAGCAGATCGCCGGCGAGCTGGCCGACCTCCCGGCGGACGCCGTGCTGAAGGTGCAGCCGCCGTTCCCGTCGCCGCAGAGCGGCAAGTCGCTCGTCGTGATCACGCTGACCTCGGGTGACTCGAACACGCAGCTCAAGCAGTACGACCAGATCGCCGACCGGCTCCAGGTCGACGGGCTGGAGGCGCAGGTGGGCGGCCTGGTGCCGACCCAGAAGGCGATCAGCGACATGTCCGCCTCCGACCTGACCAAGGCCGAGGCCGTCTCGCTGCCGATCGTGCTCGTCCTGCTCGTGATCATCTTCGGCGGCCTGGTCGCCGCGTCGCTGCCGGTGCTGGTGGGCGGTCTCGCGATCATGGGCTCGCTCGGCGTGCTGCACGCCGTCTCGCTGGTCGCCGACGTGAACTCGTTCGCGGTCAACGTGGCCAGCCTGCTCGGCCTCGGCATGGCGATCGACTACGGCCTGTTCATGGTCGGCCGGTTCCGCGAGGAGCTGGCCGCCGGCCGCGACACGCCGGACGCCGTGCGCCGGACGGTCATGTCGGCGGGCCGCACCGTGCTGTTCTCCGCGACGCTGCTGGTGATCGCGCTCGCCGGGCTCCTGCTGTTCCCGCACGGCTTCCTGAAGTCCTTGAGCTACGGCGGCATGTCGGCGGTGGCCATCGCGGCGGTCGTGTCGCTCACCCTGCTCCCCGCGTTGCTGGCCGTCCTGGGCCACCGCGTGGACAAGCTCGCTCTGCCGTGGCGCAAGAAGGCCGCGGGTGGGGCGGGCAACCAGCCGAAGGTGCCGTCCGAGGCAGGCTGGCGCAGGCTCGCCGCCCGGGTGATGAAGCGGCCGGTGCTGTTCGCGCTGCCGATCGTGCTGGTCCTGCTCGCGCTCGGCTCGCCGTTCCTCGGCGTGAAGTTCGGCGAGGTCACCGAGAAGGTGCTGCCCGAGGGCAACCCGGCGCGCGTCGCCGCGGAGACGGTCAACGAGGACTTCGCCGCGCTGTCCAACTCCGGCTTCAAGATCGTGATCACCGGCGACCCGTCGCGCGCCGCCGTGCAGGAGTTCGTCGGCGACGTCGCCGCGGTGCCCGGTGTCGGCGAGGCGCAGGTCGCGGCGGAGCCGGCCGACGGCGTCTGGCTGGTCAACGCCGGGCTGGACCAGGACGCGTTGAGCGACGAGTCCAAGCAGGCGCTGCGGGACGTGCGGGCGCTCGCCGGGCCCGGTGACGAGGTGCTCGTCGGCGGCAGCACGGCGATGGTGAGCGACAGCCTCGACGCCATCGGCGAGAAGCTGCCGCTGATGATCGTGCTGCTGGTCGGCGCGACGTTCGTGCTGATGTTCCTGGCGTTCGGGTCCGTGCTGCTGCCGATCAAGGCCGTGGTGATGAGCGCGCTGAGCCTGTCGGCCACGTTCGGCGTGCTGGTGTGGGTGTTCCAGGACGGGCACGGCGCGTCGCTGCTCGGCGTCACGCCCGCGCCGCTGGAGTCCGGGATCGTGGTGCTGATGGCGGCCGTGGTCTTCGGGTTGTCCACGGACTACGAGGTGTTCCTGCTGTCCCGGATGGTCGAGGCGCGCGGTCGCGGCGCGTCGACCGAGGAGGCGGTGACCACCGGTCTGGCGAAGACCGGCCGGGTGATCACGGCTGCGGCGCTGCTGCTGATCGTGGTGACGGGCGCGTTCGCGTTCTCGCAGATCACGATGATGCGGTTCGTCGGCGTCGGCATGATCCTCGCGCTCGCGCTGGACGCCACCGTGGTGCGGATGCTGCTCGTGCCCGCCGTGATGAAGATGCTCGGCGACGCCGCGTGGTGGGCCCCGGGGCCGTTGCGGCGGATCCAGGAGCGGATGGCGATCCACGAGGAGGCGCCGGTGGAGGACGAGCGGCTGCCGCAGCACGTCTAGGCGGTCGGTCGGCGTCTCAGGAGTGGTCGACCGGTTCGAACGCGATGGCCGTGGCGGTGACGCCGCGGCCACCGTCGTTCAACCCGCCGAGCTGGAACGTGGTCAGCACCCGGTTGTCGGCGCTGTCCAGCACGGTCGCGGTGTTGCCGCTGGACAGGAACACGCGGCGGTCGCCGGGCGCGATGGCCAGCGCCTTCGCCCTGAGCCGCAACGACTTCGCGGCGCGGGTCGTGGTGTCGACGACGGCCACGCGGCGGTTGAGCGCCACGTAGACGCGGCGGCCGTCCGGGGTGACCGCGATGCTGCCCGCGCCCTTGCCGACCGGCGTCGACCAGCGCAGCTCGTCGGTGCGCGCGTCGATCATGGAGACGGTGCCGCCGCCCTCGCCGACGTCGAGCGAGCTGACGTAGACCGCGGCGCCGTCCGGGCTGACCGCGACGTGCTGCGGCATCCCCTCGACGTCGATCGTGGTCCGCGGGCTCGCGGTCTCGGTGTCGAGCACGCTCACCGTGCCGTCCTGCGCGTTGGCCACGTACAGCCGGCGGCCGTCGGGCGTGACCGCGATGCCCTGCGGCTGCCCGCCCGCCCTGATCGCCGCGACCAGGCGGAACGTCGACGGGTCGACCACCGCCACCGCGCCGCTGCCGGTGACGTAGAGGCGTTCGCCGTCCGGGCGCAGCACCGCCTGCGCGAGCTGCGCGCGGGCGTCGATGCGGCCGACGACCTTGCCCGCCACCGGGTCGACCGCCGTGATCACGCCCGCCCAGCCGTTGACCACGTACACCCGCCGGCCACCCGGCGCGACCGCCGCGCCCGTGGTCCACGCGCCGGTGTTGGCGCTCGCCACGACCCGGCCGTCGGTGGTGTCGAGCACCTGCACCCGGCCGTCGTGGGTGATCACGTAGGCCCGGGGCGCGGGTGTGCCGGCGACGGTGACGACGTGCGACCGCTCCTGGCCGGCGGCGGAGAGCGCGGCGGCGAGGAGGACGGCTGCGGTGCCCAGGGCTGCGGTGCGTCGTCGTCCCCACATGGCTGGATGGGAACACCGCCGCGCGGTCGGGTTCCACCCTCGTCCTACGGACGGGTGCCTTTTGGTGCCGGACCGGGTGATGGGGTCGGGCTGCCGCCCGCGGCGGCGGGACGGGCGGCAACGGCGGCGGTGCGCCCGGCGCCGGTCGCTCGGGGGGCGAAACGACCGACGCCGGACCCCTGCCGGTGCCGGAGCACCGGTGGTCGTACCCCGACGACGTAGACCTCTACACCAGGTTGACGCAGTCCGGGCCGTTTTGGATCCCGAGAGCTACGAATCAGCCGAAATTCGCCGAGTTGCCACCAGCTTGGCGTAACGCGTGCCCGCCGTCAGGAGGACGAGGCCCGCGCCGATGAACGCGAGCACGCGCGCGATGCCGTCCAACGCGGCCATGTCGAACAGCAGCAACTTCGCCACCGCCGCGCCGACCAGCACCAACCCGGCCACCCGCAGGGACTTCCGGTCGATGCCGCGCACCAGCAGCACCAGCGCGGCGACCGTCCACGACACCGTCACGATCGAGTGACCGAAGAGGAATCCGGTCACGTCCTGCGACACCAGCAGCGCACCGCACAACACGACACCGGCCGCCGCGTACAGCAGGACGACACCCGTGACGATCCACGGGAACGGGTGCCTGCCCAGGATCCCCAGGCCCGAAGCGACCCACGGCAGCACGACCACGAGCACCCCGAGGACCAGCGCGGTCAGCATGCCGGACACCAGGAACCCCGAGCTGTCCACGCGCCACGGTTCGTCCAGCAGCAGTCGCGGCGGCACGGCGTGCGCGACGGTGAGCAGGAAACCGATGGCGCCGAACACGAGCGAGCCGAGCAGCGGACCGCGTGACGCGAGGACCTTGGCCAGGAACGCCAGCGCCAGGGCCTCGGCCAGCACCACCGCGGCCCGCGTGCCGCCGTCCAGGGCGATCGTCGTGGCCTGGAACAACGCGAACACGCCGACCGCGCCGACGGCCGCGGTGAAGTTCTTCGGCAACGAGCGCCGACCGGCCGCCCACAGCGCGAGCATCAGCACCGCGACCGCGCCGGCGACACCCGCGCCGAGGGTGCGGTCCAGGACGGCGGTGGTGAGCAGGGCGGGCAGCGGCGAGCCGACGGCGAGGGCGAGCGCGGTGGTGTCGGCGGGTCGGACGTTGATGGTGAGCACGGCGGCGGCCACGCCGATCACGGCGGCGAGCAAGGAGATCCCGGCCAGCGCGTACTCGTCCGTGCGGCCGATCACCAGGACCGAGGCGATCAGCGGCGGCACGCCCGCGGTGACCGCGAGCCACGGCCAGTCGCGCTTGAGGTGCACCGGGCTCGCCGCGATCTTCAGGACCAGCAGGAACGCCACGAGCAGCGGCGTGAACCCCTGCGTGAGGACGGGTGCGCACACGGCGCAGGCCGCGACCACGCCGATGGCGAGGGCGGCCGAGTCCCAGCGCAGCGCGAGCAGCAGCCCGCCGCCCGCGATGAGCAGGCCCGCGGCCAGACCCCCGCCTTCGGGCAGGTAGTCGTAGATCGAGGTGGCGGCGATGACGTCCAGGTAGAGCACGGCGATGCCGGTGGCGGCGAGGGCGAACGCGCCGGTGCGGCCGGCCGGGGTGCGGTGCAGCCACAGGCCGAGGCCGACCAGCACGCCGCCGAGCGCGGCGCCGCCGAGGACGCGGGGCAGGGGGCCGAGGTAGCCGCGTTGGACGGCCAGGACCAGGAGGAGGACGACGCCGAGCAGCGTGACCGCGCCGCCGACCCAGGCGAGGAGCTTGCTGCCCGCGCCGTCCTTGGCGAGGCGGTCGAAGAGGGTGGGGCCGGGCGGCGGCGGAGGGGTCGGTGGCCAGTACGGGGCGGGTTGGCCCCAGCCCTGCGGCGGGCCCTGGAGTGGACCCTGCGGTGGTGGTGCGTAGCCGGGCTGGGGCGCGGGGTAGGCCGCCGGGCCGTTCGGGTGGGCGGGCGGTCGGGGCGCCGTCGGGTAGGTGGGAGCGGCCGGCTGGGCCGGGGCGTGCGCGGTCTGGGCTGGAGCGTGCGCGGTCTGGGCCGGCTCGGTCTGCAGTGGGGCGGGCGCGGTCGGCTCACTCGCGGGCGCGCCCGTCACCGGCGCACTGGTCACCGGCGCATTGGTCACGGGCGCGCTGGTCACGGGCGTGCCGGAGGTAGGTGCGGCCGCCGTGCCGGGGGCGAGCGGAGCGGTCGACGTCGTCACCGCTTGGGCGCTGCCGACCCGGTGCAGTTCCTGGCCCACCGCCTCCAAGCGGCGGCCGAGGTGCCCGAGTTCGTCCGCGAGCCTCGTCAACGGGTCCTGCCCAGTACCGGTCATGTGACCAGAGTCGCCCGGATCCGGTGTATCCGGAATCCGTACCACTACTCAACCCGGTACCGAACCGGTCACGCCGGGACCTGGCACAGTGCCACCGTGACTGTTCTCGTGCTCGGTTCGGCCAACGCGGACCTCGTCGTCTCGGTGCCACGCCGACCCGCCGGCGGTGAGACTGTGCTCGGCGGCGACACCGTCGTCCTGCCCGGTGGCAAGGGCGCGAACACCGCCGTGGCCGCCGCTCGGCTGGGCGCGTCGGTGGCGTTCGCAGGTGCGGTGGGCGGGGACCAGTACGGGGAGTTGTTGTTGGCCTCCCTGTCGTCGTCGGGTGTGCGGACCGATTTCGTGCGCACGTCCTCCCGGCCCACGGGCTTGGCCTACATCACCGTGACGCCGGACGGTGAGAACTCGATCGTCGTCGCCCCCGGCGCCAACTCCGACCTCGGTGTGTCCGATGTGGACGCCCTGACCTGGGACGACGTGTCGGTGCTGGTGTGCTCCCTGGAGGTGCCCGTGCCGACCGTGTCGCACGCCGTGCGGGTGGCGGCGTCCCACGGCGTCCGGCCGGTGCTGAACCTGTCGCCGGTGGTCGAGGTGCCCGCGGAGACGATGGCGCTGCTGGACCCGCTGATCGTGAACGAGCACGAGGCGGCGTCGCTGGCGTCGTCGTTCGAAGGGCTGCTGGCGTTGGGCCCGAAGTCCGCCGTGGTCACGCTGGGCGCCCGCGGCGCGGCCGTCATCACACCCTCCGGTGTCGTCGAGGTCGGCGCGCCCGCGGTGTCCGTTGTGGACACGACGGGTGCCGGCGACGCGTTCGCCGGCGCCCTGGCGGTCGCCCTGTCGTCCGACTCGTCACTACCGGAAGCCGCCACCTTCGCCGCCCGCGTCGCCGCCCACTCGGTGACCTCGCCCGGCGCCCAACCCTCCTACCCGACCCTGGCCCAACTGCGAACCGGATGAACCCGCACCACCGACCACCCGAAAATGTCGGACCTCGCCGGCAGAATGAAAGCAAGGGATCCCCTTGGCGGGGACCCCTGCGAAGCCCTTCCGCACAGTTTCGGCCGGTTCCGGCCGGGGCGAAGGCGGGGCGAGGGCAGGGGTGGGCGTGTGCTGGGGTGGCTGGGCGCTGCTGCCGTGGCCGGGCTGCCGATGTCGCGGGCCGGGTAGCGGGTTCGGGGTCGGTGGCGTTGGCTTGTCCTTCACGTCCCGTCGACCTGAGGGTATGGTCTAGACCATGTCGAGTGCGCGGCTGAGTGGTGTCGGGGTGAGTTCCGGGCGGGCGTCGGGGCCCGTGGTCCGGGTCGCCGAGCCCCTGGGGGAACCGCCGGTCGGGCCCGCGCCGGCGGATCCGGTGGCCGAGGCGGCGCGGATCAGGCCCGCGGCGGAGGTCGTGGTGGCCCGGTTGCGCGAACGGGCCGCCGCGGCGAGCGGTGACGCGAAGGACGTGTTGGAGACCACGGCGGCGATGGCGGCCGACCCCGCGTTGCTGTCCCAGGCCGAGAAGCTGGTCACGTCCGACTCCCTGCCCGCCGCACGGGCCGTGCACCAGGCCGCCGGCGGGTTCATCACGGCACTCGAAGCGGCGGGCGGGTACATGGCCGAACGGGCCCGCGACGTCCGCGACGTCCGAGACCGGCTGGTCGCCGAACTGCTCGGCGTGGCCGCGCCCGGTGTGCCGTCGCTTGCCTCGCCGTCCGTGCTGGTGGCCCGCGACCTGGCCCCCGCCGACACCGCCGGCCTCGACCCGGCCAAGGTGCTGGCCCTGGTCACCGAGGAGGGCGGACCCACCTCGCACACCGCGATCCTGGCCCGGTCGCTCGGCATCCCGGCCGTGGTCGCCTGCCGCGGCGTGCTCGACCTCGACGTGCCCGCCCTGCTCGTGGACGGCGACACCGGCGTGGTGCAGGCCTCCGACGGCACGGTCCGCGCGGCGCACGTCGCGGGCCGGGCGGAGTGGAACGGCGTCGGCGTGCTGCGCGACGGGTACCGGGTGAAGGTGCTCGGCAACGTCGGCTCCCCCGCCGACGCGGTCGCGGCGGCGGCCGGTGGCGCGGAGGGCGTCGGCCTGTTCCGGACCGAGTTCTGCTTCCTGTCCGCCGCGACCGAGCCGTCGGTGGCCGAGCAGCGCGAGGCGTACGCGGCGGTGCTGGCGCCGTTCGCGGGCAAGCCCGTCGTGGTCCGCACGCTGGACGCGGGCGCGGACAAGCCGCTGCCGTTCCTGGCGCCCGAGCCGGAGCCGAACCCCGCCCTGGGCGTGCGCGGCCTCCGGGTCGCCTTCGACCGCCCCGACGTGCTGGAACGCCAGCTCGAAGCGATCGCGCTCGCGGCCGCCGACACCGACGCCGACGTGTCGGTGATGGCGCCGATGGTCGCCACCGCCGCCGAGGCCGCGTGGTTCGCCGAACGGGCGCGCGCGGCCGGCATCCGGCGCGCGGGCGTGATGATCGAGATCCCGGCGGCGGCCCTGAGCGCCCACGAGGTGCTGGCCGCGGTCGACTTCGTCTCCATCGGCACCAACGACCTGGCCCAGTACGTGTTCGCGGCGGACCGGCAGGTCGGCGCGGTGGCCGCGCTCAACGACCCGTGGCAGCCCGCCCTGCTGCGGCTGATCAAGCTGGTCGGCGACGCGGGCACGGCCGCGGGCAAGCCGGTGGGCGTCTGCGGTGAGGCCGCCGCCGACCCGCTGCTGGCGTGCGTGCTGACCGGGTTGGGCGTGACGAGCCTGTCGATGAACCACACGGCGCTGGCGGGCGTGGGCGCGAAGCTCGCCTCGACCAGCTTCGACCTGTGCCAGCTGGCGGCGCGCGGCGCGGTGGCGGCGGCGGACCCGGCGTCGGCGAAGCTGGCGGCCCGCGCCCCTCACTGACCGACGGCGTCCAGCAGGGCGTCCCGGACCAGCTGGATCAACGGGTGGTCCTCGCTGCCCCGGCGAACGGCCGCGACCACCCGCCGCAACGGCGCCGTGCCGCGGACGGGCACACCGCGCACGGCGTTGCGGGGCACCAGAGCCACCCCCGCGCCCGCCCGCACCAACGCGCCGATGGCCCGGAAGTCGTCGGACGTGTGCGTGATCCGCGGCGCGAAACCGGCGTCCTCGCACGCCAGCTGCACGACGTCGCGCACCGGGTTGCCGGGCAGCGTCACGACCCAGTCGTCGTCCGCGAGGTCGGCCAGGTCCACCTCCGCCCGACCGGCCAACGGGTGCGCCGGCGGCAGCACCACGTCGAACGGCTCGGTGTAGAGCGGGAACCGGGTCAGCCGCCGGTCGTCGGTGCGCAGCCGGTACTCCTCGGTGATCGCCAGGTCGATCTCGCCGTCGAGCAGCAGCGGCACGCTGGCGTGCCCCTCCACGTCGCGCACCCGCAGCGTCACGTCCGGCGCGGTCACCCGCAGCGCGGCCAGCGCGGGCGCGACGACCTGCGTGATCGCCGACGCGAAGCTGCCGACCTCGACCCGCCCGGTCGCGCCGGAGGTGAACGCGGCCAGCGTCGCCTGCGCCCGCTCCAGCTCCGCGGCCACCGCGTTGGCGTGCCGGACCAGCAGCTCGCCGGCGGCGGTCAACGACACCCGCCGGCCACGCCGCCGCAGCAGCTCGTGCCCCACCTCGGACTCCAGGGCGGCCAGCTGCTGCGACACCGCGGACGGCGTGAGGTGCAGGGCCTGCGCCGCCGCCGTCACGGTGCCGTGGTCGGCGAGCGCGCGCAGCACCCGCAGCCGTCGTGGGTCGATCACGGGTACGTCGTCACGACGTGCACGCCCAGCCCGCGTGCGGTACCAAGAGCCATGCGTTCGCTCCGCGCCACGGAATCGATCATCGCCGGTCTCGGCCTGCTCGTGCTGGTCGTGTTCGGCTTCGTCGTGCCCAGCGCCCGGGCGGGCGAGCCGGAGATGAACGGCGTCGTGGTGACCCTCACGATCCTGGTGTCGGCGATCCTGCTCGTGTTCGCCGGCATCTGGGGCCCCGGCGGCAAGAAGTGAGCCCTCACATCCGGTCGCGGGCCGCGATGAACGCGTCCACGGCGCGGTTCACGTCGTCGGTCGAGTGGGCCGCCGACATCTGGGTCCGGATCCGCGCCTTGCCGTGCGGCACGACGGGGTACGAGAAGCCGATCACGTAGATGCCCTGCTCCAGCAGCAGGTCGGCCATCCGGGACGCCTCGGCCGCGTCGCCGATCATCACCGGGATGATCGGGTGCTCGCCCGGCAGCAGGTCGAAGCCCGCCTCGGTCATCCGCGAGCGGAACAGCGCGGTGTTCTCGCGCAGCCTGGTCAGCAGCTCGCCGGACGAGCTGAGCAGGTCGAGCGCGGCGATCGCGGCGGCGGTGATCGACGGCGCCAGCGAGTTGGAGAACAGGTACGGCCGCGACCGCTGCCGCAGCATCTCCACGATCTCCGCCCGCCCGGAGGTGTAGCCGCCGGACGCGCCGCCCAGCGCCTTGCCGAGCGTGCCGGTGACGATGTCCACCCGGTCCTGCACGCCGAACAGCTCGGGCGTGCCGCGACCGTTCGGGCCGGTGAAGCCGACCGCGTGCGAGTCGTCGACCATCACCAGCGCGTCGTACCGCTCGGCCAGGTCGCAGATCTCGTCCAGCGGCGCGAGGTAGCCGTCCATGGAGAACACGCCGTCGGTCGCGATCAGCCGGTAGCGGGCGTCGGCGGAGTCCTTGAGCTGCCGCTCCAGGTCGTCCATGTCCCGGTTCTTGTAGCGGTACCGGCGGGCCTTGGACAGCCGCACGCCGTCGATGATCGACGCGTGGTTCAGCTCGTCGGAGATGATCGCGTCGTCCGCGCCGAGCAGGGTCTCGAACAGGCCGCCGTTGGCGTCGAAGCACGAGCTGTAGAGGATCGTGTCCTCGGTGCCCAGGAACTGCGAGAGCCGCAGCTCCAGCTCCTTGTGGGGTTCCTGCGTGCCGCAGATGAACCGCACGGACGCCATGCCGAAGCCCCACCGGTCCAACGCCTCGTGCGCGGCCTCGACCAGCCGCGGGTGGTCGGCCAGGCCCAGGTAGTTGTTGGCGCAGAAGTTCAGCACCTCGGCGCCGGAGCCGACGCGCACGGCGGCGTTCTGCGGCGTGCCGATCACCCGTTCCGCCTTGTAGAGCCCGGCCGCGCGGATCTCGTCCAGGCCGGTCCGCAGGTCCTCGCGCATCGCGCCGTACATCAGTGAGCTCCCGTCCAGTCGAGGATGACCTTGCCGCACTTGCCCTCGCGCGCCGTCGCGAACGCCTCGTCGAAGGCCGTGTAGTCGAACCGGTGCGTGATCACCGGCGACAGGTCGAGGCCGCGTTGCAGCAGCACGGACATCGAGTACCAGGTCTCGAACATCTCCCGGCCGTAGATGCCCTTGATCTGGAGCATCTTGAGCACGACGCTGCTCCAGTCGACCGCGAACTCCTCGGCGGGCAGGCCGAGGATGGCGACCCGGCCGCCGTGCGCCATGTTGCCGATCATCTCCTGCAGCGCGACCGGCTTGCCGGACATCTCCATGCCGACGTCGAAGCCCTCGGACATGCCGAGCTCGGTCTGCGCGTCGGCGATCGTGCGCTCGGTGACGTCGAGCGCGAGGTCGACGCCGACCTTGCGGGCCAGGTCCAGCCGGTGCTCGCTGACGTCGGTGATGACGACGTTGCGCGCGCCCGCGTGCTTGGCCACGGCCGCCGCCATGATCCCGATCGGGCCGGCGCCGGTGATCAGCACGTCCTCGCCGATGACCGGGAACGACAGCGCGGTGTGCACGGCGTTGCCGAAGGGGTCGAAGATCGCGGCCACGTCCAGGTCGACGGGCGCGCGGTGCACCCAGGCGTTCTGCTCGGGCAGCACCACGTACTGCGCGAACGCGCCGTCGCTGTGCACGCCGAGGCCGCGGGTGTTGGCGCACAGGTGCCGCCGGCCCGCCTTGCAGTTGCGGCACGTGCCGCAGACCAGGTGGCCCTCGCCGCTGACCAGGTCGCCGACCTTCACCCCGGTCACCGCGGCGCCCGTCTCGACCACCTCGCCGACGAACTCGTGCCCGAGCACGAGCGGCGCGCTGATGTTGTGCGCGGCCCACTCGTCCCACGAGTCGATGTGCAGGTCCGTGCCGCAGATGCCGGTGCGCAGGACCCGGACCACCACGTCACCGGTGCCGGGGGTGGGGTCCGGGACGTCGGTCAACGACAACCCCGGCCCGGCGGTCGCCTTGACCAGTGCCTTCATGCGGGCGAGTGTGCTCCCACCCTCTTGTGCAGTCCATCAGGACTTTCTGAATTCACTCGTAAGTTCAGCTTCACAGGTGATGTTGCGGGCCATGCCGCCGAACACCACCCCGTGGAACGGCCACACCAGCCACCAGTACACGTGCCCGGCCAGCCCGCGCGGCACGAACACCGCCCGTTGCCGGTAGGTCGACCCGCCGCCGTCGGCCGCCGCGACCCGCAGCTCCAGCCAGGCCAGCCCCGGCACCCGCATCTCCGCGCGCAACCGCAGCAGCCGTCCCCGGTCGAGCTCCTCCACCCGCCAGAAGTCCAGCGCCTCGCCGACGTGCAGGCGCCGGGGGTCACGCCGCCCGCGCCGCAGCCCGACACCGCCGACCAGCCGGTCGAGCCACCCGCGCACCGCCCAGGCCAGGGGGAACGAGTACCAGCCGTGCTCGCCGCCGATGCCCTCCACGACCTGCCACAGCCGCTCCGGTGACGCGGCGGTCCGCCGTTCCCGCACGTCCACGTACGACGAGCCGCCGGACCAGTCGGGGTCGGACGGCAGCGGGTCGGCGGGCGCGCCCGGCACCGACGCCCCCGACCAGCGGGTCTCCACGTCCGCGTCGCGGACCTTCGCCAGCGCGAGCGCCACCGCCCGGTCGTAGCCGGTGTTCGCGCCCGGCAGGTACGCCTCGATGTCGTGCTCCCGGCACACCACCTCGTGCACCAGCGACTCGATCAGCGGCGACGCGATCGACCGCGGCACCGGCGTGACCAGGTTGACCCAGTGCGCGGACAGGCGCGGCGTGAGCACCGGCACCGGCAGCACGCGCCGCCGGCGCAGCCCGGCCACCTCCGCGTACCGGAGCATCATCTCCAGGTAGGTCAGCACGTCCGGGCCGCCGATGTCGAACGTCCGGTTCACCTCGGCCGGCAGCCCCACCGCGTCGACCAGGTACCGCAGCACGTCCCGCACCGCGATCGGCTGGACCCGGTTGCGCACCCAGCGCGGCGTGACCATGACCGGCAGGCGTTCGGCGAGGTAGCGCAGCATCTCGAAGCTCGCCGAGCCGGACCCGATGACCACCGCCGCCTGCAGCACCACCGCGGGCGCCGGGCCGCGCAGGAACACGTCCCCGACCTCCTTGCGCGAGGCCAGGTGGGGCGACAGCGCCACGCCCGGCGGGTGCAGTCCGCCCAGGTAGACGATCCGCCGCACCCCCGCGTCCGCCGCGGCGCGCGCGGTGTTCTCCGCGGCACGCCGGTCCGCGTCGACGAAGTCCGGATCGCTCAACGAGTGCACGAGGTAGTGCACGACGTCGACGTCCCGCATCGCGGCGTCCAGCGAGGCCGGGTCGAGCACGTCGCCGCGCACGACCTCGACCTGCCCGGCCCACGGCACGTCCCGCAGCTTGCGCGGGTCGCGGACCAGGCACCTGACCCGGTGGCCCGCCGCGACCAGCCGGGGCACGAGCCGTCCGCCGAGGTAGCCGGTCGCGCCGGTGACGAGGCAGTGCACCCCACGATCCTCACCGCGCGACGGCCGGAGCGCACGACGGGGTCAGGCGTGCCGGAACCAGCGGGTCTTCTTCTTGATCTCCACGTTGCCCGCGCGCACCAGGCCGTGCACGACGAAGTGCGGTCGGCCGTTCACGCCCGTGCCGACCTTGTCCTTCAGGTTGCTCGCGGCCAGCTCCACGCCGTCGGCGTTGACCGTCGCGCCCTCCGGCAGCACCAGCTTCACCGAACCGGCCGTCACGTCCAGCTCGATGTCCACCACCGCGTGCGGGATGGACGCCTCGCGGAAGTCCAGGTCCGTCGACCCCATCCGGCTGCGCACGACGAGCTGCCGCGGCACCGTCCAGTTGCCCTTGCGGTTGACCGTCGACATGGTCGCCTTCAGCTCCTGCCGGTCGGCGGGCACGGCGAGCACCTGCTCGTTGTGCACCATGCCCGGCAGGTCCAGCAGCACGGCGTTGAGCTGGCCGCGGGTCCGCGCGGCCAGCGCCGTGTCGGTGCGCTCGGTGAACTCGTCCAGCGTGATCAGGCCGCGGCCGATCGCCTTCTGCAGCAGGCCGACGACGTGCTCCCGCTCGGCGTCGGACACCCGGAAGTCCCTGGGGTCGGTCATGGGTCAGCCCTCCGGCTCGACGTCGAGCCCGTGCTCGATCGCGTACCGCGCCAGCTCGACGCGGTTGTGCAGTTGCAGCTTGCGCAGGGTGGACTGCACGTGGTTCTCCACCGTGCGGTGCGAGATGACCAGCCGGTTCGCGATCTGCCGCGCCGTCAGGCCCTTGGCCACCAGCCGCAGCACCTCGGTCTCGCGCTCGGTGAGCTGCGGCTTGTCGTCGTCGGGCGTGGCGGCCATCCGCCGGTACTCGCCGAGCACCAGCCCCGCCAGCCCGGCGGTGAACACCGCGTCACCGGCCGCGGTCCGGTTCACCGCCTCCACCAGCTCCTCGGCCGACGCCGACTTCACCAGGTAACCGGACGCGCCCGCCTTCACCGCCTCCAGCACGTCGCTGTGCTCGCCGCTCGCGGACAGCACCAGCACCCGGGTGCCCTCCAGCGACCCGGTGATCATCGTGGTCGCCTCCACCCCCGTCGTCTCGCCGAGGTTGAGGTCCATCAGCACCACGTCGGGACGCACCGCGCGGGCGATCCGCACGGCCGACGCGGCGTCGCCCGCGGTCGCGACCACCTCGAAACCGCGTTCGGCCAGGTCGCGCGCGACACCGTCGCGCCACAGCGGGTGGTCGTCCACCACCATCACGGACACGCTCATCTGTAGACCCGCACCTCCCACTCGGCGCCCTCCCCCGGCCCCGTCTGCAGCTCAAGGGTCCCACGCAGCGCCTCGACCCGGCCCCGGATGGACTGGGCGACGCCCATCCGCCCCTCCGCCTCGGCGGATGCCAGCCGGCCCTCGGGGATGCCGGGGCCGTCGTCGCGCACGCTGATCACGACCTCGTCGCCGAGGTCCTCCAGCAGCACCCACGCCCGCGCGTCCGGGCCCGCGTGCTTGTCCACGTTGGACAGGGCCTCGCGCACCACGGCGGTCAGCTCGAACGCCGTGCCCGCGGGCAGCATCACCCGGGTGGCCGGTGTGGACACGTGGAACCGGGACGTGGCGAGCAGCTGCAACGCCGGCCGCAGGTCCGCGTCGCCGTCCACGGTGGACTCGGTCGGCGCGGCGGCCACCAGCGACCGCAGCGCGACTTCCTGCTCACCGGCCAGCTCGGCCAGTTCCGCCGCCTCGCCGCCGAGCTCCGCGCCGCGCTTGCGCACGCGGGCCAGCACTTGCAGCACACCGTCGTGAATGGACCGGGCCAGCCGCTCGCGCTCCGCCGTGGCCGCCTCGGTCCGCAACGCCTGCGCCAGCCGCACCGCCGTGCGGCGCGCCGTGGACGACGCCATGCCGACCACGAAACCCGCGCCCGCCAACAGGACCACGTCCCGCACCAGGTCGACGGTGAGCCCGCCCCGGTTGAGGTAGGTGCTCAGGCCGACCGCGAACCCGGACACCGCGCCCGCGACCTGCCCGCCGAGCGCGCCCGCCGCCACCGGCGGCCCGGCCGCCCAGATCGTGGTGATCAGCGGGACGTCGAACAGGAACTGAGCATCCGTCATGATCAGCGGCGAGAGGGACATCAGGCCGCACGTGACCGCGACGTCCGCCACCACGATCCACGTCCGGCGCCCGCTCTCCCGGCTGTACGCCTGGATGGTGAACACCGACCAGAGGGCCATCGCCGCGATCGTCGCCCACGCGAGCCACTGGCGCTCGTAGTAGTTGTGCTGGACGATCACGTTGCCCAAAGCGAACAGGAACGTCACTACGCGTAGCGCTACCGTTCCCCGCCAGAGGTGCGCGACCGGGTCCTCCATGGCCGCTGTCCCCTGGTCGGATGGCTTTGTGTGCACGGTGTGCTCCCTTCACCCCCAATATTGCCGTGTCGGAGTGGCGTAGCTAACCCCCAGGTGGCCGTCTGTTCCGATACCGACACATGTGGAAGGCTGGCGGGAGTCACCGAGCGTGATCTCACGGGTCTGATCGTCTCCGGGGGTGGGGATCACGTCGGCGGGCTGCTGCGGCGAGGGAGGGCCGAGCGTGCGCCACTGGCCACTGTGGACGCTGAAGCGCTCCGCGCTGGCCTACTGGCTGCTCGTGGACCTGCTCGCGCTGGCCGTCGTGGTCTACGCGATCGTCACGTCGCCGCAGCCCTCGCCCGGCGAGGTCGGCCGGTTCGCGGCGATCGCGGGCACCGCCGGCGCGGTGATCATCGGCAGCTCGATCTACAGCCACCGGGCGGGCGAGGCCGCGCGCAACCCGTGGGCCGCCCACCTGTGCTACCTCACCGCGGGCCTGGTCGCGCTGCCGTGCAACCTGCTCGTCCTGCTCCTCTTCGGCCCCGCGCTGCACGGCGTGCTGACCCAGCGCCCCGAGTCGCACCGCTGGGTGTTCACGCTGTCCGCGACCACGCTGGCCGTGTTCGCCACCCGCTACGTCATCGGCTGGGCCGAGCCGCGCACGGACCTCGTCGTCATGGTGCTCGGCGCGACCGTGCTGCTGGTGCTCCGCGCCGGCGTGATCGCGACCGGCCTGAAGCTGCGCAGCCCGCGCGCCCGCGGCGAGGAGGTCATCGGCGAGCCGATCGACGTGGTGCTCGGCATCGTCGCGGTGAGCATCGGCGGCCTGATGGGCTTCGTCGCCGTCACCACCCCGGTGCACGCGCTGATGGCCGGCCCGCCGCTGGCCCTGCTGGAACGGGCGGCGCAGCTGCCGCAGTGGCGGCGCTCGGCCCAGCGCGACGCGAAGACCGGCCTGGCCAACGCCGTGCACTGGGACAGCCGGGCCCGGTACGAGCTGTCCAAGGCACGGGCGCGCGAGCGTCCGATGGCCGTGATGCTGCTCGACCTCGACCACTTCAAGCGGGTCAACGACGAGGTCGGCCACCTGGCGGGCGACTCGGCGCTCAGCGCGGTCGCCCTGCTGCTGACCGGCACGGTCCGGCGCGGCGACCTGGTCGGCCGCTTCGGCGGCGAGGAGTTCGTCGTGCTCCTGCCGGATGCGGAGCCCGCCGTCGCCCGGTCCGTCGCCCAGCGCGTGCGGCACGCCGTGGCCGGCCTGGCCGTGCCCACCGTCGGCACGGACGGCCGGGAGCACCTGCTCACCGGCCTCACCGTGAGCATCGGCGTGGCGACCACCCAGCGGTTCGGCTACGAGCTGCCGGACCTGCTGGTGGCCGCCGACGCCGCGCTGCTCGCGGCCAAGGGCTACGGCCGCAACCTGGTCGAGATGGCCTGACTACGGCCGCCCGGCGTCCGGGCGCCCGCGGTCGGTGTCGTCCGACAGGGCGTCCTGGATCCGGTCGACGACTCCTTCGTCGTCGACGCGCTCACCGCCCGTGTCGACCGGACCGCTCTCCTGCGGCTCCAGCACGTCGACCTGGCGCGGCTCCACGTCCCGGTCCGACTCCGACAGCAACGACCTGATCCCCGAGTTCAGCACCGCCAGCAGCGGCACGGACAGCAGCGCGCCCGCGATGCCGCCCACGACGAGGCCGGTGGTGATCGCCAGCACCACGGCCAGCGGGTGCAGCTTCACCGCGCGCCCCAGCAGCAGCGGTTGCAGCACGTGGCTCTCCAGCTGCATCACGCCGATGAGCACGGCCAGGATGATCAGCGCCTCGATCGGCCCGTTGGCCACCAGCGCCACCAGCACCGCCACCGCGCCGGTGATCACCGCGCCCACGATCGGGATGAACGCGCCGAGGAACACCAGCGCCGACAGCGGCACCACCAGCGGCACGTCCACGATCCACAGGCCGATGCCGACGCCGACCGCGTCCACGACCGCCACCAGCGCGGTCGCCCGCACGTACGACACGAGCGAGGCGAAACCGCGCCGCCCCGCCACGTCGGCCCGACCGCGCACGTCGCGCGGCACGATCCGGATCAGGAACCGCCAGATCGCGTCACCGTCGTGCAGGAAGAAGATGAGCGTGAACAGGGCGAGGATCAGCCCGGTCAGCAGCTCGCCGACGGTGGCCGCCGTGGTGAGCGCCCCCGAGGTGATCTCGGTCTGGTTCTCCTTGACCGTCTCCACCACCCGGTCCAGGTACTGCTGGAGCTGGACGTCGCTCAGGTGCAGCGGCCCGTCCTTGAGCCAGCCGCGGATGGTGTCCAGGCTCGCGCTGACCTGCTCCTGCAGCTGCGGCAGGCCCTTGGAGAACTCGGTGATCACGAACGTCAGCACGCCGCCCACGACCGCGATGCCGCCGACGAGCACCACGCCCGTGGCCACGCCGCGCGGGATGCCCGCCCGGTTCAACTGCGACACCGCGGGCGACAGCAGCGCCGCCAGCAGCAGCGCCACCCCGGTCGGGATGACGATCGTGGCCATGAACCCGACCACGTGGAACACCACGTAGAGCGCCGCGACCACGGCCACGAACCGCCAACTCAGGGCAGCCGAGACGCGCAGCATCCGCGGCACCCTCTCGCTGATCTCATCACTCCTGGTCACGCCGATCACGGTAGCCGCACCGATCCTCGCGAGTGGGCCGGTCGGAGACGGTCGGGTGCATGTCGAAAGCCACGTTTCGGATTGCGGCAAACGCCGGCGGAACCGGCGTGGCGGGTGATCGGATCGCAGGCGTGACCGCCGAGGAGACTGCCGAGGACGCCGTCCGCGCCGCGTTCGCCGCCGGACGTTCGCTGCGGTTCGACCCCAGGAGGCCCCAGCGCGAGCGCACGGTCCGCGGCGAGCTGCTGTCCGGGCTGCTCACCGAGGGCGGCCCGCGGACCGCCGCGCTGAGGCTGGTCGGCGCGAACGTCGTCGGCTCGTTCGCGCTGGAGGGCGCGCGGGTCGACCACGTGGTCGACTTCCTGGACTGCTCCTTCGAACGGCCGCCGGACCTGCGCATGGCCCGCCTGGTCGGCCTGCGCATGCGCGGCTGCAAGGTGCCCGGCCTGTGGGGCCGCAACCTGCGCGTCGGCAGCGACCTGGTGCTGGAGGCGGGCTTCACCAGCGACGGCGTGGTCGACCTGACCGACGCCTCGGTCGACGGCACGTTCCGGCTGGCCGGCGCCGTGCTGCGGAACCGGGGCGGCGACCACGCCCTGCTCGCCGCGCGCATCCGCCTGTCCGGCTCGTTGCAGGCCATCGCGCTGCGCGCGGGCGGCGAGGTGCGGCTGCGCGGCGCGGACGTCGGCGGCAACGTGCACCTCGGCGGCGCCCGCCTGCTCAACGCCGGCCAGAACGCCCTGGACGCCACCGGCGTCGCCATCGCGGGCACCCTGTTCTGCGACGCCGAGGGCGGCCGGTTCACCGCCGAGGGCCGCATCCTGCTCGACGGCGCGCGGATCGGCGGCAGCGCCGTGTTCTCCGGCGCCCGCCTGCACGCCAGCGTCGTCGACCGACCGGTCCTGGTGATCCCGCGCGGCACCGCCGACGAGGCCGCCGCGCTCGTCGCCGACCGGATGCGGGTGGAGGGCAACGTCGAGCTGGACGACGGCTTCACCTCCTCCGGCACGGTCCGCCTGCCCAACGCCGAGATCGGCGGCTACCTGCGGCTGTCCGGCGCGGTGATCGGCCGCCGGGACGCGGTGGAGGACCAGGCGGAGGACACCGGCGAGGTCGTCCAGCGCATCCCGGTCGCCCTGCACGCGGACGGCATCCAGGTGCGCGGCGACCTCGAAGCGCGCGGCGCGGTCAACGGCGGCTTCCACGGCGACGGCGAGCGCGACGCCGCGCTGAAGGCCTACGGCCAGGTGCGCCTGGTGGACGCGCACGTGCGGGGGAGCGCGTCCCTGTCCGGCGTCGAGCTGCACGGGCCGGGCATCGACGTCCTGTTCGCCGACCGGCTGCGCGTCGGCGGCACGCTGTTCCTCCGCGACCTGCGCGCCCGCGGCTCGCTGCGCCTGCAGAACGCCGAGATCGGCTCCACCCTCGACTGCTCCGGCGCGTCGCTGCTCGCGCCGCGCCGCCGCCCCGACGGCACGGTGAAGCCGTCGCTGGACGCCCGCGTGGCCACCATCGGCAAGGACTTCCTGTGCAGCCACGGGTTCACCGCCGCGGGCGGCGTCCGGATCAGGCTCGCCGAGGTCGGCAAGATGGCCACGTTCGCGGGCGCGCGCCTGGGCGGTCCGGGCAGCGACATCGCGTTGAACGCCTACGGCCTCACGGTGAGCCAGCTCGTGCTGAGGCTCTCGGAGGACCGGATCCCGGTGGGCCGGGTCGTGCTGACGCGGGTCGGCGCGGCGACCGTGATGGACGGGCCGGGGCTGTGGGCGGCCACCGGCGGCGTCGACGTGGAGGACTTCACGTTCAGCTCGATCTCGTCCACGCCGCACGTGGACGTGCGCACCCGGCTGCGCTGGCTGCGCGAGGTGCAGCCGGACTTCGCGCCCGGACCCTACGAGCAGCTGGCCGCGGTGTACCGCGACGGCGGCGAGGAGGAGCTGGCGCAGCTCGTGCAGCTGGAGAAGCAGCACCGGCGCTACTCGGAGCTCGGCGTGGCCGGCCGGGTCTGGGGCTTCCTGCAGCGCTGGACGGTCGGCTACGGCTACCGGCCGTGGCTCGCGATCGCCTGGCTGACCGCGTTCTGGCTGGTGGGCACGGCCTGGTTCCTCGGGCACGAGATGCCGAAGCTCAACGAGGACGAGTCGCCGTCCTGGAACGCCTGGCTGCTGTCGATGGACCTGCTGATCCCGATCGTGGACCTCGGCCAGGACGGCAAGTGGAAGTTCAGCGGCGCCTCGCAGTGGATCTCCAGCACCCTGATCGCGGTCGGCTGGATCCTGGCGTCCACGGCCGCCGCCGGCGCGGCCAGGGTCCTCAAGCGCGTCTGATCACTCACCGTCACGGTCGGGAACACAGTGTGTTCGTCACACGATCCGGCGAACCAGGTGTGAATGGAGTGCGCCCGCGCCTCGCCTGCTGGCAGTCTCTCGTCGTCGGCTTGATCACCTCGATCACGTCGCCGGCGAATCCCAGTGCTCTTCGGCGGAGGTTCCAGCGATGTCGTGCGTTGACCAGCGAGCGGGAACGGGGGCGGGCCGCGTTCGGCGGCTGCTCTCCCGCGCCCTGCTGGTCGTCGGCGGCACCCTGGCCGGCACCGCCGCGGCCTGGGCGTTGTCCGCCACGGCGGCGTCGGCGCAGATCCCGGTCGTCGACCCGGTCACCGGGATCGCGCACGACTCGCTGCCGCCACGTGCGGCGGAGGGCCCGGTCGAGGCCGCGTTGGCCCCGGTCGGCCGGGCCGTGCACGACCTCGACACGGCGCTGAGCACCCCCCGGGTGCCCGAGCCGAGCCCGCCCGACCTGCGTCGGGTCGCGGAGGACATCCGCGACACCGTCGGGGGCGTGCGCGACTGGTTCCGGCACCCCGCGTCCGAGCAGGCGCCCGTCGACGTGGTCGTCGGCGGCACCGTGACGCGGCACGTCACCGAGACCACCCCGGCCGCCACCGCCGTGCCGGTTCCCGCCGGCACCCCGGTGGTGCAGGGGGTGTTCGGCAAGCTCAGCCGATCCTGGCTGGACGCGCCGCGGCCGCAGGTCGTCGCGCCGTCCGGCGACGACGGGCCCTCCCTGCCGGGAGACCCGTCCGGACTGCCGTCCATGCCGTTCGCGCCGCTCGGCGCGCCGGCCCACTGCTCCTGCGGTGGCGACGGCTCCGGCTCCTCCGGCGGCGGCAACGGCTCGTACACGGCCGCCTCCGCCGACCGCCTCGACCCCGCGGTGGCCCGGGCCTCGTCCCCCGCCACCGAGCGGAACACCGTGACGCCGGGCAAGCAGCCCGGCAGCACGCCCGACTGACCACAGCGCGCGGTCCGCGGCAGCTCATCGACGAGCTGACCCGGTGCTCGACCGTCGCGCCGCTCGCGTGCGCTCCCACACCGGTCGAGATGCCGCGCTCCCCCTGAAGAACAGACCCGGGTGGTCGTCGCCCCCGACGCGGTCGCCGCGTCCGACCACCCCTCACCTCCCGCAAGGGACACCGGAAGAAGGAGAACCCATGCAAACCTGGGCCAAGCGCGGTCTCCAGACCGCACTTGTCACTGGTGGTTTGCTGATGCTCGGCACGGGCATCGCTTCAGCCCAGGAGAACGTCAACCCCGACGCGAAACCGAACCCGCTCGACGCGAAGGTGCGCGTGCCGGTCGACGTCGACCACAACAACCTGGGCACCCTGGTCGGCAACCACGACCTGCCGACCATCCACGAGGAGATCGGCACGCCGAGCGCGGCCGACCTGCCCGTCCGCGACGTCGCCGTCCCGGCCAACCCCCTGGTCCGCACCGCGCAGGAGCGGACGGCGGGCGTCGAGGCCACGGGCCTGACCCGCGGCAACACCGCCGACGCCGACGTGGTCGTGCCGGTCAGCGTCTGCGGCAACGCGGTCGCCGCCGGCGGCAACGCCTACAGCGACGGCGTGTGCACCCAGTCGGCCACCAGCGCCGGCGAGATCAGGGCCGACGGTTCGCGCGGCACGCTGTCCGGCAACGTGGCGCACGCCGCCGCCGCCGTCTCGCCCCAGGTCAACGGCAACGCCGTCGCGGTCCTGGCCAACGCCGAGTCGCACGCCACGTCCTACCAGCGCGCGGTCGCGGGCGACCGCGTCCACACCTCGGGCGAGGACGGCTCGCTGTCGGGCAACATCGCCGCCGTGCAGGGCGCGGTGCCCGCGCAGGTGACCAACAACGCGGTCGCCGCGGGCGGCAACTCCTTCAGCGGGGCCTCGTCGTCGAACGACGCCCAGGCCACCGGCTCGCTGAGCACCACCGGCGAGCGCGGCACCGGCGCCGGCAACGTCCTCGGCGCACCGGTCGCACCGGTCGTCGCGGTCACCGGCAACGGCGTCGGCGCCGCGGGCAACGCGGACACCGCCACCGAGAACCGGGCGTCCGCCGACGCGGGCACCACCCAGCGCGACCGGACCGACCTCCCGATGTGGTCGTCCACCACGGGTGACGACGGCACCCTCGCGGGCAACGTGGTCCAGCCCGCGTTCGCCGGCCCTGTCGCCGCGGGCGACAACGCCGTGGCCGGCGGCGGCAACGCGCAGGTCGCCAACGCGATGGCGCACGACGCCGAAGCGGGCGGCAACAGCTACACCTCCGGCCAGGACGCGGTGCTGTCCGGCACCTTCGCCGACGCGCCCGTCGCCCTGCCGGTCTCCGGCGCGGGCAACTCGATCTCGGGCGTGGGCACCACGTCGGCCCGGCACTCGAACGAGGCCACCGCGGTCTCCGGCGGCGACACCTACACCAACGGCGACCGGTCCGTGCTGTCGGCCAACGCGGCGAACCTGCCGCCGGCCGGCGCGGCCGACCTGTGCGGCAACGGCGTGGCGGGCGGCGGCATCGCCGACGCGGACTGCCACAACGACGTCGTCGCGGACTCCGGCGGCTACAACGGCACGACCGGCAACGACGCGGTCGGCTCCGGCAACATCGGCCAGGTGCCGCTCGGCGCGCCCGCCGAGGCGTTCGGCAACGGCGTAGGCGCGGCGGGCACGCCCACCGGCCGGGCCACCGAGAACAAGACCGTGCGCTCCGGCAAGGTCGCGACCAGCGTCGACGACAACGGCACCGTCTCCAGCAACGTGGTGTCCGCGCCGACCGCGCTGGGCGGCCAGGTGTTCGGCAACGCGGGCGGCGTGGTCGCCAACCCGACGTCGAGGACCGACAGCGACACCGAGATCGACCTCGGCAACGCGCCGACGGCCAACGGCAAGCACGGCTCCGCGTCGGGCAACATCGTGCACGTCCCCACCTCGAACCCGGCCCAGGTCTTCGGCGACTCCGCGGTCGCGGTCGGCAACGGCTCGGCCGAGACCGACAGCAAGCTCGACTCGCGCTCCGGCGGCGCGGCCACCACCACCGGCGACGAGGGCTCGCTGTCGGGCAACGTGCTGTCGCTGCCCGAGGCGTCCTCGCCGCAGGTGTTCGGCAGCGCCATCGGCGCGGGCAGCAACGTCGAGTCGGAGAGCCGCAACCAGTTCGGCTCGCACTCCGGCGGCGACGTGCAGACCTCCGGCGACGACGCGTCGTTCTCGGGCAACGGCATCGGCGCGCAGCCGTCGATCCCGCTGCAGGTGTTCGGCGACGCCGTCACCGCCGCGGGCAACGGCGAGTCCCGGACGGACAACACCACCGGCCTGATCGCCGGTGGCCGGCACCTGACCTCCGCCGAGGACAGCGCGTGGTCGGGCAACCTGCTCACCGCGCCCGCCGCGCTCACGCCGTCGGTGCACGGTGACGCCGTGACCGTCGCCGGTCTCGCGGACGCCGCGACCGCCAGCCGGTCGAGCAGCAAGTCCGGTGGCGTGACCACCACCGAGGGCAGCGGCTCGGTCACCTCCTACGACGTCGAAGCGCCGACCGAGGCGTTCGCCCGCCTGTTCGGCATCCCGGTGGAGGTGCTCGGCACCGCCACCACGAACACGCAGGACAGCAACGACGTGCGCACCGGCGACGACCGGGGCGAGCCCGCGCCGGTCGCCGACGCGAGCCGGGGCATCCAGCTCCCGGCGAGCCTCGACAGCCTGATGCGGGTCACCGAGCTGCCGGCGCTGGACCTCGTGGGCGCACTGGCCCAGTACTCCGTGCCGCTGGGCCTGCCGGGGATCGGCGAGCTGCGCGGTCTGCCCCTCGACCGCCTGCACCAGGTCCAGCTGCCGGGCAGCGGCCTGCTGGCCCGTGCGGTCCCGAAGCCGGAGGCGCCGGACCTGGACGCGCCGGACCTCGACGCGCCGGACCTGGACGCGCCGAAGCCCGACCTGCGCAAGCGGGAGCTGTCGAAGGCCGCGCCGGTCGCCGCGCTGTCGAAGGCGGAGCTGCCGGAGGCGTCCGCGCCGATCGGCGCGCTGTCCCAGGCCCGGCTGCCCGAGGCGTCCGCGCCGGTCGGCGCGCTGTCGCAGGCCGAGCTGCCGACCCAGCAGCTGCCCCGGCTCGACACCCTCGAGCAGGTGTTCCGCCACGGCCTGCCCCCGGTCGCCGAGGCGACCCGCGCCGCCCTGAGCGCGGCGCCCTTCGCGGGGGTGCTGACCCGTTCGGTGTCCTCGGAGTCGGACGAGCGCTCGTTCGGCGGCAGCCTGCCGCTGGCCGGTGACCTCACCGCTACGCAGGGCCTGCCGGTCGTCGAGGACCTGCCGCTGCACAGCGTGCCCGCCGGTATCACCCCGGACGGTCGCGCCCTGTCGTCGCTGCCCGTCGCGGCGCCGGCCGGCCTGCCGTTCGTGCTGCCCGTGCCCGGTGTGGCGCAGCCCCGCAGCGAGTCCCCGATGGTGCCGCCGCTGGCGCTGAGCGGTATGAACGTCAACCCGGTGCAGGGTGGCGCCGGTCCGGCGCGGTTCACCGAGACCCAGGCGCCCGCCCTGGCGGGCATCGACGCGCGCAGCGTGTTCAGCTCGCTCGAGGACACCACCGTGATGCCGCGGATCTGATCCACCGATCCACACCTCCCGCGACCGGGCCCCTGGCACCTCAGTGCCAGGGGCCCGGTCCCGTTCACGGGGTCGGCTCAGCGGCGCAGGCGTTCCTCGACGTGCGCGATCACCGAGTGCAGCGGCGCCTCGCCGTCGCTGGTCACCCAGCACACCCGGACCCCGGTGCGCACGCGCTCGCCGCCGAGCCGCACCGCCCGCCCGGCCAGCTCGCGCACCCGGGCCGCGACCGCCTCGCCGCTGCCGTTCGGGTGCTCCGCGACCACGGCGAACGAGTCGCCGCCGTACCGCGCCACCGTGTAGTCGGCCCGTAAACCCTGCCGCAGCCGTTTCGCCAGCACGGCCAGCAGCTCGTCGCCGCGCTTGAAGCCGTGGGCCGCGTTCACCGCCGCCATCCGGTGCACGTCCGCCAGCACCAGGGTCGCCAACGTGCCCTGGGTCCGCGCCCGGATCAACGCCTGGTCCAGCCGGTCGAGCAGCAGCGCCCGTCCCGGCAGCCCGGTCAGCGCGTCGAGCAGCCCGGCGCTGTGCGGCACGTCCGCCTGCACCGGCCGCAGCAGCACCAGCACCTGCCCGCGCACCCCGATCGGGTAGTACTCGGCCCACACGTTGGCGTGCGGCAGCACCATCGGGATGGTCAGCGGTGATCCGGTGCGCAGCACCTGCGCGGCCAGCTCGGCGCAGCTGGGCAGCGGGGCGCCGGAGTCGTCGCGGGCGCAGGCGTCACCGAGCAGCGACGACGCCATCGGGTTCGCGGCGAGCACCACGCCGTTCTCGTCCTGGAGCAGTACCCCGACCGGCAGTTCCGAGACGAACTCGTCCCACACCGCACGGGAAGCCGTTGTCTGCACGGTACTCATAGGACTCGTGCCTTCCGCTGAGGCATGGCCTGTCCGTGAAGAGCCTCCCCGCAGGTAGCGGGCTTTTCAATAGGCCCGACGCCACCCGGTCCGGTGATCTTTGGCCGGCGGTGTAACGCCGAGCAGGTCCAGCATCCCGGCGAAGTCCTCTTCGGACACGATGGGCACCCGGTATGCCCGCGCCCGACGCGCCTTGCTCGACAGCGTGAACGGGTCGGCGGCCACGACCAGGCGGGTCGACTTGGTGACGTACCCCTGGCTGACCAGCCCGGCCGACGCGGCGCGGTCGACCCACTCCTCGCGCGGCGCGTCCATCTGGCCGGTGAACACGACCCGGTCGCCGCGCACCAACGTCACCAGCTCCGGCCGTCGTGGCGCCGGAGCCGCCGTGCCGCGGCGCACCTCGACCACGTCGTCGGCCGGCGGCACGCGCGGCACGGGTTCGGCCTCCGGCACGCCGAACCCCAGGTAGTGGGCGAACAACCGGGCCGTGGCGCGGGCGTCGTGCAACGCGGAGTGCGCCGAGTCGAGCGTCACCCCGACCGCCTCGCAGCACGCCGCCAGCGATCGGCCGGCCCGGCCCGGCAGGTACCGGTCGGCCAGGCGCATCGTGCACAGGCCCGTCACCGGCAGGTCCACCCCGGCGCGGGCGAACTCGGCGGTCAGGAACCGGGCGTCGAACGACAGGTTGTGCGCGACCACGACCCGTTCGGCGAGCCGTGCCGCCAGGGCGCCCGCGGCCTGCGCGAACGTCGGCGCGTGCCACACGTCGGCCGCGCGGATCCGGTGCACGTGCTGCGGCCCGAGGTCGCGCCCGGGGTTGAGCAGGGTGCACCACTCGTCGGTCACCCGGCCCGCGTCGTCCAGCCCGACGACGGCCACCTCGACCACCCGGTCCGCACCGCGCGCGGCGAACCCGGTCGTCTCCACGTCGACCACCGCGTACCCCATGATCGACGAACCCTACCGATCATGGTCACGTGCTCAGCGCGCGGAGCACGAGATCGACCACCGCGTCCGCGAACTCACCGGTCAGCGGGGCCGTGCGCAAGAACCACCGCTGGTAGACCGGTCCCAACAACAACTCCACCGCCGCCGACACGTCGACGTCGGGCCGCACGTCCCCCAACCGCCGGGCCGCGTGTAATCGCTCCTCCAGCGCCATCCGGCGCGGCATCAGCAGCAACGTCACCAGGTCCGTGCGGGACTCGTGCACCAACAGCCGGCACACCTGGTCGAACCGCCGTTCGGCCAGCTCCTCGGCCGCGGCCCGCAACTCCCGCTTGAGGTCGACGGCCAGCACACCGCTCGGCAACTCGTCCGCACCGGCCGGCCCGAACTCCACGAACGCGTCGAACAGCAACGGCCCCTTCGACGGCCACCACCGGTAGATCGTCTGCTTGCCGACCCCGGCCCTGGCCGCGACCGCCTCGATGGTCAACCGGGAGTGGCCGAGCGCCTCGACCAACTCCAACGCGGCCAAGAGGATCGCCCGCCTCGAACGGTCGCTGCGCCGCGCCGCGTCGGGTGGCATCCATCGATCGTAGGCGCAGTCGGGGAATGACTCACCACGGACGCAACCGGTGGCCCCGGAGCACCCCGAACGCCGGGCCCCGGTGTCGGTAGTTCGCCTGACATCGCGGCCGTCGCGGAGATCGTATGGTGCCGGAGTCGCCCGGCGGCCCTACCCGCCCGTCGTGACTCCCAGGGGGATCGCAGCTTGTCCTACCAACCTCGAAGTCCTCAACACCACCCGCAACAGCCGTACCCGCAGCCGCCGTACCCGCAGCCGCCGTACCCGCCACCGCACCATCCGCAGCCGCCGTCGCCGTGGACCGGGGTTCCGCCCGGCCCGCCGAAGAAGCGCACGGGCCGCGTGGTCGCCGTGATCGTCGTGGTGCTGGTGGTGCTCGCCGGCGCCGGCGGCGTGTGGTTCTGGCAGTCGGGTGGCGGGTCGTCGGCGGTCGGCGAGGACCTCCCGAAGAACCCGGCGCTGGACCGGCTCGCGTTCCCCGACCTGGGCGCCCTCCGGCACGGCGACGGGGTCGACGCGCTGTGCGGCTCGATGGCGGAGGTGATGACGGGCCGCGGTTACCGGCCGATCTCCCGGGGGAAGACGGAGGGCGGGATCAACTGCCGCTTCATCACGCCCGGGCTGTCCTTGTTGACCGACGGCGCGCTCATGATGAGCTCCGACGTCGCCACCTGGCGAGGCGACGCGGACGACCGCTACCAGCGCTTCTACGACCTGGCCGTGCGCCAGCGGGACGCGCAGCTGAAGAACCCCGGCTACGCGTCGAGCAAGATCGAGCACTTCCCCGCCGGCGACGGGGGGTACGTCTTCCACCGGGAGACGAAGGCGGTCGGCGCCACCGGCGCGCGGACCGACACCGAGGCGGTGTTCCGGTCGGGTGAGGACCTCATGTGGGTCGCGCTCTGGGGCAACGTGCACCGCGCGGCCAAGGGCGGCGAGCGCGTCCTGGCCGACCCGCTCACCGAGGAGGTCACCTACGGGGAGATCTCCGACATCGTCAAGTCGCTCAGCGGCGAGGGGCAGCCGGGCGCGCCGCGGATCACCAAGCCGGAACTGGCGCAGCAGCCGACCCTGGCCGCGACCAAGGCGAAGCCGGTTGCCGGTGGCACCACGACCAAGGACGTGTGCGCGAAGTTCGACGCGGCGGCCGGGCAACTCGGTGTCACCGCCGTGCCCAACCGCGGTGGTTGCGTGTACGACCCGCCGGACGGCGCGTCGTACGGCGAAGGTTCCGTGCACCGCACCGTCGAGATCGCCGTCGGAGTGGAGGAGAAGGACTCCAACACCCCCGCCGAGGAAGAGCTGGCGAGGGAGCTGAGGAGCCTGCTGGGACGGACCTCCGACGATAAGTACGAGTTCGGGAAGGTGTGCGAGCTCCCGGTGGGAGACACCGGGTACGCCGTCTACTACACCCTGAAGGGTGGCGGGGGCAGCAGCTCGGGTTACGTGCAGGCCGGTTACGTGGTCGACGGCACGACGCACGTCGTGGTCAAGGTCACCAGCCGGGTCAAGAAGGGCCGTGACCTGGTCGCACCGCCCGAGGATGCCCTGGTCGCGGACCTGGTGACCGTCCTGACCGCGATCGGCGGCTGACGAAGAGCGGCCGCCGCCCGCTCGGCGCGCCGCGCCACCAGGTACGCGTGCGGGGACTTGCCGTACGCGTCGCGGAACTCGCGGCTGAGGAGTCCGGCGGGCAGGCCCGCGGCGCGGGCGAGCGCCAGGACGTCCAGCGGCCGTGCGTGCTCGCGGTCGATCCGGTCGCGCACCCGGCGCAACCGCGCCAGGTCTTCGAGTCGCTTCGCCTCGGCGCGTGCGCGCGCCCACGCGGGGTGGCACATGGCGGGACCTCCCCGTTCAGCGGAGCTCTTGGATGCGGATCAGGTTGCCCGCGGGGTCGCGGAAGGCGCAGTCGCGCACGCCGTACGGCTGCACGGTCGGCTCCTGGACCACCTCCGCGTCGCCCGCCTGCACCTTCTCGAACGTCGCGTCGAGGTCCCGGGTGGCCAGCAGGATCCAGCCGTAGGTGCCCTTGGCCATCATCTCGGTGATGGTGCGGCGCTCGTCCTCGGTGACGTTGGGGTCGGCGGCGGGCGGCGCGAGGAGGATGGACGTGTCGGGCCGGCCGACGGGACCGACCGTGATCCAGCGCATCCGACCCTGGCCGACGTCGCTGCGGACCTCGAAGCCGAGGGTGTCGCGGTAGAAGGCGAGGGACGCCTCCGGGTCGTCGTGCGGGAGGAAGCTGGTGTTGATCGTGAGGTCCATGCGTTCAGCCTAAGCACGCCTCTTGACCTGCGCTTCTCGATTCGTGATCGCTCACGGGTCGGGTCAGCGGCCCAACCCGTCCACCCGACCCGCCGACCGCCGCCGCCGGGCGTCAGCCCTGGGCCAGGTCGGCGAAGCGGCTGTAGTGGAGCTGGTGGGCGACGGTGATGGTGGCCGTCGGGCCGGCGCGGTGCTTGGCGATGATCAGGTCCGCCTCGCCGGCGCGCGGGTCGTCGCGTTCCCAGGCGTCCGGGCGGTTGATCAGGATCACCATGTCGGCGTCCTGCTCCAGCGAGCCGGACTCACGCAGGTCGGACAGCTGGGGGCGCTTGTCGGTGCGCTGTTCCGGACCGCGGTTGAGCTGGCTGATCGCGATCACCGGCACCTCGAGCTCCTTGGCGATCAGCTTCAGGTTCCGGGAGAACTCCGAGACCTCCTGCTGACGCGACTCGGTGCGCTTGCCCGACGACATCAGCTGGAGGTAGTCGACCACCACCAGCCGCAGGTCGTGGCGCTGCTTCAACCGCCGCGCCTTGGCCCGGATCTCCATCATGGTCAGGTTCGGCGAGTCGTCGACGAACAGCGGCGCCTCGCTGATCTCGCTCATCCGCCGCGCCAACCGGGTCCAGTCGTCGTCGCTCATCCGCCCACCGCGCATGTCGCCGAGCCGGATGCGCGCCTCGGCGGAGAGCATGCGCATGACGATCTCCGTGCGCGACATCTCCAGCGAGAAGATCGCGCTGGTCAAGCCGTGCTTCACCGAGCACGACCTGGCGAAGTCCAGGCCCAGCGTCGACTTGCCCACACCGGGCCTGGCCGCGACGATGATCATCTGGCCCGGGTGCAGGCCGTTGGTCAGCTCGTCCAGGTCCGCGAAGCCGGTGGGGATGCCGAGCGACGAGCCGCCGCGCGAGGCGATGGCGTCGATCTCGTCCATGGTCGGCTGGAGCAGCTCCTCCAGCACCACGTAGTCCTCGGTGGTGCGGCGCTCGGTGACCTCGTAGATCGCCGCCTGCGCCCGGTCGACCACCTCGTCCACGTCCGCGCCCTCGGCGCCGTTGTAGCCGAGCTGCACGATCCTCGTGCCCGCCTCCACCAACCGCCGCAGCACGGCCTTCTCCGCCACGATCTCGGCGTAGTAGGAGGCGTTGGCCGCCGTGGGCACGGTGGCGATCAGGGTGTGCAGGTACGGCGCGCCGCCGACGCGCAGCAGCTCGCCCCGGCGTTCCAGCTCGGCGGACACCGTGATCGGGTCGGCCGGCTCGCCGCGCCCGTACAGGTCGAGGATGCAGTCGTACACGGCCTGGTGCGCGGGCCGGTAGAAGTCGTTGGGGGCCAGGACCTCGACCACGTCGGCGATCGCGTCCTTGCTCAGCAGCATCCCGCCCAGCACCGACTGCTCGGCGGCGAGGTCCTGCGGCGGCTGCCGTTCGAAGCCGGGCTCGGCCATGCCCCGGTCGTCCACCAGCGCCACCGTGAGCTCACCCCAATCTGCTGCCGTGCGGATGTTGTACCTCGTGGGTCCGACAAAGTCCGCCGCGCCACGCCCCGTGGTCCAGCGACGCTAGAGCCACCTGGATGGCGTAGGCAAACCCACCTGTGGACAACTCGGTGGACAGCTTGGGGATGGTCGCGCCCAGCTGACCACAGGGCTGGGGAAACCTGTGGACAACCTGGGTACAACTCAGGCCCAGACAAAAGTTTGGCCTGGTCAAGTCCTGTGGATAAGTTTGTGGAAAAGTAGTGCGTCACACCTTCGGCGTGTCGCGTGTAACCGCCGGCACGGCGTGTCGCGCACAACGTGTCACAAGAGTTGTCCACAGCCGGACGTGCGAAAGCGCCGCCCGACCAGAACACCTGGTCGAACGGCGCTTCCGGGAAAAACGTCAGACCGCGCTCGCGACCTCGACCGAGAGCGACACGGTGACCTCCGGGTGGAGCCGGACGTTCACCGAGTGCTTGCCGAGGGTCTTGATGTGGCCCGCGATCTCGACGGACCGCTTGTCCAGCGTCGGGCCGCCGGCCGCGCGCACGGCCGACACGACGTCGGACGAGGTGACGGAGCCGAACAGCTTCTTCGAGCCGGCCGCGGACTTGGCCTTCAGCGTCACGGAGCCGAGGCCCTCGAGCGTGGCCTTGATCTCCTTGGCGTGGTCCAGGTCGCGCACCCGGCGGGTGTCCTGCGCCCGGCGGATGACCTCGACCTGCTTGGTCGCGCCCTTGGTGGCCATGATCGCCAGGCCGCGGGGCAGCAGGTAGTTGCGGCCGTAGCCGTCCTTGACCTCGACGATGTCGCCGGGGCCACCGAGGCCGGTCACGTCAGCGGTGAGGATGAGCTTCACGATGCCGTCCCCTTTCTCAGCGAGCGGTCGAGGTGTAGGGCAGCAGCGCCATCTCGCGGGCGTTCTTGACGGCGACCGCGACGTCGCGCTGGTGCTGGGAGCAGTTGCCGGTGACCCGGCGGGCGCGGATCTTGCCCCGGTCCGAGATGTACTTCCGGAGCAGGGTGGTGTCCTTGTAGTCGATCAGGTTGGCGTTCTTGTCCTTGCAGAACGCGCAGACCTTCTTCTTGGGCTTGCGCACAGGCGGCTTGGCCATGTGTGGACTCCTGGTATTACGCAGTGAAGTGTGGAGTGGACCGGTGCCGGTCTAGAAGGGGGGCTCGTCGGCGAAGCCACCGGAGCCGGCCGGGGGCGCGGAGCCCCACGGGTCGTCGGCCGGTGCGCCGCCGCCGCCACCGCGAGACTGACCGCCGCCGCCGAAGCCGCCGCCGCCGTCTCCACGGCTGACCTTGTTGACCTTCGCGGTCGCGTAGCGCAGCGAGGGGCCGATCTCGTCGACCTCAAGCTCGATGACGGTGCGCTTCTCGCCTTCCTTCGTCTCGAAGGAGCGCTGGCGCAGCCGCCCGGACACGAGCACGCGCGAACCGCGGGTGAGGGACTCGGCCACGTTCTCCGCGACCTGCCGCCACACGTTGCACCGCAGGAACAGCGCTTCGCCGTCCTTCCACTCGCCGCTCGCCTTGTCGAACGTGCGGGGGGTGGAGGCCACGGTGAAGCTCGCCACCGCGGCGCCGGACTGGGTGAAGCGGAGTTCGGGATCGGCGGTCAGGTTCCCGACCACCGTGATCGTCGTCTCGCCTGCCATGTCTCGGCGCTCCTAGGCCTTGGCCGCGGCCTTGGCGGCGATCCGAGCCGCGGTCTTCGCGGCCTTGGCGGGATCGCGCCGGATGACCTTCGTCCGGAGCACCGTCTCCTGCAGGCCGAGCTGGCGGTCCAGCTCCTTCACCGCGTCGGGGGTCGAGATCAGGTCGAGGACGGCGTAGATGCCCTCGGCGCTCTTGTTGATCTCGAAGCTCAGCCGGCGCTTGCCCCACACCTCGACCTTCTCCACGTTGCCACCCGTGGTGCGGATGACGTTGAGGAACGTGTCAAGGGACGGCGCGATCGTGCGCTCGTCGAGACTGGGGTCGAGGATGACCATCACTTCGTAATGACGCATGAAGACCACTCACCTCCTGTGGACTCGGCGGCCACGGACGTTCCGTGGCAGGAGGGTCGTCGCGTCAGCAACCCGTGAAGGGTAACAGGCCGCCGGGCGGTGCTTCCCGGCGGCCTGTTCACGCAGGTCAGAGGCCCCAGCTGAGGAGGTTCTGGCGGACCTCCTCGATGATCCGGGTGCCCCGGTTGTGGCTGGTGTAGCCGTAGGCGTGGATGGCCACCGCGCAGGCCGCGGAGCAACCGCTGTCGTAGTTGTAGACGGGCGAGCCGCTCTGCCCGCCGATGGTGTCCAGCAGGTAGTGGAGCTGGCGGGCGTTGGTGGCGGTCACGGTGTTCGAGGTGTACCACTGCGTGGCGTAGGGCTTGTCCTGCGGGTAGCCCCGGGTGGTGACCGTGGTGCCGTCGAGCGAGGCGGTGGACGTGCTCAGGCCGAACCAGCCGGTGGTGTCGCCGATGGTGCAGGTGAGCTTGAGGGTGGCGTAGTCGTACTCGGTGTTCCGGTCCTGGGTCCACCCGGTGACGGTGTAGGCGTTGGACACGCCGCAGCTCCCGTACGGCGACGAGTCGCCGTTGCGGCCGGGGTACACGGTGAAGTCGGTGTTCCACGCGGCCGCGTCGAGGTTGTAGACGCAGTGGGCCGCGGTCGCCACCGCGTCCGCCTCGTACAGCCACCCCGTGCACCAGCTCGTCGTGCCGGTGGGCTTGGTGTAGGTGAAGCGGACCGTGGCGCGGGCCGGGTAGTCGAAGGTGTAGGTGGCCTGGACGCGCTCGTCCGGGGCGATGATCGACTGGACGGAGAACTCGTCGGGGTTCACCGTCGCGGGCTCCGGCCCGGCCACCCGGCGCACGCCCTTGGCGTCGGACAGGTCGCCGGTGCCGGTGAACCCGTCGCTCGTGCCGAGCTCGCCCGCGGGTATCCGTTTGATCGCCGGACCCACGCGGCCGTCGGCGGAGACCGGCGTGTTCGGGTCGAGGGCGGGCGCGGCGACCGAGGTCGGGGCCGAGGCGAGGGTCAGGGTCAGGCACAAGGCGGCGAGCGCGGGCACGGTTCTCGTGATCATCATGCTGGGAACGCTCCCAGCACCCGAGGCCGCTGGACAGCGAGCAGACGCACGAAGAACGGGCGTCCGGTTGGTCCTTCTGGGGCCTTACGCGGAGGCGACGGCCCGGCGCAGCACCCAGGTGCGCACGAGAGCGCCCGTCACGCACGACAGCAGCAGCACGGCCAGCAGCACGGGAGCCGCCACGCCGCCGCCCATCCGACCCGAGCCGGGCAGCGCCTGCGCCCGGCCGGCGGTCTGCACGCCGTCGGAGTCGTCCCCGCCCGGCACGCCGTAGCCGGGCCGGTAGCCGCTCACGCCGCCGCCGTAGCGCACGCCCGGTGACGGCGCGTACTGACCGGGCACGGCGAACGGCAGGGAGCCGTAGCTGAACAGCGGCACGCGGCCGAAGTTGCCGCCCCACGGGTTCGAGCCGTACAGCGGCACGTCGAGCCCGCCGACGCCGCCGACCGGGCTGTTCGCCGGCGCCTGGCCGTTCGGGGTGGCGCCGGGGTTCGAGGTGCCGGGGTTCGCGCCCGGCCGGCCGGTCTGCGGTGGCTGGTTCGGCGTCGGCTTGGTCCCGGGCAGCCCGGGAAGCTGGCCGGTGGCCTGCTGGGAGGCGTCCGCGAGCGCCTTGGACCCGTCCTGGACGGGCGCGGCGGCGGCGTTGACGCCCTGCACGGTGACGCCGCACAGCTTGGTCAGCTCGGCGCGCACCCCGTTGGAGAGCGTGACGATGATCGGCCCGAGCAGCGGCAGCTTGATCAGCTCCGCGTTGACCTTGTTCGCGATGTCGCCGCCGGTGATGACGCCCGAGCCGGTGGGGATCGCGCCGATCGCGATGGGCGGCAGCGCCGAGAACGCCTGGCGGAACGGCTCCGCGAGCGGCGGGCCGAGCAGCGGGATCGCGCGGATCAGCTGCACGATCGGGTCGAGGACCGCGGTCGGGCTCAGCGCCACCGGTGTGCCCGGCTCGCCCTGCACGGTGGTCGCGCAGCTGCCCACCACGACGGGTTCGGCGGCCACGGCCGAACCGGAACCGGCCGCGGCGCCGGCCGTGCCGACCGCGAGCACGACGGCCGCCGCGCTCACCAGCCGAATGAGCCGGATCCGCATGTCTGGCCTCCTGGCGTGGCGGCTGCGCTTCTCGTTTCCTACTTGCAAGTAACGAGCGTAGGTGCTCGTGGTGACGCGGGCCATCCCCCTCGACGACAAATTTGGTATCGGCGGCGGGCGGCGGTGCGTTTCGGCGCCCGACTACCCTCCACACCCATGCGAATCGGGGCCCACGTCCGCGACGACGACCCGCTCGGCGCCGCCGTCGACCGCGGCGCCGACGTCGTGCAGTTCTTCCTGGCCGATCCCCAGGGGTGGAAGGCGCCGAAGCCGCACCCCCAGACCGAGGGACTGCTGGCCTCCGACCTGGACGTCTTCATCCACGCGCCGTACCTGGCCAACGTCGCGTCGCTCAACAACCGCATCCGCATCCCGTCGCGGAAGATGGTGCTCCAGCACGCCGAGGGCGCGGCCGAGGTCGGCGCGAAGGGCCTGATCGTGCACGGCGGGCACGTCGCCAAGGGCGAGGACCCGGGCGACGGCATCGCCAACTGGCGCAAGATGTTCGAGCGCCAGGCCGACAGCGGTGGCTTCGCGGTCCCGATCCTGATCGAGAACACCGCGGGCGGCGAGAACGCCATGGCGCGGACGTTCGACATGCTCGGCAGGCTGTGGGACGCGGTCGGCGAGTTCGGCGCGGGGTTCTGCCTGGACACCTGCCACGCGTTCGCCTCGGGCGAGGACCTGGTCGGCATCGTGGACCGGGTGAAGGCCATCACCGGGCGCATCGACCTGGTCCACCTCAACAGCTCCCGCGACGAGTTCGGCTCCTCGCGGGACCGGCACGCCAACATCGCGTCCGGCACCATCGAGCCCGAGCAGCTGGTCGCGGTGGCCGCCGCCGCCGGGTCGCCGGTGCTGGTCGAGACACCGGACGAAGGGCAGGCGGCGGACATCGCGTTCCTCCGCGAGCACTTGGGCGGCTGAGCGTGACCCGGGAGGTGGTGGCCGTGGCGGAACGCGCGGACGCCGGGTCGTCCCCGCCGCGGTTCGGCCGGGTGGCGCTGGCCGCGGTCGTCCTCCTGTGCGGGCTGACGATGTTCGCCGGCTTCCTCAACAAGGACCGCTGCACCGGACCGGAGTTCGACCAGTGGGGCCGCAGCGCGCCGGACTACGAGCGGCGCAACAAGGCCGAGGTCTGCTACTCCGACATCCAGCACCTGTGGATCGGCCGTGACATCGACCGGCACGTCTTCCCGTACGTGCACGGGGGCATCAACAGCAAGGGCGTGCTGGTCGGCGGCGTGGTCGAGTACCCGGTGCTGACCGGGCTGACGATCTGGGCGGGCGCGATCCTCGCGGACGACGACGCCGCGTTCCTGCTGTTCTCGGCGCTGCTGATGGCGCCGTTCGGGTTGGCCACCGGGTGGTTGCTGGGGAAGTTGAGCCGGTGGCGCGCGCTGATCTGGGCGCTCGGCCCGCCGATGGTGCTCTACGCGTTCCACAACTGGGACCTGCCGGTCGTGCTCTGCGCGGTGGCGGCGGTGTACGTGGTGCACCGGGGCTGGGGGCGGCGCGAGCGCCCGCTGGTCGACCGCGCGGTGGCCGCGTCCGTGCTGCTGGGCCTCGGGTTCGCGTTCAAGATCTACCCGGCGATCTTCGTGCTGCCGCTGTGCCTGTACGTGCTGACCGGCGGTCCCGGCGGCCGGTGGCTGCCGCGCGGCGCCCGGTACGACCTCGCCGGCGCGGTGAAGGTGGCGCTGGCGTCCGTGGTGACGGTGGTGCTGGTCAACCTGCCGTTCGCGGTGGCCGGGCTGGAGGGCTGGAAGGCGTCGTTCGCGTTCCAGGGCCTGCGGCGGGTCGACATCACCACGAACTCGATCTGGTTCTGGTCGATGCGGCCGTTCCTGTCCGACGGCGTCATGCAGTCGCTGGTGGCAGTGCTGTCGCCGGTCGGGATCCTGCTGTCGTTCGCGCTGGCGTGCGGGCTCGGGTGGCGGCGGTACCTGAGCGAGGGCAGCTACCCGTGGGTGCCCGTGTCGGCGGCGATGCTGTGCGGTTTCCTGTTGCTGCACAAGGTGCACTCGCCGCAGTACACGTTGTGGCTGGTGCCGATGTTCGTGCTGCTGCGGGTGGACTGGGGCTGGGTGGCGGCGTACTTCGTGGCGGACCTCGCCATGGGCGTCGGCATCTTCCGCTGGTTCTACGCGATCGAGTTCGGCGAGCCGTCCGGGATCTACGACGGGTTCTCGGCGCAGGCCGTGGTGATCGGGGTGTGGGGCCGGGCGGCGCTGCTGGTGGCGTTGTTCTTCGTCTTCCTGCGCTCCGAGGTCACCTTCACCGACCACCTCCTGCCCACCCGCCGACGTCCGGCGCCCAGGACCCCCGCGTAGGTCAGCCGCCCACGCCGGCGGGCACCGGCGCGTCGTCCCGGCGGCGCCGGCCGAACCGCAGCGCGAACCGGTCCGGCGCGCCGTCGATGAAGCCGCCGCACGGGTCGTCGTCGCCGGCCTGGCGCACCTTGTCCAGGGCGGGCCGGTAGATCTCGCGCACGATGAACCCGCACAGCACGATCACCGCGACGTCGCGCGCCACCACCGCGCCGAGGAACCAGTCGATCGGCAGGCCCTTGTTGTCCACGCCCAGGTAGAAGAACATCCGGGGCACCCAGACCAGTGCGTCCACCGTCATCCACACCAGCAGCAGCTTCCACCGCGGCAGCGCCAGCACGGCCAGCGGCACGAGCCACAGCGAGTACTGCGGGCTCCACACCTTGTTCGTCAGCAGGAACGCGGCCACCACGAGGAACGCCAGCTGCGCGAACCTCGGCCGCCGCGGCGCGGACATCGCCACGAACCCGACCGCCGCGCAGCACACCAGGAACAGCACCGCGCTGACCGTGTTCAACACCTCGGGCGCCTGCCCGTGCGGCAGACCGGGGTCGAAGCCCGGCCACCCGGTCCACTGCGCGACCACGTTGTAGAGCGAGTCGGGGTCGACGCCGCGCTCGGTGTTCAGCCGGAAGAACTCGCGCCAGCCGTCCGGGTAGAGCCACGCGATGGGCGCGTTCACCAGGCCCCAGGTGGCCAGGGTCGCGCCGAGCGTGGTCCACCCGGCCCGCAGTTTGCCCGCCCGCCAGCACAACAGCAGCAACGGTCCGAGCAGGAACAGCGGGTACAGCTTCGCCGCGCCGCCCAGCCCGAGCAGCACGCCCGCCAGCACCGGCTTCTTGCGCGCCCACGCGAGCATGCCCGCCGTCGCGAACGCCGTGGCGAGCGTGTCGAAGTTGGTGAACGCGTGCACGATGACCAGCGGCGACACCGCCACCAGCACCGCGTCGTACGGCCGTCGCCTGGCCAGTTGCGCCACCGCGAAGGCGGTCACCAGCCACGCCAGCGCCAGCCACAGCGCGGTGATGTTGAAGTACACGATCACGGTCATCGGGTTCGGCAGCCACCCGGACGAGGCGATCACCGTCCAGCCCTGCGCCATGCGCGCGTTGAGCAGCTGGAACATGCCCGTCAGCACGGGGTACTCCATGTACCGCACGTGCGCCGTCGGCTTGCCCTCGTCGTCCACCCACGAGGTCTTGTAGGGGAACGTGTCCGGCTTGTCCAACCGCTCCGCGGTGTACAGCGGCACCGTGTCGGAGTAGCACATCGCGGTGAACTGCTTGCTGCCGCGCCAGTCCAGCTGCACCACGCCGTTGTCGTCCACGTACTGCTGCACGCACGGCGACTTCTGGAACCACGCCAGCGCCAGCGTCACCACCGCGAACAGCAGCACGACCCGCAGCGGCGTCCAGAACCACTGCCGCCCGACCGACGCGTGCCGACCGACCGGTCCGCCCAGCGGCTTGCTCGCCGCCCGCGCCAGCGGCTCGGTCCACGTCGGGTTGACCCGCTCGTCGGGGCTGAGCGAGTCGGTGTCGTCGGCGTTCGCCTGCGAGCCGTCGGGGGTCGCCTGCGAGTGCTGCGAAGGGCTGGCCACGGTGACGGATGCTACGGGCAGGGGTCAACGGGCGTTGTGAGGTCGGGGTGGGCCCGCCACGAATCCCCGAGGTCGTGGCGGGCCCGCGGGTCAGCTCGCAGGCCAGAGCACGGCGTGCGCCACGAACCCGGGCATGACCGCGAGGCCGACCGCGGTGCCGCCGTCGTTCGCCCCGTACACGCTGGCCGAGGTCGCACCGGACGGTGCGCCGAGGTCCTGGGCGACGCCGGCGGTCCAGCGCACCGGGCGGTCGGTCTCACCGGCCGAGCCGGAGTTGCCGACGATGGAACCGTCCTCGGCGACCGCCACGGCACGGCTCGACACGTCCTCCGCCAGCGGGGGCAGTTCGGTCAGTTGCCCGGCCGCGTCCCAGGACATCGCCAGGTAGCGCCAGCTGCCGACCACGGCGTTGCCCACGACCACGCCTGCCTCGTTCAGCCCCGTCACGCCGGCGAAGTTCCTGCCCGCCGTGTTCAGCGTGCCGGCGCCGGCGCCGGTCCACAGCACCGGCACCAGCCCCGTGTTCGTCAGGATCGAACCGACCACAACGCCTGCCTCGTTCACGGAGTCCGTCCAGGCGAGTTCACCGCCCGGTGCGCCGAGCTCGCTGATCGTCCCGCTCGCATCCCACCGCACCGCGTGGTTGTCGGAGTCGGGCGTGAACACCGTGCCGACGATGACGCCGGCGTCATTGATCGACGTCGCTCGATCGGAGATGATCGGCAAACCTCCCGGCACGAACGGGCCGCCGGGAAGCACGCCCAGGTCGGTCACCGTGCCGTCGGCCGCCCACTTCACCGCGTGTGACCGGCCGTCCGCGGCGAACGAGTGGCCGACCGCGACCCCGGACGCGTTGACTTCCGACACTTCGCCCGTGATACCGCCGGGCAGCAGCGACAGCGCGGTGATCGCGCCGTTCCCGTCCCACCGGACCGGCCGCCGCTGACCCGACAACCGTGCGACGCCGATGATCGCGGTGCCCGTGTCGTTGATGTCGACGGCGGTGCTCCACGTGCTGCCCGCCAACGTCCCGAGCTGACTGATGGTGTGGTCGGCGCCCCAGCGCACGGCGTGCGTCTGGCCACCGGCCGTGGTCGCCTCACCCACGATCACACCGGTCTCGCTGATGTCGACCGCCTTGCTCTCCGTTCCGCCGGGCAAAGTGCCCAGGTCGATCGGCCCGGTCGTGTCGGCGCCGGCGGGTTGGACACCCAGCAGCGCGACCCCTGCCGCAGCGAGCACTCCCGCCACGAAGACCCTGTTCTTGCGCACGCCAAATCCCCCTACTGTCGTTCGTTCGGTGAAAGCGCGCCGTCCCACCGCAGGACGGCGACGACTAATCGGTGAGTCGGACGGTTCGGTCGAACGTGCCGAACCCCGGCGCCGCCGACGGCAGCGAAGCGGCGCACTCCACGTCCGCGGCCTCTACCACCGGTTCCGGGTCCAGGCGTGCGGTGAACCGGACGCACAGTCGCACCGATCGGCTTTCGGCGGTCCACCCGCCGCCCGCCTGGCCCTGGCCGTAGTACACGACGTCCAACTCGAACCCGGTCGGCGTGGTGCGGCTGCCGAAAACCCGATCCGGGTCGCCGGCCACGGCTTCCGCCAACGCCGCCCCGGGGCCCTGGCCCCGCGTCCTGCGGACGGTTCCCTCGACCCGATCCCGACCGCGTTCCGCGTCGTCGCGGGCGTGGCGGGTGGCGTAGTCGAACGCCTGGTCGGCCTCGGAGGCACAGCCGGCGGTGGTGGCCGCGACGGCGGCCACCACCAGCAGGCCGCGGATCACAACCCGAGCTTCCGCAGCGCGGAGGTGAACACCTCGCCGTACAACTGGAAGCCCTCCCTGGTCGGGTGGAAGCTCTCGGAGGGAATGGCCAGCAGCGGGTCCGAGTCCGTCTTGGTCTCCACGATCGCGTTGATCCGCGCCGGTGCGCCGCACGCGCCCTTGCCGTCGAAGGCGGTGTACGGGTCGGCGAACACCATCTCGATGCCCTCGTTGCGCAGGTCGATGGTCATGCTCGTGTAGGCCACGGTCAGCACGTCCCCGATCTCCTTGAACCAGTCGATCGTGCGACCCGAGAACAGCGCGTCGCAGAGCACGTCGTGCTCCAGGAACTTCGGGTAGCCCATCAGCACGATCTTGGCGTTCGGCGCCCGCTTGTGGATCTCGCGGATGGTGGTCGCCACCGACGGGATCACCTTGTTCCGGATCAGGGCGGGCTCCGCGTCCTTCAGCGGCACCCCGTTGTCCTCGTCCAGCACCTCGTCAGGGCAGTCGAACAGGTAGGTGAGGCACGACTTCATGATCTGGGTGAACCGCGCGTCGTTCCCGCCGACGGACATCGTCACCAGCGTGGTGGACTCGTCCAGGAAGCCGCGGTCCATCTGCGACACCTCGTGGTAGAAGGACCGCCCGGTGTTGCCCCAGGCGTCGACGGGCTTGGGCTCACCGGCGGGCACCGTCTCGAACGGCAGCACGTGGTGCGTGCGCGCCCCGCTGCACGCCAGCAGTTGGTAGTCCATCGTCGGGTCGTTGTAGAAGTCCGCTATCTGCCCGATGGTGTTGCCCGCGTACTGGGCGAGCTTGCCCTGCCGCGACCACGTGTGCGGCGAGCGGTGGCAGGCGTTGCGCAGGTTCTCGTCGTCGCCGTAGACGTTGGTCTCCCGGTAGTACGCGGCGTTGCCACCCGCGCCCTCACCCGACGAGTAGGAGTCGCCCAGCGCGACGACGACGTTCGCCGGCTTCTGCGCCATCGGCTGGAATGCGACCGCGTCCCAAGCCACGTCCTCCGTGCCCTCGCCGTCGAGGGTGGTGGTGGACAGCCTCACCTTCGGCGTGCCGGAGAACTGCATGACGCCCAGCGACACCCACTTGTTGGCCTCGGTGCGCTGCAGGACGACCCGGGTCTTGGTGGCGGAGCCGGTCTCGACCTCGTACTTGGCCTGCCTGGTGTGCGCGCCGTGGTCCGGGATGTGCACGAGGACCCGAGCCCACCCGGTGAGCGGCCTGTTCAACGTCCACGTGCCGGTCACCTTGCTCATGTTGCCGGCCGGATCGTCCCTGCGGGTGTGACCGAAGTAGAAGTGGTTGTCGAAGGCCGCGCCTAGCTGATGGAAGTCGATCTTCGCCGAGGGCGTGGAGAACTGGAGCTGGAAGCTGCCCTGGCTGGTCCAGTCCCTGGTGCAGCGCCGGTTCGGGTCGGCCCACTTCGCGGGCAGGGCGGCCGCGGTGGCGGGCAGGTCATCGATGATCAGCGCGTTCGCGGGCAGGGTGTCCTGCGCGCACCGCGGCGGGTAGTTGGCGCCCCACGCGGGCGCGGGCTCCACGTCGTAAGTGAAGTTCCAGACACCGCAGGTCTGGTCGCAGTCGGCCTTCCAGGTGGCGGGCAGGTGCCACCAGCACTTCAGGTCGCGCTTGCCGGTCTCCGGGTTCTTGTGGTCGCACGGCCCCGGCGGTTCCGGGTCGTCACCGGGACCGGGCAGCACCGACGGGTCGTCGGGCACCCACGCCTGGCCGCGGTAGCAGTCGTTCTGCGGTGTGCAGAACAACTCGACCGGGGGCTTCACGTTCTCCCGGTTGAGGTTGCCGTTGCTGCCGGCCGCGTTCCACCAGGCGGGTGCGAAGCCCGGCCCGGTCGGCGTGGCGATCGAGTGGGCCGCCCAACCCATGACCTTCTCCGGGTACGGCCACCGGTTCGGGTACTTGGCGTCGGCCTGGGTGAACTCCAGGAACGGCAACCGGTTCGCCGGGTAGCGGGGGTTGATCGGGTTGTTCGTCCAGCCGACGCCCCACGGGGAGCCGTCACCCTTGTCCGCGTTGAAACCGGAGTTGTAGGCCCAGACCGCGAGGAACCAGTTCTCGATCTTGCGCGGGCTGCCGTTGTTGACCACCATCCCCGCCGCCCGGGTCTGGTTCCACTTCTCCTGCAGGATCTGCAGGCCGCGTGCGATGTTCGTCTTGTGGTCCAGCGCGATGGCCCGCTGCTGGGCCGCCGGGAGCGCCGGCGCGAACGTGCCCTCGCGGCCTGCCATGCGCATGCCGTCGGTGACCTGGGTGATGCCGTACCCGCAGTCGGCGTCGTCCCAGTTGATGGCCCAGTCGTCGTCGTCCTCTTTGTTGTAGATGGCGAGGCCGAAGTAGTTGCCGATCAGCGGGTTCGCGGGCACGCCGGGCAGCGCGAACCGGGCCGCCTGCCACAGGTTCGACTCCTGCGCCATGATGCCGAGCAGGATCTGCGGCGGCACCTTCTCCCCGCCGATCAACGCCTTGGACGGGAACATCGCCTGCGCGCCGTCGGTGTTCTCCAACGTGCCGAGCACGGCTCGGTCGGCCGCCCACTCCGCCTGCGCGGGCGTGGGCTGCGTAGCCATCGCCGACGCGTCGCCGCGGGGGATGGCGCAGGTGCGCTCGGCGTCCACGGGGTTGGTCAGGTCGGTGGTCGCCGACAGCTCTCCCGCGGATCGGCCGGACTTCGGGTTCGGCTCGCGCCCGGTCGCGGCGTGTGAGCCGACCGCTCCCCGCGGGTTGACGGTGAAGCCGACGCGCGCACCCGTGGCGAGGACCTTCAGGTCGATCTTCGCGCGACGGGCGGCCGCCAGGTCCTTGCCGGGCGGCTCGGCGTACTCGGACCTCTCCACGGCCACCCGGCCCGCGGTCGACACCGCGGCGTCCCGGGACACGTCGAGCTTGACCACCGATGGCGGCAGCGCGCCGACGGTGTCGGCCTTGCCCGTCAGGAATACCGCACCGGCCTTGCCGGACGTGACTCCGAGGTCCTTGAGACCGCCGGTGGCCAGGGTGGACACCTTCGCCCGCGGGTCGGAGGGCAGCGCCCGCCGTGCCCGTACCCGGTCACCGAGGCGTTCCAGGAACACCACGCCGCCGTCGGCGTCCGGCTGCAGCATGAAGGGCGACCCGGTCGTGACCGCCAGGCGGTGGGCGCGACCCTTGTCGTCGACCTTCACCAACGTCGATCCGGCCGCCGCGACGACGCCCGCCGCAGTCGGCACCGCGGAGGTCACCTGTCCTTCGACCTCGACCGGCGCGGCCGCCGTGGACGTGCCCGCCTCGAGCCTGGTCAACCGGGTCCGGCCCAGGTCGTCGCCCTCCTCGGTGAGCACGGCGGCCTCACCTGTGCCGCAGCCGGGGTTGAAGTAGGCCAGGCTCGACCGGACCGGCAGCTTGGTCACCACACCGGTGTCCAGGTCGACCGTCGCGCTGAACCCGCCGCGGCCGGCCAGCTTGTCCTTGTTCGTGAAGATGCGCGGTGCGTACACCACTACCGCGCGCTTTCCCGACTCCGTCACGCAGGCGTTGCCGATCCACTGGTCGGAGTCGAAGCCCGGTTCGGACAGGGTCGCCGCCGTGCGCCACGTGTAGCCCGTGGCGGCGTCGGCGACCAGGAGGTGGAAGCCGTCCGCGTCACCGCTGGTCGTCCACGCCCGGTCGGTCGACTGCTGCCAACCCCGTCCGAGCAGGTGGTCGCGTTCACCCGGATCGGTCGTGTGCTGCGCCCGCGGCTCAACCGGTGTCGCGGGCGCCTGCGGTCGGGACACCGGTTGGGCGGTGGCGCCGATCGGGGCACCCGAAGCCAGCAGTGCCAGGGATATCAACGATGTGCCTAACATGCGTCGTGCACGTCTCTTCGGCATGGTTTTCCGTTTCGAATCCGGTGCGCCGATCGGTCAGCGCGGCGAGGTGACCCAGAATCCTTCGGTGTGATCGTTCATGAGATCGCCGACGTAGTAGGTGTCGCCGTCGTACCGGGCATGTCCTTCGAAGGGGTCGTAGGCCACGGCGAACGCCACCGTGGTCCAACAACCGCCGTGCACGGTGAAAGACGAGATGCGGTCCTTCCAGGCGGGGAAGTTGTTCTCGTCGAAGTAGAGGAGGTAGCCTTCCGCGTCGCAGGTCCCGGCGTACCCGTACCAGGTGAACTCGCCGTTGCTGCCGTCCCAGTGCCAATTGTCGTACCACGTCATGAGCGGTACCGCGGCCGCTGAAAGGGCTTTCAGCTCCTGGGCTTCCGGGTCGGTCGAGCAAGCGGTCCGAACCGGGTCCTTCGGCGTCCTCCCGGTCACCGCGACGCAGTGTTCCTCAACCGGTTCGGCTTGTGCCGGACCGCTGAGCGCCGCTATCCCGAAGAGTGCGGCAGAAATAGTGCCCATGATCTTGCCGGCTGGTTTCACTTTCGATTCCTTCCGATTGGTGTGGTGCTCGGTCGGCGTGCCGACCGCGTGCTGCGGTCCCGCATCCTCTTCGCTCTTCGTCGGATCAGGACCGATCCGACGAGCAGTGCCGCGCAGACCCCGGCCGGCGCACCCAGCGAGGTGCCGGACGCGGCCGGTGACCGAGGTGGTGGGCCGGCCAGCGCGCGAACCGGATCGACGACGCCGAACCCGTACTGAGGATCGCGGCCCGGCGGTCCGGCTTCCCGAGCCGTCGTTTCGAGCAGTTCCGCCACTTCCGGCGCGGTCAGTTCCGGGTACCTCGCCCGGACCAGCGCCGCCGTGCCCGAGACGATCGCGGCGGCGTAGCTGGTGCCGCTGCGCTCCCCCCGTGAGGTCGCGATGTCCACACCCGGCGCGGCCAGCGCGATCTCCGGTCCGGACACGCTGACCTCCGGGCGGAACAGGCCGTTGCGGTCCACCGCCGACACGGCGAGCGCACCGGCGGTGCGGGCCAAGGCGGTGACGCCTTGGTCAACACCGGTGTTGCCCGCCGCGACGACCACCAGCACGTCCCGCTCGGCCGCGTACCGCAGCGCTTCGCCGTACGAGCCGTACGAGCCGCCGAGCGACATGTTGATCACCTGCGCACCGCGGTCCACCGCCCACCGGACGGCCGCGTCGGCGTCCGCGCTGTTGCCGGTGAGCTTCACCGGAAGCACCTCGGCCTCCGGTGCGACGCCGTGGCGGCCCGCGACCAGCGCCGCCACCTCCGTGCCGTGGCCGACGAGGTCGCGGCCCCCGGTGCCGAGATCGGGGAACTCGGCACCGGGCAGCACCCGCCCGGTGAGGTCCGGGTGGTCGTCGTCGACTCCTGTGTCGATGACGGCGACCGTCGCCCCGTCACCGCGAGAGGTCGTCCAGGCTTCTGCCAAGCCGAGCTGACCGACCCAGAACGCCACCACCGCCACCAGGACGGCGACCACGGTTACCTCACTCCCGACCAGGTCACCAGCTGTACGCCTCCTCGATGCCGTTCCTGACCTTGGTCAGCACGACCGGCGTGCCCTCGCCCGCGTTGAGACCTTCCGGGAAGAGGCACGACGGCTCGACGTAGTGGCTGCACACGCCCGACGTCTGCGGCATGTTCATGTCCTTGCCGTTGGCCCACAGCGATTCCAGGTCGGTGAACGGGTTGGGGCCGCACTGCCTGGTCTCGGCGAGGTACCGGTTGTTCGGCGCGTCGAACTTCGGCGCCAGGCACAGCCCGGTGGCCCGCTGGATGATCCGGTACTCCTTGCGGTTCTCCGCGTTGGTGTTCGGGACGTAGCGGACCAGCCAGTCGTCGCTGAAGTTGCCGGTGCACTGCCGGTGCACGACCGGCGCCGGGTATGCCGTCGTCGTGGCCGTGAGGCAGTTCTGGGTGATCAGGTGCACGAACCGCGAGATGTAGTCCGTGCTCTGCTGGAACCCGTCCTCGGGACTGAACGCGATCGCGTCGAACGCCACGATGCGACCGGTCGTCCCGTCACCGGTGAGCGTGCTCAGCGTGACCTTCGGGATGTTGTCGAAGTCGAACTTGCCCAGCGGCATCCACTGGCCGCGGTAGTCGTGCTGGCTCTTCGTGACGGTCTGCTTGCCCAGCGCCGTCTCGATCTCGTAGACCGCCGCCGTGGTCTTCGTGGAGCCGTGCGGTGGGATGTAGGCCCACACACCGGCCCTGGTGCGCATCTTCTGGCTCAGCGTCCAGTCGGCCGTCGTCACGGCCTTCAACTCGGTGGGCGTGTTCTGCTTGGTGTGGCTGATCCACGTGTGCCCGCCGAACCCGCTGCCGAGCTGGTGCAGGTCCACCCACGCCGCCGGCTTGTCGTAGCGGAACGCCATGGTGCCCGTCGACGTCATCTGCGTGCAGGCCGGACGCCTGGTCGGGGCGCCGTGGTCAACCACCAGCGTGCGCGTGCTGACCGGGCCCTGCGCGTCGCACTGGGGCACGTAGCTGACGCCGTTCGCGGGCTCCTGCGAGTAGTCCGGCCAGTCGTACCGGATGAACTCGTAGCCGCACGTCGTCGCGCAGTCGGTCTTCCACGTGGCCGCGTCGTGCCACCAGCAGCGCAGGTCGTACTGCCCGGCGGCGTTCTGGTGCGCGCACGGCCCGGTGTCCCGCAGCGGGTCGTCGTCCACGTCGGGATCCGTCGGCGTGAACAGACCGCCGGGCACGCACTGGTTGGCGCTGGTGCAGAACAGGAACCGGTCGGGCTTGACCTTGTGCCGGTTGTACGCGCCGGTGCCGGGCGTGCTCACCGGGCCGTCGCCGCCGTCCCAGTTCGCCGGCCTGAAGAAGGGCACTTCGGTGTTCTCGTCCTCAAGACCCCACGGCGGGTTGGCCGCGAAACCCATCACCTTCTCCGGGTAGGGCCAGAACTGCGGGCGCGCGAAGTCGTGCGGGTCCTCGCCGAAGGGCTGTCGGTTGGGGTCGTACTGCGGGTTGGCGGGGTTGTTGCCCCAGCCGAGGCCGTGCGCGCCGTTCGTGTTCGGCTCACCCGGCGGGTGGTAACCGGAGTTGTAGGCCCACGCGGCGAAGAACCAGTTCTCGATGCTGGTGACGTCGTTGTTGTTCACCCTCATGCCGGCTGCCTGGAGCTGGTTCCACTTGTCCTGCAGCAGGGCCAGGCCCGCCGCGACGTTCGCCGCGTAGTCGGTGCCGATGGCGAGCTGCTTGTCGTAGGACAGCGCGACCTCGCCGGGACGGGTGCGCCCGGCCGTGCGCATGCCGTCGGTCATCTGGGTGACGCCGTAGCCGCAGTCGGCCTCCGTGAAGTCCACGTTCCAGTCGTCGGACTCGTCGCCGTTGTAGACGTCCACCCCGTAGTAGTTGCCGATCAGGGGGTTGCCGGTCTCGCCGGGCAGCGTGTGCCGGCTGGCCTGCCACATGTTCGACTCCTGGCCGATGATGCCGAGCATGACCTGGGCCGGCACCTGGCCGCCGTTGGCGTTGGTCATGGCGCGCTGCGGGAACATCACCTGCGGCCGGTAGTTGCCCTGGTGACCGCCCCAGCCCGCGGGCCGGAGGACGTCCAAGTGGTTCTTCACCGCCATGTCCACCGCCCACTCGACCTGTTTGGGCTTGGGCTGGATCACCTGCGTCTGCCCGTCGTTGCGAGGCACCGCGCAGGTGCGGTCGGCCTCGACCTCGCGGGGTTTGAGCACGTCGGCGGGGTTGACCCCGAAGGCCAGGTCGCGGCCGGTCTTGAGGCTCTTGGCCCGGATGCTCCAAGGCTGCGACTCGACCTGCACCGGCGACTTGGTCGGGGCCACCCCGGTGACCGCTGCCTCGGCGTTGGTGGACACCGCCGAGCCCGCGGGGAGGTCGAGCTTGGTCACGACCGCCGGCAGCGCTTCGAGCTTCGCGTCACCGGTGATGAACACCCTGCCGCCGGTCGCGGTCAGGTCGACCTCACCGGTCGCACCCCTGGCGAGCAGGGACGTCTTGCCGCGCACGCCGGTCGAGCGCTGGACGTTGACCGCCTCTTCGCTCTCCGCTGCCATGAACACGACGCCGCCGTCGGCGTCGGCCTTGAGGTGGAACGGCACGCCGGCGGTCTTGGCGATCCGTTCCTTCGTGCCGTCGCGTTCGATCTTCAGCACGCCGGTGCCACCGGCGACGGCGAAGCCGTCCCGCAGCGGGACGGCCGAGGTGAACTGACCGGTGACCTCGGTGCGGTCGCTCACCTTCCCGGTGGTCGCGTCGACGGTGCGCAGACCGGTCTTGCCGAGGTCGAGGTCGGCGGCCTGGGTGAGCGCGACCTCCTCCCCGAGGCCGCAGCCGGGGTTGTAGTACGCCAACGTGGTGCGGACCGGCAGGTCGGTGACCGCGCCCGTGACCAGGTCGACGACGGCGGTGAAGCCGCCGCGGGCGGACAGCTTCTCGTCGTTGGTGAACGTCCGCGGCGCGTAGACCACGACGGCCTTGGTGCCGGAGCCGGTGACGCACGCGTTGCCGATCCAGGTGTCGGCGTCCACCGCGGGCTTGACCAGCGTGGCCGCCGTGCGCCACGAGTAGCCGGTCTTGGCGTCGGCCACCAGCACGTGGAAGCCGGTTCCGTCGCCGGTGGTCGTCCACAGCCGGTCGCCGGACGACTGCCAGCCGTTGCCCAGCAGCTCGCCGCGCTTCTCGGCGGCGACCACCGGGGGTTCGATCACCGCGACTTCTCGCACCGCGTTCCAGTCGGGGTCGGTCGCCGGCGCGGCGGCGCCCGGTGGGGCCGTTGCCAACGCGGCGATCGCGATTGTCGTCGCGCACAGCGGTGCCAATTTTCTTCGCACGTGTCCATCGCTCCGTTCGATCAGTGCCTGATCTTTTTGAACGTGGGGAATTAATTCGGGCGCACTCGCCATGCGGATGTGCCGAGTGCACATCCGCATGGCGTGGTGTATTGGCGGGGATCGCCGCGCTGCGCAGGCGACCTCGATCGAGGCCGCCTGATTTCGGTCCGCGGTGCCGGCTCAGTGGTTTTGCGTTCTACCGGTCGATGTGGCGAATAGGCCGAGAATGGCCGTCGATCCCGATCACGGTGCCCCCTGGCGTACTGAATGCCCGGCACGAGCAAACTACACAGATCAATGCACGGTCAATGCATCGGAACATGGCGCAGATCACATGCGTCCATTTGTGTGACGGCGAGAATGTCCGATAAGCCGGCCACGTGGTCTGATCGGGTGAAATAGAGCGGAATGCAAAGGAGGGGTGGGGGGGGGCGGGCCCCCCCCCCCCCGGGGGGGGGGATTGGTGGTCACCCCGGGGGTGTTTGGGAGAGGCCACCGGGGAAAAACACACACC
>NZ_JBFAMT010000037.1:0-85848 GCF_040656635.1 Actinosynnema sp. NPDC049800 | reverse complement strand
CCACCCCCCGCCCGCCCCCCCCCGGACGCCCGTCCCCCCGCCGCTGCGGGCGGGGGGGGGGGCGGGGGTGGCGCCTTCCCGCTGGGCGCCCCCCCCCCCCCCCCCCACGACCGACTCCTGCCCGGACGGTGGGCGCTCGTGCGCGGTGCCGACGTGCAGCACCGGCGCGCCGGTCGGTCCCGGCTCCCACTGCCCGGCCAGGTCGAGGTAGCGGCCCATCGCGACCAGCCGGTCGTCGTCGACGGGGTGGACCTGGTGCTCGGGGTCGAGCACGCCGTCCAGCGGAGGTCGTCCGGTCGGGGTGATCAGCACGAGGGCGGCCGGTGTCACGCCCCGGGCTTCGAGGCGACCGGCGACGGCACGGGCGAGCCACGCCCCGACCGACCGGCCGACTAGTGCGAACTCGCCCACGGCCGCTTCGGCGACGGCGTCGGTCAGCGCGTCCACCAGGGCTTCGGCGGTGGCGGGCAGCGGGCCGCCGGTGAAGCCGGGCAGCGGCACGGCGGTCACGTCCCGCATCGCCTCCAACGCGGCGGCGAACCGCGCGTACTCCTCCACGCCGGTGAACGCCAGCGCGGACGGCAGGCAGATCAACGCCGGCGGCACGAACCCGGTGGTGAGCTTGGCCGGCGTGACGTCGACCCGGTCGGCGAGCGGGCCGAGCCGCGCCGCGGTGGCCAGCAGCTCGACGCCGTCCCGCGGGCGGTCGACGTCGATGGCCTTGCGCAGCAGGGTTTCCAGCGGGCCCGCGTCCCGGTTGGCGGTGCCGCGCAGCTGCCCGTAGAGGTGGTTGGCCAGCTGGGCGGGTGTCGGGAAGTCGAACACGGCGGTCGCGGACAGCTGCAGGCCGGTGGCCGCGTTGAGCCGGTTGCGCAGCTCGATCGCGGTCAGCGAGTCGACGCCGTGGTCGCGGAACGCCTGCTGCGGGTCGGCGGTGAGCCGCGTGGTGTGGCCGAGGACGGAGGCGCTCTGCGTGTTGATCACGTCCAGCAGCAGGGCGCGCTGCTCGGGTTCGGCCAGTGCGGCGAGCCGGCCGAGCAGGTCGGACGGCGTGACCGCGGGCGCCTTCGCCCGCCGGGACCGCGCTTGGTCGCGCAGCAACGGCGTCTTGGCCGTGGCCGGGTCGAGGTGGGCGGGCACCAGCACGGGCACGTCGGCCGCGAGACCGACGTCGAGCAGCGCCAGCGCCCGGTCGGTCGGCAGGGCGAGCAGGCCCGCTCGGGCCAGGCGCAGCCGGTCGGCCTCGCCCAGGTGACCGGTGATGCCGCTCTCCTGCGCCCAGTAGCCCCAGGCCAGCGACACGGCGGGCAGGCCGAGCGCGTGCCGGTGGCGGGCCAGCGCGTCGAGGAACGAGTTGGCCGCCGCGTAGTTGGCCTGCCCGGGACTGCCCAGCACACCCGCCACGGACGAGAACAGCACGAACGCGTCCAGGTCGTGGGTCAGCTCGTGCAGGTGCCACGCCGCGTCCACCTTGGGCCGCAGCACGGCGTCCAGCTGGTCGGGGGTGAGGGAGGCGACCACGCCGTCGTCCACGATCCCGGCGGTGTGCACGACCACGCGCAGGTCGTCGATCGTGGCGAGCAGCCCGGCCAGGGCGTCCCGGTCGGCGACGTCGCAGGCGGCCACCGCGACGGTCGCGCCGAGGTCGGCCAGCGCGGTCCGGAGCTCCTCCGCGCCGGGGGTGGCGACACCACGGCGCCCGGCCAGGACCACGTGCCGCACGCCGTGGTCGGTGACGAGGTGGCGTGCGGTCAGGCCGCCGAGGACCCCGAACCCGCCGGTGATCAGCGCGGTGCCGCGCAGCGGGCGTGGCGTGCCGGCCACGGCGGACTTGGTGAGCCTGGGCGCCGACATCGCGCCGTCGCGCAGCCGCACTTGTGGTTCCGCTTGGGCGAACGCGGTGCGCACGGCGGCCGGGAGCGCCTGTCGGGACGCCTCCGTGTCGTCGTGGTCGACCAGCAGGAACCGGCCCGGGTGCTCGGTCTGCGCGCTGCGCACCAGGCCTTGGGCCGCCGCGAGGGGCAGGTCGTCGCCACTGGTGACGATCACCAGGCGGGTGTCGTCGGCCAGGGCCCGCTGCACGTCGTGGAGCACCTGCCGGGTGAGGGCGTGGGTCCGCTCGACCGGGTCTCCCCCGGTGCGCGCGAGGTCGCGGAGCTGCGCCGGCACGTCCGGCGCCTCGGTGATCGGCAACGGCGTCCAGTCGAGGGTGAACAGGGAGTCCGGGTGGCGGGCGACGGCGAGACCGCCCAGCTCGACGGGGCGCAGCACGAGCGAGTCGACGCCGGCCACCGGCGTGCCCGCGGTGTCGGTGACGTGCACCGCGTAGGTGTCCGGCGCGGTGGGCGACAGCACGACCCGCAGGGTGGCGGCCGTGCCGGTGATCGACACGCCCGTGAACGAGAACGGCAGCCTGGCCAGGCCCTGGCCGGGGCCGTCGACCTCGGCGGTGATGCCGGTGAGCAGGGTGAGCGGCTGGATCGCCGCGTCCAGCAGGGCCGGGTGGATGCCGTAGCCGGTCAGCTGCGCGTGGTCGGCGGGGAACGCGACCTCGGCGTGCAGGTCGTCGCCGTGCCGCCAGATGGCGCGCAGGCCCTGGAACGTCGGCCCGTAGTCGTAGCCCGCGTCGGCGAGCGTGTCGTACAGGGCGGCGATGTCGACCGGGGTGGCGTCGACCGGCGGCCACGTGGCGGGCCCGGTCGGCGGGGTGGCCGGTTCGGGGCGCAGGACGCCGGTGGCGTGGCGGGTCCAGTCGTCCGGCTCGGCGGGGGTGCGCGAGTGCAGCGTGACGGGGCGCCGCCCGTTCTCGTCCGGCGCGCCGACGGTGACCTGGACGTGCGCGGTGTCGTGCAGCGGGAGTGGCGCTTCGAGCACGAGTTCGGCCAGCACCGGGCAGCCGACGTGACCGCCGGCCCGCAACGCCAGCTCCACGAACCCGGTGGCGGGCAGCAGGGCCGTGCCGAGGACGGTGTGCTCGCCCAACCAGGGGTGCGCCGACCGGGCCAGCACGCCGGTCAGCACCACGCCCTGGCCGTCGGGCAGCGTCACCGAGGCCCGCAGCAACGGGTGGTCCAGCGCGTCGAGCCCCGCACCGGCCACGTCCGCGGGGACGCTCGGCACCAGCCAGAACCGTTCGCGTTGGAACGGGTAGGCGGGCAGGTCGAGGTGGACGGGCGGCGCCGGTGGACGCCAGTCCGCCCCCTGCTCCCAGACCCGGCCGAGCGCGGCGAGCACCCGTTCGGGCTCGTCGTGCCCCCGCCTCATCACCCCATTCGGCACCAACGTGGGATGCGGCCCGACCTCCAACAACGCCGTCACACCATGGGCACGCAACCACTCCACACCATCGGCAAACCTCACCGACCCCCGCACCTGACGCACCCAATACCCGGCGTCGAACACCGTGCCTGCGGAAGGGTCCCCGCCCACATCAAACACCGTGCCTGCGGAAGGGTCCCCGCCCAGGGGATCCCTGTTTTCAACGCTACCCGAGCGGTCCGACAACACGGTCGACACGATCGGGATCTGTGGATAACCGAACGTCAGCCCATCAACGACCGCCGCGAACTCGGCCAGCATGGGGTCCATGTGAGCGGAGTGGAAAGCGTGGCTCACCGTCAGCCGCCGCGTCTCACGGCCCCGTTCCCGCCACAGCTCGGCGAGCCGCAGCACCGCGTCCTCGTCACCGGAGATCACCACCGCGTCGGGCCCGTTGACGGCCGCGATCTCGACACCCTGAGTCAGCTCGATTTCCGCCTCAGAAGCCCGGATCGACACCATCGCCCCACCCGGCGGCAACTCCTGCATCAAACGACCTCGCGCCGACACCAACGTGCACGCATCGTCCAGGCTCAGCACACCGGCAACATGCGCAGCAGCGATCTCACCCACCGAATGCCCGATCAGATAATCCGGCTTCAGCCCCAACGACTCCACCAACCGGAACAACGCCACCTCGACCGCGAACAACGCCGGCTGCGCAAACCCCGTCCGATCCACATCGACATCCCACAACGACAACCCCAGCCGCCCACACACATCATCCAACGCCTCCGCGAACACCGGATAGGCGTCATAAAGACCACGACCCATACCCCGCCACTGCGAACCCTGACCCGAGAACACGAACGCCGTCTTGCCGGGCTGAGCGGCCACAACCGGGGCATCGGCCAACGCGTCGAGGTCGGCCAGGAGCGTGGTCGGGTCGGTGAGGGCGGCGCGGTAAGCGAACCGGGTCCGCCCCGCCAGGACCGGACCCACCGCCGGGTCGCCGGCGAAGTCGCGCAGCCGTCGTGCCTGGGCGCGCAGCGCCTCCGGGGTCTTGGCCGACAGCAGCCACGGCACCGGGTCGGCCACCTCGACCGGTTCACCCGGGGGCGCCTGTTCGAGGATCAGGTGGGCGTTGGTGCCGCTGATCCCGAACGCGGAGACGCCCGCCCGGCGCGGCCGGTCGGTCTCCGGCCACGGCTGCGCCTCGGTGAGCAGCCGGATCTCGCCGCGCTCCCACTCGACGTGCGGGGTCGGCTCGTCCACGTGCAGCGTCCGCGGCAACCGCCCGTGCCGCAACGCCATCACCATCTTGATCACACCCGCGACACCAGCAGCCGCCTGCGTGTGACCGATGTTCGACTTCACCGAACCCAACCACAACGGCTCCGAACGATCCTGACCGTAAGCCGCCAGAAGCGCCTGCGCCTCGATCGGATCACCCAACGTCGTACCAGTCCCATGCGCCTCCACCACGTCCACATCGGACGGAGACAACCCCGCGTTCACCAACGCCTGGCGGATCACCCGCTCCTGAGACGGACCATTCGGCGCCGTCAACCCATTCGACGCACCATCCTGATTCACCGCCGAACCCGCCACCACCGCCAACACCCGATGACCACGCCGACGCGCATCCGACAACCGCTCCAACAACACCAAACCAGCACCCTCGCCCCAACTCGTGCCGTCTGCGGCGGCGGCGAACGACTTCGAGCGGCCGTCGGCGGACAGGCCGTGCTGCCGCGAGAACTCCACGAAACTCGCCGGCGTGGCCATGACCGTCACCCCGCCCGCCAACGCCAGGTCGCACTCGCCCGACCGCAACGCCTGCGCCGCCAGGTGCATCGCCACCAACGACGACGAGCACGCGGTGTCGATCGACAGCGCCGGACCCTCCAAGCCCAGCAGGTACGACACCCGCCCGGACGTCACGCTCGTCGCCGTGCCGGTGGCCAGGTAGCCCTCGACGTCCCGCGAGACCTGGTCCACACCGCCCGCGTACCCGGACGCCCAGCTACCCGTGAACACCCCGGTCCGACTGCCCTGCAACGAGGTCGGGTCGATCCCCGCGTGCTCGAACGCCTCCCACGCCGTCTCCAGCACCAGGCGCTGCTGCGGGTCCATCGCCAACGCCTCACGCGGCGAGATCCCGAAGAACGCCGCGTCGAAGCCGCCCACGTCGGCCAGGAACCCGCCGGACCTGGTGTAGGTCGTGCCGGGTCCGCCGTCCGGGTCGTACAGCCCGGCGACGTCCCAGCCCCGGTCCGCGGGGAAGTCGCCGATCGCGTCCACGCCCTCGGACACGAGCCGCCACAGGTCCGCCGCCGAACCGACGCCACCGGGGAACCGACACCCCATGCCGACCACCACGATCGGGTCGTCCGCGACCGCCGCCGCGACCGGCGCGACGGTCCGCCGTGCCGCGCCGAGCAGCACTTCCCGCAGGTAGTCGGCCAGTTTCGCCGGGGTGGGGTGGTCGAACGTCATGGTCGCCGACAACCGGGCGCCGACCGCCGCGGCCAGCCGGTTGCGCAGTTCCACGGCGGTCAGCGAGTCGAACCCGAGGTCTTTGAACGCCCGGTCGGCGGCGACACCGTCCGTGCGCCCGAGCACCGCCGCGCTGTGCGTGGTGATCAGCTCCACCAGGGCCGCGCGCTGCTCGGCTTCGGGCAACGCGCCGAGTTCCCGCGCCACCCCCGACGTCCGCGCGGGACGACGACGGGTCAGCGCACGCAGCACCGGCCGGTCGCCCAACGCGGACACCCGCAGCCCGGCGGCCACCACCGTCGGCTCGGGCGAGGTGAGGGCGGCGTCGAACAGGGCGAGGCCGTGCTCGGTGGACAGCGGCACGACCCCGGATCGCGTCAGGCGCCGCCGGTCGGCGTCGGCCAGCCGCCCGGTCAGACCGCTGTCCTGCGCCCACTGCCCCCACGCCACCGACACCGCGGCCAGGCCCTGCCGGCGGCGGTGTCCGGCCACCGCGTCCAGGTAGGCGTTGGCGGCGGCGTAGTTGCCCTGTCCCGCGCTGCCGAGCACCCCGGCGGCCGAGGAGAACAGCACGAACGCGCTCAGGTCGAGGTGCCGGGTCAGCTCGTGCAGGTGCCGGGCGGCGTCGGCCTTCGCGGCGCGCACGCCGGCGAGCCGTTCGGGGGTCAGCGACTCGATCACGCCGTCGTCCAGCACACCGGCCGCGTGCACCACGGCGGTGAGATCCCCGATCCCGTCCAGCAGCCCGGCCAACGCCTCCCGGTCGCCGACGTCGCACGCGGCCACGGTGACGTCCGCGCCGACGAGGTCGACGGGCGCGTCACCGGACCGGCTCACCAGCACGAGCTTCCGCACGCCGTGCGCGGTGACGAGGTGCCGGGCGACCAGCCGGCCGAGCGTGCCGGTGCCGCCGGTGATGAGCACCGTGCCGTCCGGGTCCAGCGGCGCCGGGACGGTCAGCACGATCTTGCCGACGTGCCCGGCCTGGCTCATGTGCCGGAACGCCTCCCGCGCCCGCCGGACGTCCCACGCGGTGATCGGCGGCACCCGCAGCTCGCCCGCCACGAGCAGCCGCACGACCTCCGCCAGCACCTCGCCGAGCCGCTCGGGGCCCGCTTCGGCCAGGTCGAACGCCCGGTAGCCGGGCACGTCGCGGACGTCGGCCTTGCCCATGTCGACGAACCGGCCGCCGTCGGCCAGCAACCGCAGCGAGGCGTCGGTGAACTCGCCGGCCAACGAGTTCAGCACCACGTCCACCCGCGGGAACCGCTGCTCGAACTCCAACGTCCGCGACGACGCGATGTGGTCATCGGCCACACCCAAGCCACGCAACACGTCCCACTTGCCCGGACTCGCCGTCGCGAACACCTCCGCGCCGAGGCGCCGGGCGAGCTGGATCGCGGCCATGCCGACACCACCCGCGCCCGAGTGGACCAGCACCCGGTCCCCCGGGCCGACCCGGCCGAGGTCCACCAAGCCGTACCAGGCGGTCAGGAACGCCACCGGCACCGCCGCGGCCTGCGCGAACGTCCAGTCGGCGGGCATCGGCGCGAGCACCCGGTGGTCGGCGACCGCGCTCGGTCCGAACGCGCCGGAGAGCAGCCCGAGCACCCGGTCGCCGACCCGCACCCCGGTGACGGCCGAACCGACCTCGGTGACCACGCCCGCGCCCTCGCTGCCGAGAGGAGCGGCGGTCGGGTAGACGTTCAGGGCGATCAGGACGTCGCGGAAGTTCATCCCCGCTGCCCGCACGCCGACCCGCACCTCGTGCGGCCGCAACGGGGTCGCCGCGGCCTCGGCGAACACCAGGTCGTCCAGGTTGCCGGTGCCCGGTTCCACCAGCGAGCCCGTGACGGCCGCGTGCGCGGTGGCCCGGACGAGCCGGGGCGCGTGCACCACGCCGCGTCGGACGGCGAGCTGGTCTTCGTCGTCGAGGACGACCGGCGGCGAGTCGTCGGTGTCCACGAGGGTGAAGCGGCCGGGGTGTTCGGCCTGCGCGGCGCGGACCAGGCCCCAGACGGCCGCGCCGTCGAGGTCGTCCACGTGGTCGCCGGGCGCGGCCGCCACCGCGTTGCGGGTGTGCACGACCAACCGCCCGTCGCCGTCCTCGGCGAGGAACGCCTGGAGCAGTGCCAGCGCTTCCTCGACCGAACCCGGCGCCACGACCCGGTCCGGTGTGGCCGCGTCGCCGTCGCGGCGGATCCAGCCCAGCTCGAACAGGGCGTCGTCGGCCTGCCGCGCCATCGGGCGGGTGGTGACCGAGCCGATCGTGACGACCGGCGCGCCGGAGTCGTCGGCGAGCGCGACGGTGTAGCCCTCCGTGGCCGTGCCCGACACCCTGACCCGGGCGGTGGACGCGCCGGTGCGGTGGACCGTGATCCCGGTGAGGGAGAACGGCAACCGCACCTCGCCGGTCTCCCCGGCCAGCAGCGCCAACGGTTGCAGGGCCGCGTCGAGCAGGGCGGGGTGCGTGCCGTAGCGGGCGGCGTCGTCCACGGCGACCTCGGCGAACACCTCGCCGCCCGCGCGCCACACCGCCCGCACGCCTTGGAACGCGGGACCGTGCTCGTACCCCGCGCCCGCCAAGGTGTCGTAGAGGTCCTGCACGTCGACGGGCCGCGCGCCGGCCGGTGGCCAGCTCGACGGGAACGCCGGTGCGGCGACCGGTTCGGCGGCGAGGGTGCCGGTGGCGTGCCGGACCCAGTCGTCCTGCCCCTGGGACCGCACCTCCACGGGGTGGCGGCCCGTGTCGTCCGCCGCGCCGACGACGACCTGCACCCGCACGGCCCCGTCGAGCACCAGGGGCGATTCGAGGACGAGCTCCTCGACCGTCGCGCAGCCGACCACCCCGGCCGCGTGCGCGACCAGTTCCACGAACGCCGTCGCGGGCAGCAGCACGGCGCCCAGCACCGCGTGGTCGGCCGCCCACGGGTGGGTGGCCGTGGACACCGCGCCGGTCAGCACCACGGCCCGGTCACCGGGCAGCTCGACGGACGCGCCGAGCAGCGGGTGGTCGACCGGGTCGAGGCCCGCGCCGGACACGTCACCGGAGCCTCGCGGCGCCAGCCAGAAGCGCTCCCGCTGGAACGGGTACGTCGGCAGGCCGGCCGCCGGCGACGGCGCACCCCAGTCGACGTCCACCCCCAGCACGAACAGCCGTGCGGCGGCGGCCAGGAAGTCGGCGCGCCCGCCCCGGTCACGGCGCAGCGTGCCGCACGTCGTGGCGTCCTGCTCCTCCAGCGCGGGCACCAGCACCGGGTGCGGGCTGATCTCCACGAACACCGGCGAGCCCTCGGCCAGCACCGCGCGGGCGGCCTGCTCGAACAGCACCGGCGCGCGCAGGTTGCGGTACCAGTAGTCGGCGTCGAGCCCGGCGGTGTCGATCACCTCGCCGGTGACCGTGGAGTGCAACGGGATCCGGGCGGACGACGGCGTGATGTCGGCGAGGTCGGCCAGCAGCCGGTCCCGGATGGCCTCGACCTGGGCGGAGTGGGCGGCGTAGTCCACCGGCAGGCGGCGGGCGCGGACGTCGTCGGCCGCGGCCAGCAGCTCGTCCAGCGCGTCGGTGTCGCCGGACACGACCACCGAGCCGGGCGCGTTGACCACCGCGACGGTCAGCCGCTCGCCCCACCGGGCCAGGTGGGTGGCGGCCCGGTCGGCGGACAGGCCGAGCGACACCATGCCGCCCCGGCCCGAGATCGCGACCAGGGCCTTGCTCCGCACCGCGACCACCCGGGCGGCGTCCTCCAGCGACAACGCGCCCGCGACGTGCGCGGCGGCGATCTCGCCCTGCGAGTGGCCGATGACGAGGTCCGGCTCGACACCGACCGACTGCCACAGCCGCGCCAGCGCCACCATCACCGCGAACAACGCGGGTTGCACCACGTCGACGCGGTCCAGCCCGCCGCCGTTCAACACCTCGACCAGCGACCAGTCGACGTGCGGGGCCAAGGCCCGCTCGCACTCGTCGACCGCGTCGCGGAACACCGGCTCCGCCGCGTACAACTCGCGGCCCATCCCGACCCACTGCGCGCCCTGGCCCGGGAACACGAACACGGTCCGGTCGGCCGCGCCCGCCACCCCGGACACGACGTCCGAGCCGAGGATCGCCGCCCGGTGCGCGAACCTCGTCCGACCGGCCAGCGCCGGGCCGATGCCCACGTCCGGGTGGTCCGCCGCGAACTCCCGCACCCGCCGGACCTGCTCCCGCAGCGCCGGTTCGCTCTTCGCCGACACCAGCCAGGGCAGTTCGACGTCGGCGGTCGCCCCGGTCGGGTCCGGCGCCTGCTCCAGCACGACGTGCGCGTTGGTGCCGCTGATCCCGAACGACGACACCGCGGCACGGCGGGGGCGTCCGGTCTCCGGCCACGCGACCGGTTCGGTGAGCAGCCGGATGTCCCCGGCCTCCCAGTCCACGTGCGGGGTCGGCTCGTCCACGTGCAACGTCCGCGGCAACCGACCGTGCCGCAACGCCATCACCATCTTGATCACACCGGCAACGCCCGCCGCCGCCTGGGTGTGACCGATGTTCGACTTCACCGAACCCAGCCACAGCGGCTCTGAACGATCCTGACCATAAGTCGCCAGAAGCGCCTGCGCCTCGATCGGATCACCTAGCGACGTGCCCGTGCCGTGCGCCTCGACCGCGTCCACATCGGACGGTTCCACGCCCGCGTTCGCCAAGGCCTGCCGGATCACCCGCTCCTGGGACGGCCCGTTCGGCGCGGTGAGGCCGTTCGACGCGCCGTCCTGGTTCACCGCCGTGCCGGCCAGCACCGCCAGCACGCGGTGACCGTTGCGGCGCGCGTCCGACAAGCGTTCCAGCAGCACCAGACCCGCGCCCTCACCCCAACTCGTGCCGTCGGCGGAAGCGGAGAACGGCTTGCACCGACCGTCGGCCGCCAACCCGCGCTGCCGCGAGAACTCGGTGAAGCCGACCGGCGTCGCGATCACCGTCACGCCGCCGGCCAGCGCCAGGTCGCACTCACCCGTGCGCAGCGCCTGCGCCGCCAGGTGCATCGCCACCAACGACGACGAGCACGCCGTGTCGAGGGAGACCGCGACGCCTTCCAGCCCGAGCAGGTAGGCGATCCGACCGGACACCACGCTGGTCGCCGCGCCGGTGCCGAAGTACCCCTCGACCTCCGTGGGCGCGCCGTACCCGGAGGCCCAGATGCCGGTGAACACCCCGGTCCGGCTGCCGTGCAACGAGGTCGGGTCGATCCCGCCGTGCTCGAACGTCTCCCACGCGGTCTCCAGCAGCACCCGCTGCTGCGGGTCCATCGCCAACGCCTCGCGCGGCGAGATCCCGAAGAAGTCCGCGTCGAACCCCGCCACGTCGGTCAGGAAGCCACCGGAACGGGTGTAGCTGGTGCCTGCGTGATCGGGATCCGGGTGGTAGAGCCGGTCCAGGTCCCAGCCGCGATCGGCCGGGAAGTCCGTGATGGCGTCCACACCGTCCATCACCAACCGCCACAAGTCCTCCGGCGACTCCACACCACCGGGCAACCGACACCCCATACCCACGATCACGATCGGGTCGCCGTCCACCGCACGCACCACCGGCGCGACGACCTCCGCACGCGTGCCGACCAGCTCGCCGCGCAGGTAGTCGGCCAGGCGTGCCGGCGTGGGGTGGTCGAACGTGACCGTGGCGGGCAGCCGCAGGCCGGTGGCCGTGCCGAGGCGGTTGCGCAGCTCCACGGCGGTCAGCGAGTCGAACCCGAGGTCCTTGAACGGCTGCCGCGTGTCGACGGCGTCCGGCGAGGCGTGCCCGAGCACGGTGGCGGTGTTGGCCGTGACGACGTCGAGCACCACGGCGGTCTGCTCGGCCTCCGGCAGCGACCGCAGCCGGTCGGCCAGCGCACCGCGGTGCACCGGCCGCTTGCCGGGCTTGCGGCCCACCAGCCCGCGCAGGGCGGACGGCAGCAGGGGCGTGCGGGCCAGGGCGGGCAGGTTCAGCGCGACGGGCGCGACGGCGGCCCGGTCGGCGGCCAGCGCCGCGTCGAACAGGTCCAGCGCGTGCTCGGTGGTCAGCGGCACGACGCCGGCGCGGGTCAGGCGCTGCCGGTCGGCGTCGGAGAGGTGCCCGGTCATGCCCGACGCCTCGGCCCAGTACCCCCAGGCCAGCGAGACGGCGGGCAGGCCGAGGGCGCGCCGGTGCACGGCCAGGGCGTCGAGGAAGGTGTTCGCGGCCGCGTAGTTGGCCTGGCCGGGACTGCCCAGCACACCGGACGCGGACGAGAACAGCACGAACGCGGCCAGGTCGAGGTGCCGGGTCAGCTCGTGCAGGTGCCAGGCCGCCCGCGCCTTCGGCGCGAACACGTCGGCCACCTGCTGCGGCGTCAGCGCGGTGACCACGGCGTCGTCCAGCACGCCGGCCGCGTGCACCACGGCCGTCAGATCGGGGATCGACGCCACCAGGTCCGCGACCTGCTCGCGGTCCGACACGTCGCAGGCGACCACCCGCACGTCCGCGTCCAGCTCCGGGGCCTCGCCGCCGTTCCGACCGACCAGCACCAGTCGCCGCACGCCGTGCCGCGCGACCAGGTGCGCGGCCACCGCGCGACCGAGCGTGCCCAAGCCGCCGGTGATCAGCACCGTGCCGTCGAGGGCGGCGGGCAGGGTGAGCACGATCTTGCCGATGTGCCGGGCCTGGCTCATGTGCCGGAACACGGCCACCGCGTCGCGCACGCCCCGCACGTCGAGCGGCAACGGCGTCAGCACGCCGTCGGCGAAGGCCCGCAGCACCTCGTCGAGGATCTCCCCGAGCCGTCGCGGACCGGCGTCCGCGATCTCGAACGCCGTGTAGTCCACGCCGGTGTCGGCGCGGATGTCGGTCTTGCCCATCTCCACGAACCGGCCGCCGGGCGCGAGCAGGCGCAGGGACGCGTCGGTGAACTCGTCGGCCAGCGAGTTGAGCACCACGTCCACCTGCGGGAAGCGCTCCTCGAACTCCACCGTCCGCGACGACGCGATGTGGTCGTCAGCCACGCCCAAACCGCGCAGCACGTCCCACTTGCCGGGGCTCGCGGTGGCGAACACCTCCGCGCCCAGGTGCCGGGCGAGTTGGATGGCCGCCATGCCGACGCCGCCGGTGCCGGCGTGCACGAGCACGCGGTCGCCCGCGCGGAGCCGCCCCAGGTCCACCAGGCCGTGCCAGGCGGTCAGGAACACCACCGGCGTCGAGGCCGCCCGCGCGAACGTCCAGTCGTCCGGCATCCGGGCGAGCACCCGCTGGTCGGCGACCGCGATCGGCCCGAACGCGCCCGGCACCAGGCCGAACACCCGGTCGCCCGGCCGGAACCGGTCGACGTCCGGCCCGACGTCGAGCACGACGCCCGCGCCCTCGCCGCCCATCAACGCCTCGCCGGGGTAGACGTCCAGCGCGATGAGCACGTCGCGGAAGTTCAGCCCGGCGGCACGCAGGGCGATCCGGACCTGGCCCGCCGCCAACGGCCCGGTCAGCTCCGGCCGGGGCACGAGCGCGAGGTCGTCGATGCTGCCGGTGCCGACGTCCTCCAGCCGCCACGGGCCCTCCGGCGTGGTGAGCGCGCGGTCCACCCGGACGAGCCGGGGCGCGAGCAGGACTCCCTTGCGCACCACCAGCTCCGACTCGTCGGCCAGCGCGCCGTCCCACGAGTCGTCCGCGTCGACCAGCACGAACCGGCCGGGGTGCTCCGCCTGCGCCGCCCGCACGAGACCCCACACCGCCGTGTGGGCCAGGTCGACCACGTCACCGGGCACGGCGGCGACCGCGTTGCGCGTGACGATCACCACCCGGTCCTGGTGGTCCTGGATGGCGGCCAAGACCTCTTGCACCGCCGCCAAGGCCGCCTCGGGGGCGTCACCGGGGTGGTTCGACACGTGGTGGCGGGTGTCGGCGGTGTCGTTCCCGGTCACCGGCGACCACTCGAGCTGGAACAGGTCGTCCGGGGTGTCGGCGAAGGCCCGGACCGCCAGGGACGCCACCGACGCGACCACGGTGCCGTCGGGGTCGGCGAGCGTGACCGCGTAGCTGTCGGGGCCGCCGGACAGCCGGACGCGCAGCACGGTCGCCTCGGTGGGGCGCAGCACCGCGCCGGAGAACGCGAACGGCAGCTTGGCCGGGCCGTCCGGGTGCAGCAGCGCCAATGGGTGCAACGCGGCGTCGAGCAGCGCCGGGTGGACGGCGAAGCGCTCCCCGGCGGGCACCTCGACCTCGGCGTGCACCTCGTCGCCGACCCGCCACGCCGCCGTGACGCCTTGGAAGGCCGGGCCGTAGTCGTAGCCGAGGGCGGCGAACGCGTCGTAGAGGTGAGTGACGTCGAGCGGTTCGCCGTTCGGCGGCCACGGGGTCGCGCGGGCGGGTTCCGGGGCGTCGCCGAGCGTGCCCGTGGCGTGCCGGACCCAGTCGTCGGCGTGGGAGTGCACGGTGACGGTGCGCAGGCCCGAGTCGTCCGGCGCTCCGACGACGACCTGGAGCCGTACCACGTCCTGGTCGAGGACGAGCGGCGTCTCCAGCACCAGCTCCCGCACCGCGGGCGCGCCGACCTTGCTCGCGGCGAACGCGGCGAGTTCCAGGAACGCCGTGCCGGGCAGCAGCACGGACCCGCGCACGGCGTGGTCGGCCAGCCACGGGTGCGTGGACAGCGACACCTTGCCGGTGAGCGCCGCGCCGCCGTCGGGCAGGTCCACCACGGTGGTGACCAGCGGGTGGTCGCCGGTCTCGGCCGCGGTCGGCCGCAGCCAGAACCGCTGCCGCTGGAACGGGTAGGCGGGCAGGGGCGCGGGGGTGATGCCCGCCGGGATGCGCCAGTCGACCTCGACGCCCCGGACGTGCAGGCGGGCCAGCGCCGCGCGGAACTCGTGCGGCTGGTCCCGGCGCAGGGTGCCGGTGACCAGGACGTCCTGCCGGTCGGCCGTCTCCTCGACCGCCGACGTCACCACCGGGTGCGGGCTGACCTCGACGAACACGCCGTGGCCGTGGTCGAGCAGGGCGCGCGTGGCGTGGTCGAACCGGACCGGCTCGCGCAGGTTGCGGTACCAGTAGTCGGCGTCGAGGTCGGTGGCGGGCGCGCCGGTGACCGTCGAGTACAGCGGGATCGCGGCGGGTCGCGGGGTGATGCCGGCCAGGTCGTGCCGGAGCCGGTCGCGGAGGGCCTCGACCTCGACCGAGTGGGCGGCGTAGTCGACCGGGAGCGCGCGGGCGCGGAGGTCGTCGGCGGCGCAGGCGGCGAGCAGCTCGGTCAGGTCCCGGGTGTGGCCGGAGACGACGACCGCGCCGGGCGCGTTGACGACGGCGACGGTGAGCCTGCCCGCCCACCGTTCGAGGTAGGAGTCGGCACGTTCCGGCGACAGCGCGACCGACACCATGCCGCCGTGGCCGGCCAGCGACACCAGGGCCTTGGCCCGCAGGGCGACGATCTTCGCGGCGTCCTCCAGCGACAGGATGCCCGCGACGTGCGCGGCGGCGATCTCCCCCTGGGAGTGGCCGACGACCGCGTCCGGGACCACGCCGTGCGCGCGCCACAGCCCGGCCAGCGCCACCATCATGGCGAACAGGGCGGGCTGGACCACGTCGACGCGGTCGAGCGCGCCGTCGCGCAGGACGTCGACCAGCGACCAGTCGACGTGCGGCGCGAGGGCTTCGGCGCAGGCGTCGAGGTGGGTGCGGAACACCTCCGACGTCTCGTACAGCTCGCGGCCCATGCCCGGCCACTGCGCGCCCTGGCCGGGGAACACGAACACCGTCTTGCCCGGGACGCCCACCTCGCCGGTGATCAGGCCGGGTGCGCCGACGCCGGCGGCCAACGCGTCCAGCCCCGCGCGGTCCAGCACGACGGCGCGGTGTTCGAAGTGGGTGCGGTTCGCGAGGGCTCGGGCCACGTTCGCGGCGGGGGCGTCGACCGCCTTGAGGCGTTCGGCTTGGACCCTCAGGGCTTGTGGGGTGCGCGCGGACACCGGCCACGGCAGGTCGACGTCCACTGTGGACGGTTCTTCGGCCGGCACGTGCTCGAGGATGACGTGGGCGTTGGTGCCGCTGATGCCGAACGAGGAGACGGCGGCGCGACGGGGGCGGTCGGCCCGCGGCCACGGCGTCGGCCCGGTGAGGAGGGAGACGTTGCCCGCCGTCCAGTCCACGTGGCCGGTGGGCCGGTCGACGTGCAGCGTGCGCGGCAAGGAGCCGTGCCGCATCGCCATGACCATCTTGATCACGCCCGCGATGCCGGCGGCGGCCTGGGTGTGGCCGATGTTCGACTTGATCGAGCCGAGGCGCAGCGGCTCGGACCGGTCCTGGCCGTAGGTGGCCAGCAGGGCCTGTGCCTCGATCGGGTCGCCGAGCGTGGTGCCGGTGCCGTGCGCCTCGACGGCGTCCACGTCCGACGGCTCCAGGAGGGCGTTCGCCAGGGCCTGGCGGATGACGCGTTCCTGGGACGGGCCGTTGGGCGCGGCCAGGCCGTTGGACGCGCCGTCCTGGTTCACCGCGCTGCCGCGCACCACGGCGAGGACGCGGTGGCCGTTGCGGCGCGCGTCGGACAGGCGTTCCAGCAGCACCAGGCCCGCGCCCTCGGACCAGCTGGTGCCGTCGGCGGCGTCGGCGAAGGACTTGATCCGCCCGTCCGGCGCGAGGCCGCGCTGCCGGGCGAACTCCACGAACCCGGCCGGGGTGGCCATGACCGTGACGCCGCCGGCCAGCGCCAGCGTGCACTCCCCGGCGCGCAGCGCCTGCGCGGCCAGGTGGATCGCGACCAGCGACGACGAGCAGGCCGTGTCCACCGACACCGCCGCGCCCTCCAGGCCGAGCAGGTAGGACACGCGGCCGGAGGTGGTGCTGGTGGCGATGCCGGTGGCGAGGAAGCCCTCCAGGTCGGGCGGCGGCTGGGCGGCGTAACCCGAGGACCACACGCCGGTGAACACGGCGGTCCGGCTGCCGCGCAGCGAGGTCGGGTCGATGCCCGCGTGGTCGAACGTCTCCCAGGCCGTCTCCAGCAGCACGCGTTGCTGAGGGTCCATCGCCAACGCCTCGCGCGGCGAGATGCCGAAGAACCCTGCGTCGAACCCGGCGCCGTCGGCGAGGAAGCCGCCCGACCGCGCGTAGGTCGCGCCGGGGGTGTCCGGGTCCGGGTCGTAGGGGACGTCCCAGCCCCGGTCGGTCGGGAAGTCGCCGATCGCGTCCACCCCGTCGGCGACCAGCCGCCACAGGTCGTCCGGCGACTCGACGCCGCCCGGGTAGCGGCAGCCGATGCCGACGATGGCGATCGGCTCGCGGGCGGCCTCCTCCACCTCGGCCAGGCGCTTGCCCATCACCCGCAGGTCGGCCGTGGCGCGCTTGAGGTAACTGCGGAGCTTGTCTTCGTCGGCCATGAACAGCTACTCCCCCGCGGTGCGGTGCTCGCCCGATCGGATGACCTGGGTCCTGCGGTGCTCGTCGTCGAGGATGCTGAACAGCTCGCTGTCGGTGGCGTCGTCCAGGTCGTCCTCGGGCTTGGTGCGTTTGGCGGTCCACGACGCCAGCAGCGCCTCCAGTCGTGCGGCGATGGCGTCGTGGTCGGCGTCCTCGGTCCGGTCCAAAGTGGACTTCAGTTGGTCGAGCTCGGCCAGCAGCGGGTCGGGCGCGCTCGCGGCCAGCCGTTCCCGCAGGTGCTCGGCGAGCCGGGCGGGCGTCGGGTGGTCGAAGGTGAGGGTGGCGGGCAGGCGCAGCCCGGTCGCCGCGTCGAGCTGGTTGCGCAGCTCCACGGCGGTCAGCGAGTCGAACCCGAGGTCCTTGAACGCCCGGTGCGGGCCGACGGCGTCGGTGGACGCGTGGCCGAGCACCTGGGCCGCGGCGCGCCGGACCAGGGCCAGCACGTCGTGCGTCGGCTCGACCCGGGGCGGGGCGGTCGGGCGGGTCCGGACCAGCGACCGGTCCGCCGCGCGGCGGTCGAGTCGGACCGGCGCCAGCACCGGTTCGCCCGCGGTGAGGGCGGCGTCGAACAGGGCCAGGGCCTCGTCGGTCGCCATCGGGAGCACGCCCGCCTTCGCCACCCGGCGCCGATCGGCGTCGGTGAGCTTGCCCGTCATGCCGCTGGTCCGCGCCCACGGTCCCCAGGCCAGGGACACGGCGGGCAGGCCGTTGGCGTGCCGGTGGGTGGCCAGGGCGTCGAGGAAGGTGTTCGCGGCGGCGTAGTTGGCCTGCCCCGGCCCACCCAGCACGCCCGCGGCCGAGGAGAACAGGACGAACGCCTCCAGGTCGCCGGCCAGCTCGTGCAGGTGCAGCGCGGCGGCGGCCTTGGGCTCCCAGACCGCGGCGAACCGCTCGGCGTCCAGCGACTGCACGACGGCGTCGTCCAGCACACCGGCCGTGTGCACGACCGACGTGACGGGGTGCTCGGCCAGCAGTCTCGCCACGGCGTCGCGGTCGGCCACGTCGCAGGCGACGACCGTGACGTCGGCCCCGGCGAGGTCCGCGAGCAGGTCGGCGACGCCGGGCGCGGCGGGCCCGCGTCGGCTGACCAGGACCAGCCGCGTGACGCCGTGGGCGGCGACCAGGTGACGGGCGACCGCGGCGCCGAGCACGCCCGTGCCGCCGGTGATCAGCACCGTGCCGTCCGGGCCGAGGGTGGACGGCAGCGGCGCGAACTCCGCGCGTTCCAGGCTGGGCACGTGGACGCGGCCGGCTCGGACGGCCAGCTGCGGCTCGTCGCCGGCCACGACTGCCGGCCCGTCCGTGTCGACCAGCACGAACCGCCCGGGGTGCTCGGAGGCGGCGGAGCGGACCAGGCCCCACACGGCGGCGGCCCGGAGGTCGGTCACGTCCTCGCCCCGCACCGACACCGCGCCGCGCGTCACCACGACGAGCCGGGCCGAGCCGTCGTCGTCGGCGGCGGCGTCGGCGGCCAGGAACTCCTGCACCACACCCAGGGTCTCGACCGGGTCGGTGGCGTGGTGGAGCCGGTCGGTTCGCCCGGCGGGTCCGGCGGCGGCGTCCGTTCCGTGCCAGGCGACCCGGTAGAGGGACTGCCGGCGAGGTGCCGACTGCGGGGCGCGCAGGGTCAGCGACTCGATGGCCGCGATCGGTTCGCCGGCCGGGCCGACCAGGCCGACCCGGTAGGTCTCGGGTCCGGTGGCGGTGAGCTTCACGCGTGCCGAGGTGCGACCGGTCGACCAGACCGTGACGCCGGTGAACGAGAACGGCACCTTGGCGCGGTCGTCGGCGATCGTGACGGCTTGCAGCGCGGCGTCCAGCAGCGCGGGGTGCAGGGTGAACCGATCGCCGTCGGTGGCGGCGAGCCGGACGTCGGCGTAGAGGTCGTCGCCGTGCCGCCGAACGGCGTGCAGGCCCTGGAACGTCGGGCCGTACTCGAAGCCGGCGTCGGCCAGGGTGTCGTAGAAGCCGGTCAGGTCGACCGGTTCGGTGTCCGGCTCCGTCCACGGCACGGGGGCCGCGCCGGCGCCGAGCACACCGGTGGCGTGCCGCAGCCAGTCGCCGTCCGACCTGGAGTGGATCGCGACCGCACGTCGTCCGGCCTCGTCGGGCGCGCCGACCGTGACCCGCACGTCGACCGCCCCGGCGAGCACCAGCGGCGCCTCCAGCGCCAACTCCTCGACCGCCGGGCAGTCGACCTGACCACCCGCCCGCAACGCCAGTTCCACGAACGCGGCACCCGGCAGCAGCGCGGAACCGAGCACGGTGTGCTCCGCGAGCCAGGGCTGGGCGGCCGGGGACAGCTGCCCGGTCACCACCACGCCCTGGTCGTCCGCCAACTCCACCACCGCGCCCAACAACGGGTGGTCGACCGCGGCGAGCCCGGCGCCCGTGACGTCCGTCGACGCCGCGGGCACCAACCAGAACCGCTCGCGCTGGAACGCGTAGGTGGGCAACTCGACGTGCGCGGTCGGCAGGGTCCATTCGGCACCGGCCACCCACAGCTTGCCGAGCGCGGCGAGCACCCGTTCGGGCTCGTCGTGACCCCGCCTCATCACCCCCGTCGACACCAACGTGGGATGCGGCCCGACCTCCAACAACGCCGTCACACCATGGGCACGCAACCACTCCACACCATCGGCAAACCTCACCGACCCCCGCACCTGACGCACCCAATACCCAGCGTCGAACACCGTGCCTGCGGAAGGGTCCCCGCCCAGGGGATCCCTGTTTTCAACGCTACCCGAACGGTCCGACAACACGGTCGACACAATCGGGATCTGTGGATAACCGAACGACAACCCCTCCACCACCCGCGCGAACTCCGCCAGCATCGGGTCCATGTGAGCCGAGTGGAACGCGTGGCTCACCGCCAGCCGCCGCGTCTCGTGACCCAAGGTCTCCCACAAGTCCGCGACCTCCAAGACCGCGTCCTCGTCACCCGAGATCACCACCGCCTCGGGCCCGTTGACGGCCGCGATCTCGACACCCTCGGGCAGCGTCTCCGCCACCTCCGCCGCGGCAGCCCGGATCGACACCATCGCCCCACCCGGCGGCAACTCCTGCATCAACCGACCCCGCGCCAACACCAACGTGCACGCATCATCCAAACTCAACACACCCGCAACATGCGCGGCAGCGATCTCACCCACCGAATGCCCGATCAGGTAATCCGGCTTCAGCCCCAACGACTCCACCAACCGGAACAACGCCACCTCGACCGCGAACAACGCCGGCTGCGCAAACCCCGTCTGATCCACATCGACATCCCACAACGACAACCCCAGCCGCCCACACACATCATCCAACGCCTCCGCGAACACCGGATAGGCGTCATAAAGACCACGACCCATACCCCGCCACTGCGAACCCTGACCCGAGAACACGAACGCCGTCTTGCCGGGCACGGCCTCACCGATCGGCACGTCGCCTCGGGCGAGCGCGTCGAGGTCCGCCGCGAGCGTGGCCGGATCGGTGAGCGCGGCGCGGTAGGGCAGCCGAGCCCGCGTGGCCAGGGCGGCGCCGACCGCCGGGTCCTCCGCGAACCCACGCAGCCGCCGTGCCTGCGCCCGCAACGCCTCCGGCGACCTCGCCGACAACAACCACGGCACGGCCTCCGGCGCCTCGACCGGCTCGGCGGGCACGTGTTCGAGGATCAGGTGCGCGTTCGTCCCGCTGATCCCGAAGGACGACACACCCGCACGACGCGGCCGGTCGACGTCGGGCCAGGGCGTGGCCTCGGTGAGGAGCCGGACGTCACCGGTCTCCCAGTCCACGTGCGTGGTGGGCCGGTCGACGTGCAGCGTCCGGGGCAGCACGCCGTGCCGCATCGCCATGATCATCTTGATCACGCCCGCGACACCAGCAGCCGCCTGCGTGTGACCGATGTTCGACTTCACCGAACCCAACCACAACGGCACCGAACGATCCTGACCGTAAGCCGCCAGAAGCGCCTGCGCCTCGATCGGATCACCCAACGTCGTACCAGTCCCATGCGCCTCCACAACATCCACATCGGACGCAGACAACCCCGCGTTCACCAACGCCTGCCGAATCACCCGCTCCTGAGACGGACCATTCGGCGCCGTCAACCCATTCGACGCACCATCCTGGTTCACCGCCGAACCCGCCACCACCGCCAACACCTGGTGACCACGCCGACGCGCGTCCGACAACCGCTCCAGCAGCACCAGACCGGCGCCCTCGGACCAGCTCGTGCCGTCGGCCGCGTCCGCGAACGACTTGATCCGCCCGTCCGCCGCCAGACCGCGCTGCCGGGAGAACTCCACGAACCCGGACGGCGTCGCCATCACCGTCACACCACCGGCCAGCGCCAGCGTGCACTCCCCCGACCGCAGCGCCTGCGCGGCCAGGTGCATCGCCACCAGCGACGACGAGCACGCCGTGTCCACCGACACCGCCGGACCTTCCAAGCCCAACAGGTACGACACCCGCCCGGACGTCACGCTCGTCGCCGTGCCGGTCGACAGGTAGCCCTCCAGGTCGGGCGGCTGCGCCCCGGCGCCGTACCCGGACGACCAGATCCCGGTGAACACGCCCGTCCGGCTGCCCCGCAACGACGTCGGGTCGATCCCAGCGTGCTCGAACGCCTCCCACGCCGTCTCCAGCAAGACCCGCTGCTGCGGATCCATCGCCAACGCCTCACGCGGCGAGATCCCGAAGAACCCCGCGTCGAACCCGGCCGCGTCACGGAGGAATCCACCCGAACGCGTGTAGCTGGTGCCGGGCCCGCCCGCCGGGTCGTAGAGCCGGTCGAGGTCCCACCCGCGGTCGCCCGGGAAGTCGCCGATCGCGTCGACGCCGTCGGTGACCAGCCGCCACAGGTCCGCCGCCGAACCGACACCGCCCGGGTACCGGCACGCCATCCCGACCACCACGATCGGGTCATCCGCGGCGGCCACGGCGACGGGCGCGACGGCACGCCGTTCCCGGCCGAGCAGCAGCCCCCGCAGGTGGGTGGCGAGCGCGGACGGCGTCGGGTGGTCGAACGTCAGCGTGGCGGGCAGCTTCACGCCCAGCGCGGCGGCCAGCCGGTTGCGCAGCTCCACCGCCGTCAACGAGTCGAACCCGAGATCCCGGAACGCCCGGTTCGGCGCGACCCGGTCGGTGCGGCCCAGCACCACGGCGGTGTGCGTGCCGACCAGGTCGAGCACGACGGTGTGCTGCTCGGCCTCGGGCAACGACGCGAGCCGCCGCGCCAAGTCGGTGTCGGCGATCCGCCGCGCCCGCCGCGTCAACCCGCGCAACGACGGCGCGGTGAGGTCGAGCCGAGCGGGCACCACCGCGGGCGCGCCGTCGGCCAGCGCCACGTCGAACAGCGCCAACGCGTGCTCGGTCGACATCGGCACGATCCCGGACCGCTCCAGGCGACGCTGATCGGCCTCGGTGAGGTGCCCGGTCAGGCCGCTGGCCTGCTCCCACTGCCCCCACGCCAGCGACACGGCGGGCAGCCCCAGGGCGTGCCGGTGGCCGGCGAGGGCGTCCAGGAACGCGTTGGCGGCGGCGTAGTTGCCCTGCCCCGCGCCGCCGAGCACCCCGGCCGCCGACGAGAACAGCACGAACGCCTTCAGGTCGCGGGTCAGCTCGTGCAGGTGCCACGCGGCGTCCACCTTGGGCCGCAGCACGTCGTGCACGCGTTCGGGGGTCAGCGACGTCACCACGGCGTCGTCCAGCACGCCCGCCGCGTGCACGACCGCGCACAGGTCGGGGATCGTGGCGAGCACGTCGGCGAGCGCGGCCCGATCGGTCACGTCGCACGCGACCACCGACACGTCCGCGCCCTCGATCTCCACCTCACCGCCACGACGGCCGAGCAGCACCAGCCGCCGGGCGCCGTGCCGGGCCACGAGGTGCCTGGCCACCAGGACGCCCAGCGTGCCGGTGCCGCCGGTGATCAGCACGGTGCCGTCCAGGTCGAGCGCGCCCGGTGAGCCCGGCGCCCGGTCGAGCCGGGGCGCGAGCACCGCGTCGCCGCGGACCACCACCTGGAACTCGTCGGCCGGCACCCGGACCTCGCCGTCGTGGTCCACGTCGACCAGGGCGAACCGGCCGGGGTGCTCGGCCTCGGCCGCCCGCACCAAGCCCCAGACCGCGGCGGCGGCGAGGTCGGTCACCTCGCCCGGGCCGGCCGCGCCGCGCGTGACGATCGCGAGCTTCCCGTCCTCCGAGGTGCGCAGGAAGTCCTGCAGGACGGCCACCGTCCCGGCGACCAGGGTGTGCGCGGCCGCCACCGGATCGGCGCCCGGCGCGCTGACCACGTGGTGCACGGCGGTGTCTTCGAACGCGGGCGTGACCGGAACCCAGTCGAGGCGGAACACCCGGTTGTCCCGGGTTTGGAAGTCCGCCGTCATCGGCCGCACGGTCAGCGCGTCCACCACGGCCACCGGCTCACCCGCATCGGTGGTCAGCAGGACCCGGTAGGTGTCGGGAGTGGTCGGCGTGAGGCGCACGCGCGCCGCCGTCACCCCCGTCTTCAGCACGGCGACGCCGGCGAACGAGAACGGCAGCCGACCCGCCGCGGCCAGCGTGAGCGGCTGCAACGCGGCGTCCAGCAACGCGGGGTGCAGGCCGAAGCCGTCGCGGGCGTCCAGGGCGACCTCGGCGTACAGCTCGTCGCCGTGCCGCCACACCGCCCGCACGCCCTCGAACGCCGGGCCGTACTCGTAGCCCTGGGCCGCGAGGTCGTCGTAGAAGCCGGTGAGGTCGACTCGTTCGGCGTCCGGCGGCCACTCCAGCGGACGTGCCACGGGTGGGTCGACGTCGAGCGTGCCGGTGGCGTGCCGGACCCACTCGCCGTCGCGCCGGGAGTGGATGGCGACCGCCGTGCCGTCGACCACGACCTGGACCGGCACGGCGTCCTGCGCGGGCAGCACCAGCGGGGCTTCCAGCAGCAGTTCGGCCAGCACGGGCCGACCGACCTGGGCGCCCGCGCGCAGGGCGAGTTCCACGAAACCGGTGCCCGGCAGCAGCACCGACCCGTGAATGGCGTGATCGGCCAGCCACGGCTGAGTGGCCGTCGACAACCGCCCGGTGAGCACGACCCCGTGCCCGGCCGCGAGGTCCACGGCCGCGCCGAGCAGCGGGTGGTCGGCAGAGTCGAGACCTGCCGCGGTCACGTCCGCGGACCCTGGCCCCGGAGCCAGCCAGTAGCGGTCGTGCTGGAACGGGTAGGTCGGCAGGTCGACGTGACCGGCGGCGGGCCGGGGCCAGTCGACGTCCACACCGGCGACGAACAGCCGTGCCGCGGCGGTGGTGAAGTCGCCCTGGTCACGGCGCAGGGTGCCGGTCGCAACCGTGACGTCGAGCGCGGGCACCAGCACCGGGTGGGGGCTGACCTCGATGAACACGTCGTGCGCGGCGCCCGTCAACGCCGCCACGGCCCGGTCGAACCGCACCGGCTCGCGCAGGTTCCGGTACCAGTAGGCGGCATCGACGGTCCCGACCAACCCCTCGGTCACGGTCGAGTAGAACGGGATCCGCGCCGGCCGCGGGTCGATGTCCGCGAGGTCGGCGAGCAACCGCTCCCGAACCGCCTCCACCTGTGCCGAGTGCGCCGCGTAGTCCACCGGGAGGGCGCGGGCCCGGATGCCGTCGGCCTCGCAGGCCGCCACGAGCTCGGCGAGCGCGGCCGGATCGCCCGACACGACCACGGAGTCCGCCGCGTTGACCACCGCGACCGACAGCCGGTCACCCCACCGCGACAGCAGCTCCGAGTCCGGCGGCAACGACACCGACACCATCCCACCCCGACCGCTGATCGCGACCAAAGCCTTGCTGCGCAACGCAACCACCCGCGCCGCATCCTCCAACGACAGCGCCCCGGCCACGTACGCCGCCGCGATCTCACCCTGCGAATGCCCCACCACCGCATCCGGCTCGACGCCACGAGACCGCCACAACGCCGCCAACGACACCATCACCGCGAACAACGCCGGCTGCACCACGTCCACGCGATCCAACGCACCACCGCTCAACACCTCGACCAACGACCAGTCCACGTGCGGGGCCAACGCCCGCTCACACGCGTCCACCGCCTCCCGGAACACCGGCTCGGACGCGTAGAGGTCACGCCCCATCCCGACCCACTGCGCACCTTGGCCGGGGAACACGAACACCGACTTGCCCAACACCGACGCCGAGCCCGTCACCAACCCCGGATGCTCCCGACCCTCCGCCAAGGCGCCCAGGGCCGCCGGGTCCGACACCACCGCACGATGATCAAAACGCGCCCGACCGGCCAGCACCCGGGCCACGGCGGACTCGTCGGCCGCACCGACGGCCCGGGACAACCGGCGGGCCTGGTCGCGCAACGCCCGCTCGGACTTGCCGGTGATCACCCACGGCGTCCGGCCGCCGTCCCCACCCGGCTCCGCGTCGGTCTCGGGCGCCTGCTCGATGATGACGTGGGCGTTCGTGCCGCTCACCCCGAACGACGACACACCCGCCCGACGCGGACGACCGACCGCCGGCCACGGCACGGTGTCCGTCAGCAGCCGGATGTCCCCCGCCGTCCAGTCCACGTGCGGGGTCGGCTCGTCCACGTGCAACGTCCGCGGCAACCGACCGTGCCGCAACGCCATCACCATCTTGATCACACCCGCGACACCCGCCGCAGCCTGAGTGTGACCGATGTTGGACTTCACCGAACCCAACCACAACGGCACCGAACGATCCTGACCGTAAGTCGCCAGAAGCGCCTGCGCCTCGATCGGATCACCCAACGTGGTGCCCGTGCCGTGCGCTTCAACGGCGTCCACTTCGGACGGACGCACGCCGGCATTCGCCAGCGCCTGCCGGATCACCCGTTCCTGGGACGGCCCGTTCGGCGCGGTGAGGCCGTTCGACGCGCCATCCTGGTTCACCGCCGAACCGGCCAGCACCGCCAGCACGCGGTGACCGTTGCGGCGCGCGTCCGACAAGCGTTCCAGCAGCACCAGACCCGCGCCCTCACCCCAACTCGTGCCGTCGGCGGAAGCGGAGAACGGCTTGCACCGACCGTCGGCCGCCAACCCGCGCTGCCTCGAGAACTCGGTGAACCCCAGCGGGTTCACGATCACCGTCACGCCACCGGCCAGCGCCAGGTCGCACTCACCCGACCGCAACGCCTGCGCGGCCAAGTGCATCGCCACCAACGACGACGAGCACGCGGAGTCCACCGACACGGCCTGGCCGCGCAACCCGAGCAGGTAGGCGACGCGACCGGACGTGACGCTCGGTGAGATGCCGGTCGCCAGGTAGCCCTCGGCGTCACGCGGGGCCTGCTCGACCACGCCCCCGTACCCCGAGGACCACAGCCCGGTGAACACCCCCGTCTGGCTGCCCCGCAACGAGGTCGGGTCGATGCCCGCGTGCTCGATGGTCTCCCACGCGGTCTCCAGCAACACCCGCTGCTGCGGGTCCATCGCCAACGCCTCACGCGGCGAGATCCCGAAGAAGTCCGCGTCGAACCTGGCCGCGTCCGTCAGAAATCCACCGGAACGGGTGTAGCTCGTCCCTGGGTGGTCAGGGTCCGGGTGGTAAAGCCGGTCCAAGTCCCAACCACGATCGGTCGGGAAGTCCGTGATGGCGTCCACACCATCCATCACCAACCGCCACAAGTCATCCGGCGACTCCACACCACCCGGCAACCGACACCCCATACCCACGATCACGATCGGGTCGCCGTCCACCGCACGCACCACCGGTGCAACGACCTCCGCACGCGCGCCCGACAGCTCCAACCGCAGGTGTTCGACCAGTTCCTCGGGTGTCGGGTGGTCGAAGACGAGGGTCGCGGGCAGGCGGAGGCCGGTCGCCGTGGCGAGCCGGTTGCGCAGCTCCACGGCGGTCAGCGAGTCGAAGCCGAGATCGCGGAAGGCCAGCCGGGGCTTGATCGCCGACGCGTCGGTGTGCCCGAGCACGGCCGTGGTGTGGGTGGTGACGAGGGACAGCAGGTCGGTGTCGGGCGCGGTGGGAGGCGGGAGCGCGCGAGGTGCCCGGGTCGTCAGCTGGGCGGTCGTCACCGCGGGCTGCCCACTGGCGAGCGCCGCGTCGAACAGCGCCAGCGCGTGCTCCGTCGTCATCGGCGCGATGCCGGCGCGGGCGAAGCGCTCCTTGTCGGTCGCGGTGAGGTGCGCGGTCATGCCGGACGCCTCGGCCCAGTGGCCCCAGGCCATCGAGACGGCCGGCAGGCCGAGGGCGTGCCGGTGCCGGGCCAGGGCGTCCAGGTAGGAGTTGGCGGCGGCGTAGTTGGCCTGTCCGGCCGTGCCCAGGACGCCCGCGGCGGCGGAGAACAGCACGAACGCGTCCAGGTCGCCGGTCAGTTCGTGCAGGTGCCAGGCGCCGTCCACCTTGGGCCGCAGCACGCGGTCCAGCCGTTCGGGGGTGAGACCCTGCACCACCGCGTCGTCCAGCACCCCGGCCGCGTGCACCACGGCGTTCAGGTCGGGAATCGACGCCACCAGCTCCGCGACCTGCTCGCGGTCGGACACGTCACACGCGACCACGCGCACGTCGGCGTCCAGTTCCGGAGCCTCACCACCGCCGCGACTCGCCAACACCAGCCGCCGCACGCCGTGCCGGGTGACCAGGTGCCGTGCCAGCGCCCGCCCGAGCGTCCCCGTGCCGCCGGTGATCAGCACCGTGCCGTCGGCGAGCCGGGGCACGGTGAGCACCAGCTTGCCGACGTGCCCGGCCTGGCTCATCAGCCGGAACACGTCCACCGCGCGCCGGATGTCCCGGCCGGCCACGGGCGGCAACCGGAGCACGCCCGCATCGAACAGCTCCAGCACCGAGGTCAGCACGTCACCCAGGTGGGCGGGATCGGCGTCGTTGAGGTCGAACGCCCGGTAGTCCACGCCGTCGAGGACCCGGACGTCGGTCTTGCCCATCTCCACGAACCGGCCACCGGGCGCGAGCAGGCGCAACGACGCGTCGGTGAACTCGCCGGCCAACGAGTTCAGCACCACGTCCACCCGCGGGAACCGCTGCTCGAACTCCAACGTCCGCGACGACGCGATGTGGTCATCGGCCACACCCAAGCCACGCAACACGTCCCACTTGCCCGGACTCGCCGTCGCGAACACCTCCGCGCCCAGGTGCCGCGCCAGCTGGATCGCGGCCGTGCCGACACCACCCGCGCCGGAGTGGATCAACACCCGATCGCCCGGCCGGACGCGGCCGAGGTCCACCAGCCCGTGCCACGCGGTCAGGAACGCCACCGGCACCGCTGCGGCCTGCGCGAAGGACCAGCCGTCCGGGACCGGCGCGAGCACCCGCCCGTCGGCGACCGCCCGCGGCCCGAACGTGCCGGACGCGAGACCGAGCACCCGGTCGCCCACCCGCCACCGCGTGACGCCCGGCCCGACTTCGAGGACCGTCCCGGCCGCCTCGCCGCCCAACAGCGCCGGGTCCGGGTACATCCCCAACGCGACGAGCACGTCCCGGAAGTTCACCCCCGCCGCACGCACCCCGAGCCGCACCTGGCCCGGCTCCAACGGCACCTCGGCCACCTCGGCGAACGTGAGGTCGTCCAGGCTGCCGGTACCCGACTCGACCAGCCGCCACGGACCGTCGACCGACGCCGGCCGCGACGTGGACGACACCTGGCGGGGCGCCAGGACCGCGTCACCGCGGATCGCCAGCTCCACCTCGTCGCCCGCCACGGCCGCCGCCTCCGCCGCCCGCGCCACCGTCGCGTCGCCGTCCAGCTCCACCGCCACGAACCGGCCGGGGTGCTCGGCCGCGGCGCTGCGGACCAACCCCCGGACCGCCGCCCCCGCCGGGTCGTCCGCCCGGGTCGGCACCACCAGGCGCGTCCGGTCGTCGGTCGCCAGGAACTCCTGCACCAGGCCGAGCGCCCGTCGGGTGAGGTCGTGCACGGACTCGGGGTCGGCCGAACCGGTGAGCAGCGGCGCGAGGCGGACGGGCACGGGGGCGGACTCCACCACCGGCACCCATTCGGTGCGCAGCAGCGTGGTCGCCGATGCGGCTGCGGGTCGCACGGTCAGCGCGTCGATCGTGGCCACCGGTGCGCCCGCGAGGTCGGTCACCCTGACCGCGTAGGTGTCGGAGCCGGTGCGGGACAGGTGGACGCGGGCGGCCGAGACGCCCGTCGTGTGCACGGCGATGCCGGTGAACGAGAAGGGCAGGCGGAGGCGGTCGTCCGGGTGCAGCAGGATCACCGGTTGCAGCGCGGCGTCGAGCAATGCCGGGTGCAGGCCGAACCTGGCGCCGTCCGGCACCTGGACCTCGGCGAACAGCTCGTCGTCACCGCGCCACAACGCCCGCACGCCTCGGAACGCCGGGCCGTACGCGTAACCGAGGTCGGCGAGGTAGTCGTAGAAGCCGTCCGGGTCGACCTGTTCTCCAGTGGGCTCCCACGCCGAAGTGGACGCGGCCTGCGCGCGGTCGAGCGTGCCGGAGGCGTGGCGGACCCACTCGCCGTCGACGCGGGAGTGCACGGTGACCGGTCGGCGATCCGCGTGGTCGGGCGCGCCCACGGACACCTGGACGTGCGCCGGGCGTTCGGTCACGGTGAGCGGCACGTGCAGCACGAGGTCCGCGACGACCGGGCAGCCCAGCGCCCGTCCCGCTTCGCCGGCCAGTTCCGCGAACGCCGTGCCGGGCAGCAGCACCGCCCCGTTGACGGCGTGGTCGGCCAGCCACGGGTGCGTCCGGGTCGAGAGGCGGCCGGTGAGCACCGCGCCCTGGTCGTCCGGCAGGTCCACGGACGCGTCCAGCAAGGGGTGGCCCAGCGTGGGCCCGCCGGTGCCCGGCAGGAGCCAGTAGCGCGTGCGCTGGAACGGGTAGGTCGGCAGCGCGATCCGCCCCGCGGTCGGCTTGGGCAGCGGGTAGCCGTGCACGACCAGGGTGGCCAGGGCGCCGCGGAAGTCGCTGCGGTCGCGCCGGAGCGTGCCGGTGGCGACCCTGACGTCCAACGTGGGCACCAGCACCGGATGCGGGCTCACCTCGATGAACACGTCATGCCCGGCCTGCGTCAGCGCATCGACCGCCCGGTCGAACCGCACCGGTTCACGCAGGTTCCGGTACCAGTAGGCGGCATCGACGGTCTCCACCAAGCCGTCCGCCACCGTGGAGTAGAACGGGATCCGGGCCGGTGCGGGGTCGATGTCGGCCAGGTCGGCGAGCAGTCGTTCCCGGACCGCCTCGACCTGGGCCGAGTGCGCCGCGTAGTCCACCGGGATCCGCCGGGCGTGCACGCCCTCCCGCTCGCACAGCTCCAGCAGCTCGTCCAACGCGCCGGGCTCGCCCGACACCACCACCGCGGACGCCGAGTTCACCACCGCGACGCTCAGCCTGGCACCCCACCCCGACAACAGCTCCGAGTCCGGCGGCAACGACACCGACACCATCCCGCCTCGACCGCTGATCGCGACCAAAGCCTTGCTGCGCAACGCAACCACCCGCGCCGCGTCCTCCAACGACAGCGCCCCGGCCACGTACGCCGCCGCGATCTCACCCTGCGAATGCCCCACCACGGCGTCCGGCTCGACGCCGCGAGACCGCCACAACGCCGCCAACGACACCATCACCGCGAACAACGCCGGCTGCACCACGTCCACGCGATCCAACGACCCGCCGCTCAACACCTCGACCAACGACCACTCGACGTGCGGCGCCAACGCCCGCTCACACGCGTCCACCGCCTCCCGGAACACCGGCTCGGACGCGTAGAGGTCACGCCCCATCCCGACCCACTGCGCACCTTGGCCGGGGAACACGAACACCGACTTGCCCAACACCGACGCCGAGCCCGTCACCAACCCCGGATGCTCCCGACCCTCCGCCAACGCACCCAGACCAGCCGGGTCCAACACCACCGCACGGTGATCGAACCGCGCCCGACCAGCCAGGACGCGTCCGATCTCGTCGTGGTCCCCGGGGTGTTCGGCGACGAAGTCCCGCAGCCGCCGAGCCTGGTCGCGCAGCGCCTCCGGCGTCTTGGCCGACAGCAGCCACAGCTGCTCGGCCTCCACCGGCCGCGCGTCCTCCGGAGCCTGCTCGATGATCGTGTGCGCGTTCGTGCCGCTGATGCCGAACGCGGACACCGCCGCCCGCCGAGGGCGTTCGGCGTCGGGCCAGGCGACGGACTCGGTCAGCAGCCGGACGTTCCCGGCCTCCCAGTCCACGTGCGGCGTCGGCTCGTCCACGTGCAGCGTCTTCGGCAGCACGCCGTGCCGCAGAGCCATCACCATCTTGATCACGCCGGCCGCGCCCGCCGCCGCCTGCGTGTGACCGATGTTCGACTTCACCGACCCCAGCCACAAGGGTTCGGACCGATCCCGGCCGTAGGTCGCCAGGAGCGCCTGCGCCTCGATCGGATCACCCAGCGTGGTGCCCGTGCCGTGCGCCTCCACCGCGTCCACATCGGACGGTGACAGCCCGGCGTTCGCCAAGGCCTGCCGGATCACCTGCTCCTGGGACGGCCCGTTCGGCGCGGTCAACCCGTTCGACGCGCCGTCCTGGTTGACGGCGGTCCCCCGCACGACGGCCAGCACGTGGTGGCCGTTGCGCCGGGCGTCGGACAGTCGTTCCACCAGCAGCAGGCCCGCGCCCTCGGCCCACCCGGCGCCGTCGGCGGCGGCGGCGAAGGACTTGCTGCGGCCGTCCGGCGCGCTCGCGCCCTGCCGGGACATCTCGGTGAACAACGACGGCGTGGCGTTGACCGTGACCCCGCCGGCCAGCGCGAGATCGCACTCGCCCGACCGCAGCGCCTGCGCGGCCAGGTGCAGCGCGACCAGCGACGACGAGCACCCGGTGTCCAGCGACAGCGCCGGGCCGACCAGGCCGAGCAGGTAGGAGAGCCGGCCGGAGCCGATGCTGGTCGCCGTCCCGGTGACCTGGTAGCCCTCCAGGTCGTCCGGGATCGACCCGGCGGCGTACCCGGTGGACCAGATGCCGGTGAACACGCCCGTCCGACTGCCCTGCAACGACGTCGGGTCGATCCCAGCGTGCTCGAACGCCTCCCACGCCGTCTCCAACAACACCCGCTGCTGCGGATCCATCGCCAACGCCTCACGCGGCGAGATCCCGAAGAACCCCGCGTCGAACCCGCCCGCGTCGGTCAGGAACCCGCCGTGCCGGGTGGACGACGTGCGCGGCCGGGCCGACGCGGGGTCGAACAGGCCGTCCAGGTCCCAGCCGCGGTCCTCGGGGAACCCGCCGATGGCGTCGACGCCCTCGGACACCAACCGCCACAGGTCGTCCGGCGACTCGACGCCACCGGGGAACCGGCAGCCCATGCCGACGATCGCGATCGGTTCGTCGGTCGCCGCCGCGGCCGTGGTGGCACGAGCCGCGCGCTCACCGCGCAGGTGTGCGGCGAGCCGTTCGGGCGTGGGGTGGTCGAAGACCACGGTGGACGGCAGCCGCCTGCCCAGGGCGGTGGTGAGGCGGTTGCGCAGTTCGACGGCGGTCAGCGAGTCGAAGCCGAGTTCCCGGAACGCCCGCCGGGTGTCGACGGCCTCCGGCGAGGCGTGGCCCAGCACGGCCGCCGTGTGGGTGGTGACCACGTCGAGCACGTCGACGTCGGACGTCACGCCCGGCTCGACCGGTTCCTCCCGGCCCTGGGCCTCGGGCAGGTCGGCGAGCAGCCTGCTCGGCCGCGCGCGGGTGTAGGCGGGGGCGAACTCCGCCCAGTCGACCGGGGTGACCACGGCGTGCGGCACGTCCTGGTCGAGCACGTCGCGCAACGCCGCCAGCGCACGCCCGGACGGCATCTCGCCCAGGCCGAGCAGCCGCCGCTGCCGCTGCACGGACTCCAGCGAGGCCATGCCGCCCTCGGCCCAGATGCCCCAGGCCACCGACGTGGTCGCCCGGCCCTCGGCGCGGTGCCGGGCGGCGAGGGCGTCGAGGAACGCGTTGCCCGCCGCGTAGGCCGCGCCGTGCCCGTCGCCCCAGACGCCGGCCGTCGACGAGAACAGCACGAACGCGTCGAGGTCGGGCAGCAGGTCGGCCAGGTGCGTCGCGCCGGCGACCTTGGCGGTGATCACGTCGGCGAAACCGGCCACGTCGTCGTCGGCCAGCCGACCGGACCTGATCACGCCTGCCGCGTGGAACACCGACCGCACGTCGCCGACCTCGTCCAGCAACGCCGCCAGCGCCGCCCGGTCCGCCACGTCGCACGCGGCCACCGTGACCCGCGTGCCGGCGGCGGCCAGCTCGTCGCGCAGCCCGGTCGCGCCGGGGGCGTCCGGCCCGCCGCGGCTGACCAGCACCACGTGCTCGGCGCCCTGGCCGGCGAGCCAGCGGGCCACCTGAGCGCCGAGCGCGCCCGTGCCGCCGGTGATCAGGGTGGTGCCCTCGGGCCGCCACGCCCGGACCGCCGGGGTGGGCCGGGCCCGGCGCAGCCTGCGCGCGAAGACGCCCTCGGCGCGGATCGACACCTGGTCTTCCCGGCCGACGATCGCGGCGAGCAGGCGGCGCACGCCCGACGCGTCCGGGGTCGCCGGGACGTCGACGAGCCCGCCCCACCGGTCGGGGAACTCCAGCGCGGCCGACGTGCCCAGTCCCCACACCAGCGCCTGTCGCGGGCGATCGTCGAACGCGCCGCTCGTCACGCACCACAGCGGGGCGTCGAGGTCCCGCACGGCGGCCAACGTCCGCGCCAGGCCGACCGGCACGGCCGGGTGGTCCGGGTGCGGCGACTCGTCCAGCGCCAGGAACGACAGCACGCCGTCGACCCGCTGCGCCGTCTCGACCACCTCGACGCCGCTGTCCCGCAACGCCTCCACCGCCGCGTCGACCCACGGGTGCCCGCCGTCGGGCCGCAGCACCAGCCACCGCCCGGCCGGAGCCGAGGTGGGCGTGACGGGCGTCCACGTGACCTCGTACCGCCACGGGTCCGCGGTGGGCGCGGTGGACGTGAGCCAGTACGGCTCGTGCTGGAAGGCGTAGGTCGGCACGTCCGCGCGACCGGCCGGCGGCAGCGCGGGAGTCCAGTCGACGTCCACGCCCGCGACGAACAGCCGGCCGGCCGCCGCGAGGAACTCCCCGGGCCCGCCCCGGTCTCGGCGCAGCGTGCCGGTGGCGACCGTGACGTCCAGGGTGGGCACCAGCACCGGGTGCGGGCTGACCTCCACGAACACGTCGTGCCCGGCGTCCGTCAACGCCTGGACGGCACGGTCGAACCGCACCGGCTCCCGCAGGTTCCGGTACCAGTACCCGGCATCGACGGTCCCGACCAGCCCCTCGGTCACCGTGGAGTAGAACGGGATCCGCGCCGGCCGCGGGCCGATGTCCGCGAGGTCGGCGAGCAACCGCTCCCGAACCGCCTCCACCTGTGCCGAGTGCGCCGCGTAGTCCACCGGGATCCGCCGGGCGTGCACGCCCTCCCGTTCACACAGCTCCAGCAGCTCGTCCAACGCGCCCGGTTCACCCGACACGACCACCGTGGACGCCGAGTTCACCACGGCGACCGTCAGCCGATCACCCCAGTGTGACAACAACCCGGAATCCGGCGGCAACGACACCGACACCATGCCGCCGAGACCGGAGATCGCGACCAAAGCCTTGCTGCGCAACGCAACCACCCGCGCCGCGTCCTCCAACGACAGCGCCCCGGCGACCTGCGCCGCCGCGATCTCACCCTGCGAGTGCCCCACCACCGCGGCCGGCTCGACACCGAACGACCGCCACAGCGCGGCCAACGACACCATCACCGCGAACAACGCGGGCTGCACCACATCCACCCGGTCCAGCGCCCCGCCGTTCAACACCTCGACCAACGACCAGTCGACGTGCGGCGCGAGCGCCCTCTCGCACGCGTCGACCGCATCCCGGAACACCGGCTCCGACGCATACAGGTCACGGCCCATGCCGACCCACTGCGCGCCCTGACCCGGGAACACGAACACCAGGTCGCCGGTGGTGGCCGGCGGGGCGGGCGGTGGCGGGGCAGCGAGCAGTTCGGCCCGATCCGCGCCGACCAGCACGGCGCGGTGGCGGAACCGGGCACGGGTGGCCAGCTCACCGGCGATCGCGGCGACCGGCACGTCCGGGTGCGTGAGCGCGTGCTCGCGCAGCCGTTCGACCTGGGCGTGCAGTGCCGCCTCGGTCTTCGCGCTCACCAGCCACGGCACCGTCCGGACTTCGCCGACCCGCGGCACGACGGCGTCCGGCGCCTGCTGGAGCACGAGGTGGGCGTTCGTGCCGCTGATCCCGAACGCCGAGACGGCCGCGCGCCGGGGACGTTCGGTGTCGGGCCAGGTGGCGGACTCGGTGAGGAGCCGGATGTCGCCTGCCGTCCAGTCCACGTGCGGCGTCGGCTCGTCCACGTGCAACGTCCGCGGCAGCACACCGTGCCGCAAGGCCATCACCATCTTGATCACACCCGCGACACCCGCCGCGGCTTGCGTGTGGCCGATGTTCGACTTCACCGAACCCAACCACAACGGCACCGAACGATCCTGACCATAAGTCGCCAGAAGCGCCTGCGCCTCGATCGGATCACCCAACGTCGTACCAGTCCCGTGCGCCTCCACCGCGTCCACATCGGACGGTGCCAGCCCGGCGTTCGCCAGTGCCTGCCGGATCACGCGTTCCTGAGACGGCCCGTTCGGCGCGGTCAACCCGTTCGACGCACCGTCCTGGTTCACCGCCGAACCGGCCACCACCGCCAACACCCGATGACCACGCCGACGCGCGTCCGACAACCGCTCCAACAGCACCAGACCCGCGCCCTCGCCCCAGCTCGTGCCGTCGGCGGAAGCGGAGAACGGCTTGCTGCGGCCGTCCGGCGCGAGCCCGCGCTGCCGCGAGAACTCGGTGAAGATGACCGGCGTCGCCATCACCGTCACGCCACCGGCCAACGCCAGGTCGCACTCGCCGGCCCGCAGCGCCTGCGCCGCCAGGTGGATCGCCACCAGGGACGACGAGCACGCGGTGTCGATCGACAGCGCCGGTCCGCGCAGACCCAGGTGGTAGGCGACGCGGCCGGACGTCACGCTCGTCGCCGTGCCGGTGACCAGGTAGCCCTCGACGTCCTCGGGCACCGGCGCGCCGACCGCGTACCCGGAGGACCAGATGCCGGTGAACACGCCGGTGCGGCTGCCGTGCAACGAGGTCGGGTCGATGCCCGCGTGCTCGAACGTCTCCCACGCCGTCTCCAGCACCAGGCGCTGCTGCGGGTCCATCGCCACGGCCTCGCGCGGCGAGATCCCGAAGAACGCGGCGTCGAACCCGCCCGCGTCGGCCAGGAACCCGCCCTTGGCCACGGCGCTCGTGCCGCCGCTGCGCAGCTCCGGGTCGTGCAGCCGGGCGAGGTCCCAGCCGCGGTCGGCCGGGAAGTCGCCGATCGCGTCCACCTCGGCGGTGACCAGGCGCCACAGGTCGTCCGGCGACGCCACGCCGCCGGGGAACCGGCACCCCATCCCCACGATGACGATCGGGTCGTCGTCCACCGCCGCCACGACGTCCGGCACGTCCGCGACGCCGTCACCCACGTGCGCCACCAGTTCCGCGGGCGTCGGGTAGTCGTAGATCAGGCCGGACGGCAGCCGCAGGCCGAGCGCGCTGTTGATGCGGTCGCGCAGCGCGACACCCATCACGGAGTCGAAACCCAGGTCCTTGAACGTCAGCGTCGGGTCGATCTCGGCCGCGTCGGCGTGCCCGAGGACCGCGGCGATGGCGGCGGTGACCTGGTCGGCCGGATCGGCGGTCGGTCCGGCCGGCGCTTCGGGCGTGACGTCGCCGAGCCAGTGCCGCCGGCGTTGGAACGCGTAGGTCGGCAGGTCGGCAGGCTCCACCCCCGCCGGGAACGCGGGCGTGAAGTCGACGTGCCCGCCCGCCACGAACACCCGGCCCAACGCGGCCAGGAACTCCGCCCGGCCGCCCTCGTCGCGGCGGAGGGTGCCGGTGGCCACCGGGACGTCCAGGGTCGGCGCCAGCACCGGGTGCGGGCTCACCTCGACGAGCACGTCGTGGCCGTCGGCGGCCAGCGCGGCGGTGGCCAGGTCGAAGCGGACCGGCTCGCGCAGGTTGCGGTACCAGTAGTCGGCGTCGAGGCCGGCGGTGTCGAGCGGCCCGCCGGTGACCGCCGAGTAGAACGGCACGTCGCCGCGCCGCGGTCGCACGTCGGCGAGGTCGTCCAGCAGCCGTCGCCGAATGGCGGACACCTGCGCCGAATGGGCGGCGTAATCCACCGGAATGGCGCGCGCCCGAATGCCGGCCGCCTCGCACGCCGCCGACAACTCGGCCAGCGCGGCGGGCGTGCCGGACACCACGACCGAGCCGGGCGCATTTACCACCGCAACTGTCAACTGACCATTCCACCGCGCCACGAATTGCTCGGCCTCATCGACCGGAAGTGTGACGGAAATCATTCCGCCCTGTCCGGCCAATGAGACCAGCGCGCGGCTGCGCAATGCCACGACGCGCGCCGCGTCGGCCAACGACAATGCGCCGGCCACGTGCGCGGCGGCGATTTCGCCTTGGGAATGGCCGACCACCGCGTCCGGTTCCACGCCGTGGGACCGCCACAGCGCGGCCAGCGACACCATCACCGCGAAGAGCGCCGGCTGCACCACGTCGACCCGGTCCAGCGCGTCGCCGTGCAGGACGTCCACCAGCGACCAGTCGGTGTGGGGCGCGAGCGCGGCGGCGCAGGCGTCGATGCGCTCGCGGAACACCGGCTCGGTCGCGTACAGCTCGCGGCCCATGCCGACCCACTGCGCGCCCTGACCGGGGAAGACGAACGCGGTCCGGCCCAGGTCGGCGGCCCGGCCGGTGACCAGGTCCGGCGCCGGGCGGCCCTCGGCGAGCGCATTGAGCGGTGCTCGGCCGAGGAGCACGGCGCGGTGGGCGAAATGCGTGCGGGTGGTCGCCAACGCGTGGCCGACCTCGGCGGACGTCAGGTCGGGGTGGGCGGCGAGGTGGTCGCGCAGTCGCCCGGCCTGCGCCCGCAGCGCCTGCTCGGTGCGGCCCGACAGCACCCACGGCACCACGCCCGACGCCGGTCCGGACTCGGCCCGCTCCCGGTCCGGGGGTTGGGCGAGGACCACGTGCGCGTTCGTGCCGCCCATGCCGAAGGCCGACACGCCCGCGATCAACGGCCGGTCGGCGCGCGGCCACGGGGTCAGCTCGGTCTGGACCCGCAGCTTCAGCGCGTCGAACGGGATGTCGGGGTTGGGCGTGACGTGGTTCAGGCTTGCGGGCAGGGCGCGGTGGCGGATGCTCAGCACGGTCTTGAGCAGGCCGACGATGCCCGCCGCCCCCTCCAGGTGGCCGACGTTGGTCTTCGCCGAGCCGACGAGCAGCTCGGTGGTGCGCCCGGCGTGCGCGGCGCCGAGGCCCGCGGCTTCGACCGGGTCGCCGACCGGGGTGCCGGTGCCGTGCAGCTCGACGTACTGCACGTCGTCGGGGCGGACGTCCGCGCCGGCCAGGGCGTCGGCGATGACCTGGGCCTGGGCGTCGGCGCTCGGCGTGGTCAGGCTGCGGGTCGGTCCGTCGTTGTTCACCGCGCTGCCGAGGATCACCGCGTGCACCGGGTCGCCGTCCGCGAGCGCCCTGGCCAGCGGCTTGAGCACGACCACGCCGCCGCCCTCGCCGCGGGCGAACCCGTTGGCGCGGGCGTCGAAGGTGTGGCTGCGACCGTCCGGTGACAGCCCGCCGAACTCGATCCCGCTCGTCTCGCGACCGGCGGCGAGGTTGAGGTTCACCCCGCCCGCCAGGGCGAGCGCCGTCTCGCCGCGCCGCAGGCTCTCGACCGCCAGGTGCACCGCGACCAGCGCGGACGACTGCGCCGCGTCCACGGTCAGGCTCGGCCCGCGCACGCCGAGGAAGTGCGACACGCGGTTGGCGATGACGCCCCGGTTCGTGCCGGTCATCGTGTGCGGGGTGACGTGGGCCGGGTAGCTCAGCGTGGTGTAGTCGTCCCAGGTCGCGCCGATGAACACGCCCGCACGTCCGTCGGTGAGCGTGCCGGGCACGATCCGCGCGTCCTCCAGGGCTTCCCACGCCAGCTCCAGGGCCAGCCGCTGCTGCGGGTCCATCGCGGCGGCCTCGCGGGGCGAGACGCCGAAGAACGCCGCGTCGAAGGCGTCGACCCGGTCCAGGAAGCCCGCGGGCAGGTCGCCCGCCCGGCCGGGCGGCGGCGGGGTGATCGCGTCCAGGCCGTCGCGCAGCAGCCGCCAGAACGCCGCGGTGTCCGGCGCGCCGGGCAACCGGCAGGACATTCCGACGATCGCGATCCGGTCGTCCCCACGAGACATTTCCCCACCCATCGGGTCACCCTGTTCCGCTCGCGAGAATTCGAGACGGTTCCCGGACGAAAGCAATTCGGCCCGCGACCACCGCAGCGTCGCTCAGTTGTTCCCCGGCGGTGGAGAAAGGACGGCCCGAACGTACCTCGGTTCCGCACGGCCCGGCTACCGGCGCATAGCGCTTCCGTCGACCACGCATCGGGTTTCCGATCGTGCCACTGGCACCGGCGACGCGATTCGGCTTCAATGCCGCCGCGCTCGCCGACAAGGCGCGCGCCAACACTCATCCTGGTATCCGCGGTACTGGCATTCGCGATGACCCGGTGGTTCCGCCGGGTGTTTCCCGCGCGCCGGACGGCCCCGTCGCGCCGCGGTCGCCCGCCGCGACGGTGGCGCAGGACAGCAGCATGGAAGTTGTCGGACCGGCGCGCGGCCAAGGACATTGAGTCGACCGAAGAGAGCTCCGCCACCGCAGCGAGGTGAACGCCCATGGCCCACCGGCCCGTCATCGGGACCGACCGGATCACCAGACCGGGACGGCTGATCGTCGGCAGCGTCATCGCCGGCGTGCTGCTGTCCGTGCTGTGGTCCTACGAGTTCGTCGACCACGTGATCGGCGCGAACGTCGCCAACGCGCTGCTCGGCGAGGACGCCGCGAGCGCCTCGATCGCGGGCACCGCCGCCGGCCTGGTGTTCGCGTTCGTCTCAGGGCTCGCGGGCACGTTCACCGCGTGCAACATCGCCATGGCGGCGTCGATCGGACCGATGAGCGAAGCCGGCGGGGCCTCCCAGGGCACGCTGCGGTCACTGCTGCGGCCGTTGGGCTTCTTCACCGCGGGCATGGTCGGCGTGTCGGCGGTCTACGGCGCGGTCGGCGTGCTCATCGGGCCGGGCCTGCCGCAGCTGTCGGGCGCGATGATCGGCGACATGCCCGTGCGGCTGGTGCAGTCGGCCGTGGTGTTCGGTCTCGTCGGCCTGGCGATGGCCTACCTCGGGCTCGCCGCCCTCGGCGTGCTGCCCGACGTGTTCCGCGACCGGCCGGTGGCCCGGGTGGTGGTGCTCGGCGCGCTGGTCGGCGCGTTCCTCATCGGCCGGCCCTACCCGATGTTCATCAAGCTGTTCCGCTCCGCCGTCGACTCCGGCAACCCGCTCTTCGGCGCGGGCACGTTCGTGCTCCAGTCCGTCGGCAACGTCCTGCTCGTCACCATCGTGTTCGCGGCGCTCGCCCTCGGCACCAAGGGCCGGTTCCTGCGGTGGTTCGGCTCCAACAGCCGCCGCTCGACCGTGGTCAGCGCGGCGCTGCTCATCTCGCTCGGTGTGTTCCTGCTCGTGTACTGGGACGTCCGCGTCCCGTCGATCTTCGGGATCGGCTGGTTCCCGACCATGCCCTACAACTGACAAAAGGAGCTGATCGTGTCCGCGACAATCGCTGCCTCGACGACCACGAGGTCTGAGTCCCCCATCCGGAACGGGGCGATGGCCGGACTCGCCGGCGGCCTCGTGTTCGGGCTGTTGATGGCCGGTCTGGGCTCCCTGCCGATGGTCGGCATGCTGATCGGCGTCGAGAACGCCTTCGTCGGCTTCATCGTCCACATGGTGATCTCCGCGATCGCCGGCGCCGGCTTCGGCGTCCTGACCCGCAACCTGGGCATGATGCCGCCCGTCTACATCGCGAGCATGCTCTACGGCGCGGTGCTCTGGATCCTCGGCGCCCTGATCATCATGCCGCTGTGGTTGAGCGTGACCGCCGACCCGATGATGAGCGAGATGGTGTTCGTCGTCGAAGGTCCCCAGTGGGTCAGCCTGTTCGGCCACACGGTCGGCTACGGCCTGACGACGGGCGCCGTGCTGCTCGCGCTGCGCGGCCACGCCAAGTAGTGCCACCGCGCCCGGGTCCCGTCGCACCCATCGCGGCGGGCTCGGGCCGTCCACTGCGGGATCACGCAGTGCCGCCGTTCACCGACCGCCCCCCGAGCGGTCGGTGAACGGCTAGCGTGAACACCATGGCGCACATCGATCTCGGCATGGACGAGACCCTGTTCCCCGGCATCCGGGGCCTGATGAAGTTCCGGCCGGAGACGGCCAAGCCGCTCAACGAGTTGGCCGAAGTCCTGCTGCGCTCGCCGAACTCGCTGCCCGCCGGCGAGCGCGAGCTGATCGCGGCCTACGTGTCGAGGTTGAACTCGTGCCGGTTCTGCGGTGACTCGCACTCGGCGTTCGCCGCCGCGCAACTCGACGAGGGCATGGCCCTGGTGGAGCAGGTGCGGGACGACCTCGACACCGCGCCGGTGTCGGAGAAGCTGCGGGCGCTGCTGCGGATCGCGGGCGCGACGCAGCAGTCGGGCCTCAAGGTCACCATCGACCTGGTCGACGCGGCCCGGGCGCACGGCGCCACCGACGTGGAGATCCACGACACCGTGCTGATCGCGGCGGCGTTCTGCATGTTCAACCGGTACGTCGACGGCCTCGGCACGCTCGCGCTGGACGACCCGGAGGGGTACGGCGAAGCGGCCCGGCGGATCGTGGCCCACGGCTACATCGACTCGGTGTAGTCCTCGGCCGGTCGGTCGCGGGCCGACCGGCGCCACCGCACCAGCGGGTACGACAGCAGCACCAGGGTCACGAACGGCACGCCGACCCGCCACGCCGGGCCGAACGCCTCGGTGAACGCCGTCGCCACCACCACCAGCACCACGTACAGCAGGCTCAGCACCGAGGTCACCGGCGCGCCGGGCAACCGGACCGACGCGGGCGGCAGGCCGCGGCGGGCGCGCCGGAACGCCAGGTGGCTCACGAAGATCAGCATCCACGCCACCATGCCGCTGAACAGCGCGATGCCGAGCAGCACCGGGAACGCCGCGTCCGGCGACAGCGCGGCGGCCACCGCCGCGGCGGCCAGGCCGGCGGTCGACGCGAGCACCGCGTTCACCGGGCTGCCCCGATCGGTCACGGCGGCGAGTGCCTTCGGCGCGTAGCGGTCCAGTGCGAGCGAGTGCATCGTCCTCGACGCCAGGTAGAGCGTGGTGTTCGCGGCGGACAGCGCGGCCGTGAGGATGACGAGGTTCATCAGGCCGGCGGCGGCCGGGACGCCGATCGAGGCGAACAGCGCCACGAACGGGCTCTCCGCCACCCCGTCGACCGCCGCCGCCTCCGTCCACGGCACGATCGCCACGATGATCCCGGTGGCCAGCACGTAGAACAACCCCAGCCGCAGCACCACCCGCCGGGCCGCGCGCGGGATGTCACGGACCGGGCTGCGCGACTCGGCGGCCGTCATCGCCACCGACTCCACCCCGCCGTAGCTGAACGTCGCCACGCTGACCGCCAGCAGCACGCCCGTCAGCCCGTTGGGCATGAACCCGCCGTGGTCCGTCCACGCCGACAGCCCGGCCGCGTCCTGCCCCGGCAGCCCGAACACCACGTAGAGCACGCCGAGCACGAGGAAGACGACCAGCGCCGTCACCTTGACCATCGCGAACCAGTACTCGACCTCGCCGAACAGCCGCACGGCCGCGAAGTTGACGCCCAGGATCGCCACCGAGAACAGGCAGACCGACGCCCACAAGGGCACCTGCGGCCACCAGTACCGGACGTAGAGCCCGGCCGCGACCACCTCGCCGCCGACCGTGATCACCTGGGTCGCCCAGTAGCACCACCGCTGGACGTACCCGACCAACGGCCCGGCGTACCGCGCGCCGACCGCGCCGAACCCGCCCGCCTGCGGGTGCACCACGACCATCTCGGCCACCGCGTAAGCCACCGCGACGGCGGCGAGCGCCCCCACCAGGTAGACCAGCACGACCGCCGGGCCGGCCATCGAGATGGCGAGGCTGGAACCGAGGAACAACCCCGTGCCGATGGTGCCGCCGAGCGAGATCATGCCGATCTGGCGGCTGGTCAGCTGCCGGAGCAGCCCGCCGTTCGCGTGGTCCGCCAAGACGTCCTCCGCCGGTCGCACGGTCCGCGGGCAGCGCGACAGTGCCACCGAACCGGAGGCCGCGCCATCGACCGCGGCATCACCGCTACGGCTGACCGAAGACCCTCAGCGGGTGTGACGTCGTGGCCGGCCGTCGTCGTCCGTGCTGAGCCACGACCCGTCGCCGCGCGGCTCGACGTCGTAAGCGTCGCGGGACGGGGTGTCGAGCGTGCCGCGCACCTCTCCGGTGCGCACGTCCACGAGGTGGTGCAGGTGCCACTCCTCCTCGTCCTCGGTCTCACCGCCGAGGACGACGATCGCGGTGTCCGCGTCGAGGTAGCCGCCGGCCCACTCCACGTACACCTCCTCGGGGTCGTGGCCGAACGACTCCACCGGCACCCGGACGACGACCTCGCCGTCGGGGTGGGTGTGGAAGGCGACGTCCTCCTGCTCGTGGTGGACGGTCATGAAGTGGCCGCCGTCGGGAGCCAGGTCCACCAGGCTGCGGTCGGACCAGGGGTAGGCGGCCACGTCGAGGCCGTCCGGCACGAGACGACCGCGGTACACCTGCGAACCGTCCTGCCCCTCGCCGACGTCGAGCAGCACGTGCACGCCGTCCGGGTGGGCGAACTGGCTCCCGCCGTGCCCGGCGCAGGCAAGCTCCGCCGCAGCGGTCAGGTCACCCGTCGCGGCGGAGAGGACGACCCACCGGTCCGGCCCGCGTCCCGCCATGGCGTCGGGCAGGTAGAGCCACACCTCCGTGCCGTCGGCCGAGAACCGGCAGTTCGCCGCCGACGCGGCCCGCCGCGCGGAACCGGGGCCGAAACCCCACCGCCACAACGCCTTGCCGGCCCGGTCGACGCACACCACCTCGTCACCGGTCGCGTACACCGCGCGGCCCAGGTCCGGCGCCACGTCGTGGCCGTCCGGCTCGACCCCGGTCGGGAGCTCGAACACGGCGACCGAGTCCGCCACCGCGCCATCGGGGAAGTCGAACGCGTGGATGGCGCCGTCCAGGAATCGGGTCACCACATCGGTCATGGTCACGTTGCGGAGCCTAGTCAACGCCGCGCCGGTCCTCACTGGAGGGTGGCGGGCCGTTCGGCGGCAGCGGATCGTTCGGCGGCAGCGGATCGTTCGAACCGGAACGGGGCCAGGGCGTCGTCGCGGTCCTCGCCCAGGACCTCGGCCGCCACCAGGTCGCCCGCGTGCAGGCACAGCGTCGCGCCGCTGTGCGAGACCGCGAAGTGGAAGTTCGGCAGTTCGAGCACCCGGCCCAGCACCGGCAGGCCGTCGAACGGGATGGGCCGCTCCCCTACCCGGACGCTCTCCACGGACGCCGCGCGGACGCCGGGGTAGAGCGCACGGCCCGCCTCTACCACCTCCTCCACCGCCGAGGGTTCCACGCTGATCTCGCCGGTGTCGGACGCGCGGGCCGCGTCGTCGACCTCGGGGGTGTGCAGCAAGAGCCGCCCACCGCCGTCCGGGCGCAGGTGGACGTGCGGCGCGTGGACGACCCGTGCCACCGCCACCGCGACCGGCGAGGTGTAGACGAGCACACCGCGGGTGTTGCGCATCGGCAGCGCCAACCCGGCCAGTTCCGCGATCCGCGCGGCTTGCGGCCCGGCGCAGTCCACCACCGCGTCGGCGCGCAGCCGCCGTCCCGAGGCGAGCCCGACCGAGCGCACCGAGTCCGCCACCACCTCCAGGTCCGTCACCGCGTCGTCGCGCACGACCTCCGCGCCGGCGGCCGTCGACAGCAGGTGCCCGATCAGCCGGGTCGGCTCGACCCAGCCCTCGCGCGGGAAGTACGCGATCCCGTCGTCGGGCAGCGCGGCCGGGTCCAGGTCGGGTTCGAGGTCCAACGCCTCGGCCCGGTCGAGCCACCGCGCCTCGTAGCCGTAGTCGAGGACACCGGCGACCTTCCGGCTCAGCTCCGCCCGGTCGGCGGCGGTGGCGGCCCACTCCAGGTTGCCGGTCTCGTGGTACCAGTCGCCGTGCGGCACGTCGGCCGCCAACCGCCGGTGGGCTTGCATGCCCGTCACGCTGAAGTCGTGGTACGAGCGGGGTTGCTTGCCGCAGGAGTTCGTCCACGAGAACGTCGCGCCGGACGTGCCGCCGCCGGGCGCGCCCGCGTCGACCACGGTGACCCGGGCGCCTCTCCTCGTCAGCGAGGCGGCCACCGCCGCGCCGTAGACACCCGCGCCGACGACGACCACGTGCGCGACCATGACGTCCTGCCTCCCGTGCTCAGCCGGAGCTGTTCCCCTTGTGGCACTTCAGGTATAGCACGCGGTCGCGACGCGTTCGGGTGGTCATGCGGGCCGCGCGGAAACTTCCGGCCGGGCCGTGGCGAGGACTCGGCCGAACGCCGCGCAGGCGATCGTGAACAGGACGATGGGCGGCGCGGGCAGCAGCCACACGGACAGGCCGAGCACGACCAGGGACGCCGCCAGGCACAGGCCGCTCAGCGATCGCGACCGCGTGACCAGGTCCGGCGCCGACCGCGCGACGAGCACGCACACCAGGCCACCGAAGACCAGCGCGGCGGCCATGACGAGCGACATGCCCCGGTCGAGGTCGAGCAGGCTGCGCCGGACACCGGCGATCTCCGTGCCGTACTCGCGCATCGCCACGAGGGCGGAACTCGCGGCGGGGTCCTCGGGGCGTGACGCCAGCAGCGCCGCGGTGGCCAGGTGGCCCACACCCGTGACGACCCACGCCCACGCGCCGATCCGGAACACCTTCAACGCCCGGTGCGCCATGGCTCCGACCACCCTCCCCGTTGTCCATACACGACTGTATGTTTTATCCATACAGTCCTGTATGTCAATAGACCACAGCGCGAGTCGGGCCCCGGGGGTGGTCGGTTCACCGCTCCGCAGCGCTCAGCCGACCAGTCCCGTCGTCGCGTGCGGCCCTACCGCCGGTTCGAGCAGCGACAACGTCCGCTGCCGCGCGTCGAGACCGACGCGGATGCCGACCGGCATCGGCAGGTTCGGGCCGGCATGCCCGAACTCGACGTTGCCCAAAACCGGGAGGTCACGGTCGCCGAGGACGTCGAGGACTATCTCGGACAGGGTCGGTGACGCGCCGGGTTCCAGTCCGCTGATCTCGCGCGGAACCCCGATGACCATGCCGGAGATCCGATCGAGGATGCCGCAGTGTCGCATCACCTGCAGGTAGCTCCAGACATGCGAGGCCAGGCCGCCCATCTCCTCCCAGAACAGCACCGCGCCCTCGAACCACTCGATCGGCAGCGCGAAACGCGTCGCCTGCGCCAGCACGATGCGATTGATCACCCCGCCGATCAGCCGACCTTCGGCACGACCAGGACGCCAGCACTCCCACGACGGGCTCGCGGGCAGCGCACCGATCGCCGCGGTACCGGTCAGCAACCTGGAGTAGAGTTCCTCGAGTTCCGCTCGGCGCGCCACGGGCGCGGACTGCCAGTGCCCGCCGAAGCCGGGGACCGCCATGTCGGCGTGGAACCCGACCAGACCCGTGCGCGCGTAGAGCACCAGGTGCAGCAGCGAGAGGTCGCTGTAGCCCAGGATCGGCTTGGGGTCGGCCCTGATCGCCTCGACGTCGATCAGGTCGAGGTAGCCGAGCGCCGTCTGGCCACCGTCACTCGCGATGATCGCGCGCACCTCGGGATCACGCAGAAGCCCGTTGAGCTCCCCGGCGATCTCCGCCGGCGTGGCCGCGCTCCACCAATGGCGCCGCCCTGCTTCGAGCAGCGGAGCCCGGCGCACGCGGAATCCCATCCGTTCGAGCACGGCCACCGTCCGCTCGACGTTGGGCTCGTGAGCGGCCGGCAGCGGACCGGACAGCGATGCGATGACCACGAGATCCCCGGGCCTCAGGGCACGCGGTCGAAGCAGTCGGGGCAGTGCGGAACCGGTCATGGCGTGAGTGTCACCAGTGCCCTTGGGACGGTCACGCGATTTTCGCGCGCCTGCAAGGCACCGGGCCGGTGCTGCCGCGGTGAGCACCCACCCGGTGAACCATCCCGCTCAGAGCACTAGCGGACGGCGGCCAGCCGGTCGATGAGGTGCTTCAGGCCCGCCCGCCCGCGCGGACCTTCCACCGCGACCTCGGGCACCACCCCGGCGGCGACGCGGCGCAGCTCCGCCCAGCCGAGGTACGCCGCGTAGGCCAGGACCGCCTGTCGACGTGCCACCGCGGGCGTGAGGCCGAGTTCGGCGTAGATCTCGGCGAGGAACGCGATCCGCCGCTCGATCACCCTGGTCAGCACCGGCGCGATCACGGGGTCGTCGGCGTGCGCCACGAGCGCGGGCTCCAGGCCGGGGACGACCTCCGCGCCGAGCGCCGTCCGCAGCCCTTCGCGGAGCTTGTCCTCCGGGTCGTCGAGCGACGCGAGCCGGGCGATGAAGTCGGCGGTGGTGCGCTGCTCCCACAGCTCCACCGCCGCCACGAGCAGGGCCTCGCGGTCCTTGAAGTGCCAGTAGAAGCTCCCGCGCGTGATGCCGAGCTCCCCGGCGAGCACGTCGACGGCCACCGCCGCCACCCCGCCCCGGGCCAGGGCGCGCAGCGCCGCCATCGTCCAGTCCTCGCGGGTGACGCGTCCTCTCGCCATGGCCCGAACAGTAGTATCCGGGCGGTTCGCGGCGCGCAAAAGTTTCACTACAGCGCGGCGAAATTGTCCGACCACCATTCCCGCGCGCCCGGTCGTGGTCCGAATCACACCCGCTAGCATGCGCTGGTGAGCGATTCCGGTTTCGTCCTGCGTCGACGTGACCTGGCGTTACCCGAGAGGACCGTCCCGCTCACCGAGATAACCGCGCGCACCGGCCGGACACCCCGGTTCGAGTTGTTCCGACTGCTGGTGCGACTGTTGGTCGACCGGGACGGCGTGGTCCTGCTGTCCGGTCCGGTCGACTGGCGTGAGCTGCGTGAACGGCACCCGGACGCGGCCCGGTGGCACGAGGCGTCCCGACCGGCGGACCTGGCCTGCTCGCTGGGACCGCGGTTCTCCTGCGTCCCCTTGGACGACCTGTTCCGCGACCCGCACGAGGATTTCGTCACGATGGACGAGCACGGCGTGGTGGTCACCGCCGCCCGACGCCCGCGACGATTACCCGCGGGACGGCCGCTGTTCATCCGGTTCCCCGCGCACTTCCCGCTTCTCATCGGATCCGACGAAGCCATTCGCCGCCTGGTGCCCGCCGAACTGTCGTCGAACGTGCACCGGGCCCGCGACACCCGCGTCGACTACGCCGCATTCCACCACTTGTGGCACGGCCCACCGCCTGCGGAGTACTTCGACGTCGACAACCTCCTCCGAATCCGCGAGGAGTGGAACAGCCTCTTCCTCGCTTGCGGAATCGGGAAAGCGCTCGGCCGCGCGCACGCGAAAGCCGTCCTCAACGGCGGCGCGCGCGACTTCGTCGGCACGTTGCTCGACGACGCCACTCCCGTCGACGACGAGCACACGATCACCCTCGTGCCGGAACCCACGGACGCGCAGTGCGCCGCGGACATGGCGCCGCTATTGGCGACGATGAACCGCGCGCGGTGGCTGGCCTTCCGCGCCGGCTACCTCTACCGCAGACCCGAGGGCCACTCCGTCCTCGACCTCATGGAGCACGGCGACGCCACCGGCTGGGCTCGGGCCGCCAGGGAGCAGGACTGGGCCTCGGCACGGGCCCTCGCCGAGGCCCAACTCGCCGACGGCCCGCCGGACGCCCGGCTCGGCGAGGCGTGCGACCGGATCACCCGCGAGGCCCTGGTCGACCCGCCGACCATCCGCGAGGACGACCTGGCGCTGACCGTGGCCCGCGCCCTGGCCCGCACCGGGCGGGACGCGGAGGCAGCCGCCCTGTGCCGCCGCGTGGTGGCCGAGCGCACGGCACGCCTCGGCCCCGACCACCCCGGCACCAGGGACGCGGCCAACGCGCTCGTGCCCGATCACGCGCCGCGATCGAAACGGCGGTGGTGGCCCCTCTGACCGGCGGAAAGCCGACGGCCATAATCATCACCGCGATCCACCGGCCCCGACGAAGATTCATATTCCACCATCACCGCGAAATCGCGGTCGATCTCCCGCGCTGACAAAACGCGGCCCTTCAGGCACGATCCGAGCAACGGATACGATGGCCGTGATGCCTCGTGACGCGGAATGTGACGGCGGCCTCGGTCGCGCCGGGGTTGCGGGCCCGGATGGCCCGCCGCACGATGGGCAACTCACCGCCGAGCGGGCGAGGACGTGGGAGTGAGCACTGTGCACGCGGTAACGCGCCGACCGGGTCGGCGCCCGTCGGACGACGGAGGCGACCGCCGGTGAGGCGCACCGGTGGCCGCGGGCTCGGCACGTCGGCGATGCTGGTGGTCGTGGCGGTCGGCGCGGTGGTCGCCGGGTCGCTCGCCGTGGTGACCTCCGCGCTCAGCGACCGGCCGACGCGACCCGCGGCCCTGTCGACGTCGTCCTCGACCGCGCCGCCGTCACCGTCGCCGTCGTCCACGACGGTCGAGCCGCCGCCCCCGGTGGTGGACCCGTGCGCCGAGAAGATCGCCGCGCTGCCGCTGCGGGCCCGGCTGGCGCAGTCCCTCGTCGTCGGAGTGGACCCGCGCGGGCCCGCCGACGCCCTCACCGTCGTGCGGAACGAGCAGGTGGGCGGGATCTTCATCGGCGGTGACGACGTCGGCCTGCTCAGCGCCAGCGCGCTCGCGCCCGTGCACGCCGCGTCCGCCCTCCCGCTGACCGTCGCCGTGGACGACGAGGGCGGGCGGGTGCAGCGGCTGGAGGCGCTGGACGGCTCGATGCCCAGCGCCCGGCGGATGGCGGCCGACCTGTCGCCGGACGAGGTCCGCGCGGTCGCCCGGGACCGGGGCCTCGCGCTGCGCGAGCGCGGCGTGACCACCGACCTGGCGCCCGTGCTGGACACCAGCGGCCAACCCGACCGCACGGTCATCGGCGACCGCTCGTTCAGCCCGGACCCGAACACCGCGCTGGGGTACGCGCTGGCGTTCGCCGAGGGGTTGCACAACGCGGGCGTCACGCCGGTGGTCAAGCACTTCCCCGGCCACGGCAACACGACGGGCGACTCGCACCTCGGCGCGGTCACCTCGCCCCCGCTGGCCGCGCTGCGCGACACCGACCTCGTCCCGTACCGGCACCTGCCGCGGTTCGGCGACGTGGTGGTGATGCTGGGCCACATCGACGTGCCCGGCCTGACCGGCGGCGTGCCCGCCACCCTCAGCCCGGAGGCGTACGCGCTGCTGCGCGGCGAGTTCGGCTTCACGGGTCCCGCGATGACAGACGACCTGGGCGCGATGCGCGCGGTGACCGACCGGGTCGGCCTGCCCGACGCGGTCACGCAGGCGCTCGCGGCCGGCGCGGACATCGCGCTGTGGTCGTCGGGCGGCCGCGTGGGCGAGGTGCTCGACCACCTGGAAGGCGCGGTCGCCTCGGGCGCCCTGCCGCAGGCCCGCGTGGACGAGGCCGTGCGCCGGGTGCTCGCCGCCAAGCAGGTGTGCTGAGTCACGCCAGGGCGCCTCATATGCTGGCGGTGACGTTCCAGCAGGGGGAGGCACCGGCAGTGCGATACGTGGCCATCGGCGACAGCTTCACCGAAGGGGTCGGCGACGAGCGCCCCGACGGCACGCCAAGGGGTTGGGCCGACCTGGTGGCGGAGGGGCTGGCCGTCGCGCTCGGCGAGACGGTCCACTACGCCAACCTCGCCGTCCGGGGCCGCCTGCTGGAGCCGATCGTCACCGGCCAGCTCGACGCGGCGCTGGCCCTCACGCCCGCGCCCACGCTGATCACCCTCAACGGCGGCGGCAACGACATGATGCGGCCCGGGGTCGACCTGGCCCGGCTGGTCCGGCTGACCGGGCAGGCGGTCGAGCGGTGCGCGTCGGCCGGGGTGCGGTTGGTGCTGCTCAGCGGGGCCGACCCGTCGCAGCGGCTGCCGTTCGGCCGCACCGTCCACCGCCGGGGCGTGCTGCTGACGGCGGCGATCAAGGAGCTGGCCGCGCGGCGCGGCGTGCTGCTCGTGGACGCGTTCAACGACGTCGAGGTCCGCCGGGCCGAGTACTGGTCGCCGGACCGGCTGCACCTCAACGCCGCCGGGCACCGACGGGTCGCGTCCCTGGTGCTCAAGGCCCTCGGGCACGTCACGGAGGCGCACGCGGTCGACCCGGGCCCCGCCGCCCGCCGCAGCCTGCTCGCCGAGACCCGGTACTACCGCGAGCACGTCCTGCCCTGGGTGAACCGCCGGATCCGGGGCATCTCGTCCGGTGACGACGTGCCCGGCAAGCACACCGACTGGGTGCCCGTCGAGGCCAGGCCGCTCGTCTGACCTGCCGTGCGGCCGTGATCCCACCACGAGATCACGGCCGCCACGTGGGCCGACCCGTTGCGACGAGCGCCCGACTCCCGCCATGATGACGGTTCGTCAGTACTCGACCAACAATGGTGGTGGTCTGGTGAACAAGTACCGGATGGTGGTCGCCGGGCTCGCGGCGGCACTGGTCGCGAGCATCGCGCCTGCCGCGCCCGCGCAGGCGGCGACGACCCTGCCCGCGACGAACTTCCGCCTCAAGGCCACCGCCTACTCGGGGCTGATCGACGACCTGGACGCCGCGCTGCCCAACGTCAGCGTGCCGACCGTCGTCGGCGACGGCAACCGCGCCGCCACCTCGTGCTCCCCCGCCGCGGCCAACCGCGTGGCCGCGTTCTGCTGGAACAGCGGTGACGACGACGTCGCGTACTGGATGCCGCAGGGCATCACGACGACCGCGGACGCGTACGGCGAGGCGACCTACGAGGGTTCCACCGCGGTCCTGGTCAGCTGGTACGACAACGGCACGGACGGGATCGACCGGGGCATCCGGGTCTCCTTCGTCGACTACGCCACGCCGTCCGCGCCGACCTACCGCCACGTGCTGCTGGTCGAGCCGTACGCCACGAGCGCGGGCCAGGCGTCGTTCCGGCCGATCAACCTGCACGCCGGCGGCATGTTCTGGTACGGCCACTACCTGTACGTGGCGTCCACGAGCAGCGGCTTCCGGGTGTTCGACCTGCGGCACCTCTGGCAGACCAGCACCAGCGACGGCTCGGCGATCGGACGTCAGGCCGACGGCAGCTACCAGGCCTACGGCTACAAGTACGTGCTGCCGCAGGTCTTCGCCTACAACCAGTCGACCACCAACGGGCACGCGCCCATCCGGTTCTCGTTCGCCTCGCTGGACCGCACCAGCACCCCGGACAGCGTGGTCGTCGGCGAGTACGCCAACCCCGGCGCGGGCAGCCGCCTGTTCCGCTTCCCCATCGACTACACCACCCGGATGCTCACCACGGCGTCCGACGGCTACGCGCGAGCGAGCGAGGCCTACGAGGTGTCGGTGCAGAGCATGCAGGGCGCGACCGCGGTCAACGGCAAGTTCTACCTCTCCACCAGCGACGGCAGCGGCAACGCGGGCGACCTGGCCACGTTCAAGCCCGGCGGCGCGGTCGTGATGCACTACGACGTGCTGCCGATCGGGCCGGAGGACCTCTCCTACTGGCCCGCCAAGGGGCAGCTCTGGTCGCTGACCGAGTACGCCGGCAGCCGTTCGGTGTTCGCCGTCCGCGCCTCCGCGTATTAGTGCCGCGTCAGGCAACGTTCGCCCTGTAGTAGTGCCTCCGATGGCGGATGGCACAGGTCTCGACGAACGCGACGTCTGAAATCCGCCGGCTTGCCCGCGGTCGGTCGGTCGAGGATCCGCTCATGATCGCTGAAGCGCGAGGGATCCGCATCCGGCATCGCGGGCATGAACCGCAGGTCCACCCCACCGCCTACGTCGCCCCGACGGCCACGCTGGTCGGCGATGTCCGCGTGGGGCCGAGGGCGCGGGTGATGTACGGTGCCGTGCTCGATGCCGAGGGGTCCCGGATCGAGGTCGGGGAGGCGGCGGTGATCTGCGAGAACGCGGTGCTGCGCGGGTCTGCGGTCGCCGGCGATCAGCCGGTGCTCCTCGGCGACCACGTCTTCGTGGGGCCGCATGCCACGCTGCTGGGCTGCGAGGTCGGCAGGTGCGCCTACGTGGCGACCGCGGCGACGGTCCTCCAGAGCGCACGGTTGGGCGCCGGCTCGGTTGTCGCCGTCGGCGCGCTCGTCCACGCGCGCACTGTCCTGTCGGACGAGTACTTCGTGCCGCCGCACACCGTGGCGCTCGACGCGCCGGTGCGGCTGCTGGCCCCTGGAGATCCGGGCCTGGCCGAGGCCGTCGGCCGGGTGGGCTTCGCGCAGGTGGCGTTCGGTGTCGACGTGGAGTGGACCGACCGGATCAGCCGGTACGAGCGCATCGCGGAGGTGCGCGTCGCCGAGTTCGGCACGCACGCGGACGACGAGGTTCTGGATCTCGGCTAGGCATCGGCGACCTCGAGCTGTGCCGAGGTGACGCACCGGTGCGGGCCACCGCTCCCGGACGGGTGCGGTGGCCGACGGGTCGGGCCGGGAACCCGGATCCGGTCGAGCACCGTCCGGAACCGCGGGCTGGCCGCGGTTCTACCAGCCCGACAACACACCGAACCTCGAACAGCTACTGGGGCCGACGGGCTCCGGGCACGGTCCACAGCCACTTCTCGTAGGAGGCCACCCGGGTGTAGATGCCGCCGTCGCCGCACGGGCGCAGCGACGAGGCGGTGGCCCGGGACGTCGCGCCTGCCAGGAACCACTGGTCACCCGCCTGCACGTACGCGGGGCCGCCGCTGTCGCCGTTGCAGCTGTCCCGGTCGAGGAACGGCGCGCCGGCCACGAACTCCGTGGCGGCGTCCGCGCCGTGCCGGGGGTGGTCGCTCGCGATCGGCACGTCCACCATCCGCCGCCGGCCGTAGCCGCCGCTGCTGTGCACGTCGGTGTTGCCGTAACCCGCGAGCCGCACGAACTTCGCGGCGGCGACCTGGTCCGGCGTCGCGATCGGGCGCGGCGTGACCGGGGCGGGGCGCGCGAGCACCAGGACCGCGATGTCCCCGGTCGGCCGGGGCGGGCGGTAGTCGGGGTGCGCGAGCGCGGTCTCGACCTCGATCACCTCGCCGTCCTCGGGGAACTCCACGTCCTTGCCGACGAACACGCGGGCCGCGCACCCGCCGTCCACGCAGTGCCCGGCGGTGACGACGACGTTCGGCGAGACGAGCGTGCCCGAGCAGCACCACGCGTCGGGGCCGCCGATGGCGACGCACTCCGGGAAGTCGGCCGTGGGCACGCCGCCGATGATGTGGGCGTGGTCGTCGACCAGGGCGCGCATGTTGGCCAGGTACACCGGGTCGGTGAAGATGCTGTCGGACGGCGGTTCCGCGGCGACGGCCGACCTGGTCAGGGGCGACACGCCGCGGCGGAGCAGCGAGCGGGCCAGGCGGTAGCCCTCGGCGCGGTCGCCGTTGAGGAAGCCGTCGACCTGGTTGGCGAGCGCGTGGTACACCAGCACGAACCGCTGCTCGTCCTCGCCCGCGACCAGCCGGGCGAGCTGCGCCACGGCGGCCATGGGGTCCTGCGGTCGTTCAGTCGTGGTGGTCATCGTGGGCCTTTCGGATCATCGTGTCGATCAGGTCGTAGAGCTCCGCGCCGGCGGCCCGGTCGTCCACCACCGGTCCCCCCTCGCCGACGTCGGCGCGCGAGCCGTCCCCGACGGCCTTCGCGACCTTGTCGAGGATCAGGTCCTGGGCGTTGACGCGGTCGGGCGGCGGCGGGGCGAACAGGGCGGGTTCGCGGTCGAACGCCAGCCGGGCGGCCGCGATCAGGCACCGGACGTCGCTGGTCTCCGGCCGTTGGTGGTCCACGAGACCGTCGGCGGCGGTGACGGCGTGCCGCTGCTGGTCGGCGGTGAACGCGATCACCTCGCGCAGCGGGCGGTCGCCCAGCCCCGGGTACGGCCCGTCCAGCAGTGCCGTCGTCATCGGGGCGACGTCGTCCTCGAACCGCCCGCACGGCGTCCCCGCCGCCGGGAAACCCGTCTCCGCCAACGCCCGCGCGGTCAACGCGAGCCGCACGGCCGCGGGCGGGTGGACCAGGACCGGTCCGTCGATCTCGGCGGCCGTCCGGGCGTCGTCCACGACGAGCAGGTCGGCCAGCGCGGACGCGAACGCCGGTCCGGCCGCCAGCACCCCGTACAGGTCGGCGAAGACCTCCGGCAGCCACGTGTCCCAGGCGTCGCGCCGGGCTTCGGGCATGGTCCGCAACACCGGCCTGGTCAGGGCGCGGACCGTGCCGAGCAGGCCGAAGTCGCGTTCCACCGCGTGCCCGACCTCGTGCCCGATCACCACCGCGTCCGGCAGGTGCACGAGCTGGTACCACGGCAGGCCGATGATCGGGATCGGCAGCCGCGTGACCACGCCGAGGAAGTCCGCGGTGTCCAAGGCGTCCGGCACGTCCTCGACCACGAACGGCGTCTCCCGCAGGTGCGTGAACGGGCTGAACTCGCCGCTGAGGTGCACCAGCGGGGCCTCCCGGTCGCGGCCGGCCGCCGCCGGGTCGTAGCACCGCCAGGCGAACTCGTCCACGGCGGTCAGGAACGGCCGGTACCACTCCACGTACCGCAGGTTCAGCTTCGAGCGGTAGAAGTCCCACAGCCGGTGCACCTCCAGCATCCGCAGCTGGAGCCGGCGGCACTCCCGCAGGACGTCGGCGCCATCGGCCGCGACCGCGTCCAGCTCCGCGCCGATCCGCTCGACGACACCGCCGAGCCGGTCGGTGAGCCGGACCACCTGGGTGTGGTGCTTGCGCAGGACCCGGCCCGACGCGGTCTCGGCGCGCCACCGGGCGAAGTCCGCGTCGATGCCCGCGAGCTTGTGCCTGAGCTCGGCGACCTTGCGGTCGGTCGTGGTCATGGCCGTCCTCCCGGTCGTGGCACGAGCCGCAACCACGGCAGGTGCGTGTGCAGGGCGACGCCGGCCGTGGGCAGCACCCGGTCGAGGCCGGTGGCGTGCCGTGCGGGCGAACGCAGCCCGCCCGCCACGTCCGCCAACGACCGGCCCGCCGCGATCGCGCCGATCACGGCGTCGCACAGGTCGTGCTCGCCGTCGCCGGCCAGACCGGCGCCCAGCACGCCCGCGCACCGGCCGAGGGCGAACAGGTCAGTCGCGAACGCGTTGCGCAGCACCAGGTACGAGATCGCGTCGTCCGAGCCCCACGGCCGGTTCACGTCGAGCACCACGAGCGGCCGGAACTCGTCGCGCGGCACGGCGGCGAGCACTCGGTTGAGCGCCGTCACCGGGATCTCCTCGGCGGTCGGCGTGGCGTTGAACGCCTCCGTCGCCCAGCCACCGGCGAGGAACGTGAGCGCGACGCCGCCGCCGGACTCGCGCAGCCCGCCCGCCAGGTGCACCACCGCCGGCGTCCGTCCACTGTGGACCGCACGGGTCACGGCCCCGGCGAGCAGGTCCAGCGTGGGGTTCTCGACCGACTCCACGTCGAACCCGTGACTGCCGTACAGGTGGGCCAGGTCGACGCCCGAGTTCAGGTGCCCGCGCGCGGAGTTGATCTGCGACGACCGGCTCGGCTGGGCCAGCACCGCCAGCGGCTTGACCGGCTCGGCGAGGTCGCGCTGCAACCGGTCCAGCAGCTCGGCGCCGAGGTCGGCGTCCGGGGTGAGGCCCCGGGCCTCCTGGTACCGCCGCAACGCGCTCCTGGTGTGCGGGCCGAGGTCGCCGTCGGCCGCCAGGTCCGCGTCCGCCACCCGGTTGAGGCCGACCTGGACGAACCTGATCTCGTCGCGGTAGGCGGCCTCCCGCGACACGGCCCGGTGGAAGGTGGCGACGGCGCGGTCGAGCACGAGCAGCCGCCGCACGTCCGGCCGCAGCGCCAGTTCCCACGGCACCGCGCCGAGCCTGCGGTCCTCGACGTCGCACCTGAGGTCGAACGGGCCGGCCGGCGCCCGCAGCGCCGGACCGGGCAGGAGCAGCGACCCGAGCCCGGCGCAGGTGGCCTGCCAGTCCTCCCGGAGCCGTTCGACGAGCGGCCCGGAGCCGGCCCGGCCCGCACCGAGGATCGCGTCCACCAAAGCGTTGTCGTGGCGGATGGTGGTGTCCACGTCGGGTGGGACGGACGTCTGCACGACCAGCGCCCGGTCCTCGACGGCCAGCCGCACGCGCCCGCGCGCGCTGCGCAACGTCGTGCTGATCCGCCCTCGGGTGAAGCGGGACGCGACCGCCGCACGGCGCGCGTCACCGAGCGCGGCGAACGCCGCACCGGCGCGGACCAGCTCCGGTTCCGGCGCCCGGCTGGACTTCTCCGCGATCACGCTGCCCGCGTAGTGCGACCTCGCGTGCCACTGCGTCTCCCGCTCGTCGGCGGAGGCCAGCAGCGGCGCGGCCCGGCGCAACGACGCCTCCGCCCGGTCCGGCTCGTCCAGCGCGATCAGGGCTTCCGCGCGCTCGACGAGGAAGGCCGCGCACAGCATCGGGTGGCCGCCGAACTCCCGGAGGAACGCCTCCACGTCACCTCGCGCGGGCACGCCCACCCGGTCCGCGGCCCGCGACCACTCCCGGAGCGCGAACCACGAGCCACCGGTGGGCCGCGCCCCGGCCAGCTTCCGCTCCGCCGCCGCCCGATCGCCGGTCAGCCGGTCCACCTCCGCCGACGTCAGGTCCAGCAGGGCGCGGTCCGTCGCGCGCAACCGGTCCGTCTCCAGCCGCACCAGCGACGCGACCTCGCGCCAGGCGTCCCGCGCCCGGTCGTCGTGCGGATCGGGCACGCGGCGCAGTTCCTCCATCACGACCAGGCGCGCGGACGCGGGCGTGATCTCGCGCAGCCGCGCCACCAGCTCGTCCAGCAACCACCGGAACCCGTCGGGCAGGTCGATCGCCAGGCCTTCCACGGCGGCACGAGCCACCAGGCACGGCGGGCGGGCACGCCGGTGGAGCTCGCCGATCACGGCGGCGACCGCGTCCAGCGCCTCGTGCGGCCGTGCGGCCAGCCCCAGCAGCTCGACCCGGGCCAGCTCCGCACCGCACCAGGCGTCGCTGCCCCGGGCGGCCTGCTCGACGGCCTCGGCCAGGTGGTGCTCGGCCAGGGTGAGGTTGCCGACCTCCCGCATGAGCAGCACCGCGGAGTGCGTGTGGCAGCGGGCGACGGCCGCGCGGTCACCCTCGCGACGCCACCGCGACCGCGCGGTTTCCAGCGCGTGCAAGGCCTTCCCGTAGTGCGCCACCATGCCCTCGGCGAGCCCGGTCAGCTCACGGGCGAGCGCGGAGCCGCGGGCCAGGTGTTCGGCGCGGTGCGCGAGGTCGAGCGCGAGCAGCGGCCTGCGTGCGGCCAGGGCCACCCTCGCGCCGGCGGCCTGCCCTTCCCGGTCGCCGTCGCGCGCGGCGACCCGGCGCGCGTGGAAGGCCGCCCACTCCAGCCGGTTCGCGCCGAGGCCGAGCTCGACCGCGAGCAGGCCGCAGCGGCGCTGCTGCTCGGCGTTCAACGGCCCGCCGCGCCGGGCCAGGTTCAATTCGCGGATCGCCTCCGCCAGGCGCCCGAAGTGCCGGTACGCCCTCACGATCCGCAGTCGGATCGGCGGTTCCCACCGGCGGGCGCCGACGCGGACCGCCGCCTCCGCCGCACGCCGGTACTCCTCGGGCGCCTGCCGGTCGCCGAGGATCATCCGCACGTCGCCGAGCAGGATGCGCAGCCGCACGTCGTCCTTCGTGCCCCACGACCGCGGCAACGCCCGCGTCAGCTCCTCCTCGGCGGTGGCCACGTCGCCGGACTTCAGCGCGAGCGCGGCGCGCACGTACCCGAGCCGCCAGTCGGGCACGACGTCCGCGCCGAAGTCGTCCCGGTCGCGCACGACGGCCGAGAAGTTCTCCTCGGCCCGGCTCCACAGCTGGTCCGCCGCTTCGGCACCGCCCTGCCTGGCCAGCTGCGTGAGCGCCGCGGCCAGCTCGTACCGGGCCTCGACCACGGTCTCCCGGGTCACGATCGGCCGGTGCTCGTCCCACGGGCGCGGGTCGGCGTCGGCGTCGACGTAGTCGGGCCCCAGCACCTCCTCGGCCAACGCGGCCCGCCGGTGCGCCTCACCCAGCTCCACCTGGTCCAAGGCCGCGCGCCAGTAGTCCACCGCGGCGGGGCCCTCCAGCCGGAACCGGTGGTAGACCGCCTCCCGGGTCCACCGGTCCCACCGCTCGGGGTCGGCCTCCGCCCTGCGCTCGAAGAACGCCACGGCGTCGGCGTGCAGCCGGTCGTGGACGGCGTGCGACCGGATCAGGCGGCGCATCGGCTCGGCCACGGCGTCGGCGAACCGCAGCGAGTCCGGCTCGCCCGGCACCGGCACGACCCAGGGCGTGGTGCCCGCGAACCTCGTCAGCCGAGGCCACAACCGCTCGACGTCCACGTCGGCGGTGACGGGGAACAACGACGCCGGCTCACCGCCCGGCACCACGTCCTCGCCCGGGTCGTCGAGGTCCAGGTCGCCGGACGCGGCGGCGCGCAGGTGCGGCCCGAGCACCTCGCGCGCGAAGTCGAGGCTCAACGTCCGCGCCACCATCCCGTACCGCAGCAGCCACCGCAGGCCCGGGTCGGCGATCGGCCGCAGCACCTGGAGCACGAGCGCGGTCAGGTCCGCCCGGTACTCCCGGATCTCGGCCGGGGTGATGTCGGGCCGCTGCTGCACCAGGTCGGCCAGGCGCGCCAGCACCACCGGCTCTCCCCCGGCCTTCGCCACGATCGCGTGCCGCAGGTCGGCGCGCGTGATGCGGCGCAGGTCGGCCAGGTAGCGCGTCGCGTCGTCGGCGGCGAACGGCGCCAGGTGCCGATCGACCGCGGGCGGCAGCACCGGCACCGCGAGCGGGTAGCGGCCAGCCAGCACGATCCGCATCGCCGGGCAGTCGCGGTACAGCCGCAACAGCTGCCGGAGCAGGCCTGCCAGCTCCTCGCGCGACCGGTTCGCGGACACCCGGTCCAACGCGTCGAGCACCATCACGGCGGGCCTGTCCGCCATCGCCTCGTTGAACGTGCGCACGAAGTCCTTGAGCACGTCCACCCCGAGCCGGTCGCGCTCGTCGCACAGCCGCCTGCTCGCCGCGGCCGCCCGACCGGGGTCCGCGACCTGGCGCCGCGAGAGGACCCCGGTCCACGCGTACCGCTCCAGGAACTCGGTGAACGGCGCCGCCGGCAGCTGCTGGTCGAGCCGCGCCGCCGCCTCCACCAGCAGCAGCCACGGGTACCGCGCGACGTTGACCGGGTCCAGCACGTCGAAGTCGCCCAGCACGCACGGCACGCGCCGCGGCACCAGCACCCGGGACACCAGCCAGCGCAGCTCCATCGTCTTGCCGCGCCCGGACGGGCCGTGCAGCACCACCATCCGGGGACCGTCGCCCCGGACGAGCCGCTGGTAGGTCGCCTTGGCGCCGGCCGTCTCGAGGAACGTGGCCGACTGGAGGTACTCGGTCGACCACAACCCGCGGGTGCGCAGGTACGCGGCCCGGTCGTGGCGCAGCGCGATCAGCTCGGGGCCGATCAGCCGCACCCGGTCCTCGGCGCCGAGCACGTCGATCAGCTCCTGGCACAGCGCCAGGTCGTGCCGGTGGTCGGCCTTGGCGTACAGCCGGACGAACAGCTCGGCGGCGGCGCGGTGGTCGAGGAGCACCAGCTGTTCGAGCAGGTCGACGGGCTTGTGCGCGGCCCGGTAGTGCCGCGCCAGGCGGCCGACCAGCGACCGCAGCTCCTCGGGCACGGCACGCGGGTCGGCGCCGTCGGGCCACCAGCCGTTCCAGTAGCGTGCCTTCGCGCCGGGCCGCAGCCGGTAGGCCTCCCGGGTGCCCTGGATCGGCTCGACCTCCGGCGCGGTGACGACCGCGTCGAACGGCGGCGCGCCGTCGACGTCGGCGACGAGCACCTTGTCGTACAGCTCCCGGTCGAACGAGCGGACCGCGGCGCACCGCCGCAGCACGTCCCACTGGTCCGCCGGTCGCAGCGACGCCAGGACGTCCTCCAGGGAGTCACCCCGAGCCAGGCGTCGCAACAGCTCGGCGTCGATCGGCTTCATCGCATCCGCCTCACGATGTTCTCCAGGTCGCCGAGCACGGCGGGGCTCCACTTGCCGGTGGCGACGCCCTTGCCGATGGCCTCGATCAGCTGGACGTGCGGGTCGCCGATCGACCGGCCGACCGCCAGCACCACGTCCTCGGCCAGCGCGGAGAACTCCTCGGCCTCGATGCGGTCCAGGTCGACCCGCGTGCCGCCGCCCAGCTCCGGCCAGTGCGTGGCGAACTGCTCGTTCGTCATCACCACCACGAGGCTCAGGTTCGGCAGCTCGCCGTCGGCGACGTGCCGGATCAGGTGGTCGTACAGCTGCTGCCGGAACGCCGAGTCCAGCACGTTCCCGACGTGGTCGAAGACCAGCAACAACGGCTCCGGTTGCGCCGCGCGGCCCAGGCACGCCCGGAACGACTCGAACGTCGCCGCGACGTGGTGCGACGTGCCGCCGGTCAGCCGGGGCCACCGCGCCGGTTCCGGCGTCGGCACGGGCGGGTCCGGCGGCAGCCTGCCCTCGGCGAGGTGGACCACGTCGTGGTTGAACCGGTCGAACGCCGACGCCACCCCCTCGGGCAGGTTGGGCAGGTCCTCCGCCACGTCCCGGATCGCGTACAGCACCTCCAGGAAGTCGAACCTGGCGGGCCGGTCGCCGAGCACCTCGACCGGGTTCGGCCGGTCGAAGCTGACGTACTTGACCCGCCGCCCGCGCACCGCGCACCGCCGCCGCAGCCAGTTCAGCAGCCGCGTCTTGCCCACCTGGGACTCGCCGACGACGAGCAGCAGCGGTTCGAGCGGCTCGCCGACGCCCGGGTCGACGCCCTTGAGCAGCTTGTGGCGCTCGTGGACCCGGTTGACGAACGCGCCGACCTCCTTCTCGAACTGCTGCTCGATCCGCACCGCACGCGCGCCGGTCGCGGACAGGTCCGGGAGCACGTCGTCGGGGCGCACGCGCAGCGTGAGGCTCGGCAGGATCCAGTCCCGGGCGCCGTCGGACACGCCGGTGTCCGCGTACACGGCCTCGCGCGCCGTCGCCACGGCCCGGTCGACCGGTTCGTTGGCCAGCAGGGCGCGGTAGAGCGAGCCGCCGAACAGCGCCGCCGCCGTGCCCCGGATGTCGCCCTGCATGCCGACGACGGCGGCGGCCCCGCTGTCGAGGAACACGTCGGTCAGCGCCACCGCGTCCGCCGTCTCGCCGGAGCGGCAGGCGTTCAGGATCGCCAGCCGCGGCGCGGGACGGCTCAGCAGGTCGCCGATGTAGGTCGGGGTGAGCAACCACGCCTCACGGCCGGGCGGGACGATCCGCAACGCCGGCTGACCCGTGCTCGCCTTGCGCGTGCCGTGCCCGATGAAGTGCAGCACGTGCGGCACGACCCGCCGGTAGGCCGACTTGAGGTCCGATTCGGTCGGCCGGGACAGGAACTCCGCCTCGATCCGGCCCGGCGCGCCGCCCACGACCCTCTTGATCTCCCGGATCTCGGCTCGGGAACCGATGTCGTCGTCGTCATCGCCGCGCACGACCAGCACCCGGATCGGCAGCGACTCGGCGATCGGGTCGTCGCCCGGCACGCGCCGGTGCAGCCGGATGAACGGCTGGTCGGGCTGGACGAACAGGGCGTGCGCGGACCTGGCCGATTCCCACGGCAGGCGGCGCAGTTCCGGCGGCAGGCACAGGAAGGTGCGCTTCACCCCTGGCCGGGACCAGTGCTCGCGCACGTTCGGCGGCAGGAGCAGCCGACCGAGGTGCAGGCCGAGGTCGGCGAACGCCTGCGACTCCGGGTTCGCGTGGAGGAAGCCGACGATCGCGTCCGACGCCGTGGCGCCGGTCGACGGCACGGGCAGCGACGCGGCGGCCAGGTCCGCCGGCACGGTGTCCGACGCCGTCGGCTCCGCCGGCCACACTCCGTCGTCACCGAGGTAGAGGTCCACCCGGTAATCGGCTCCCTGGCCGGGCTGCGTGATCTCGATCAACGCGTCCACAGGGGCTCACCCACTCGTTCCGGACACGGCGTCCTCCCCACCGGCCGCCTATACCTGGAGTCGGCCCCGGACCAGGTGGGGTTACGAGCTGTCACCCGATAGCGCTAATGCGTACCGCCGTCGAGCGCACCGGGTAGCCGAGCGCGCACGACCTCGCTGGACGGCTCAGGCCTGCCTGGCCAGGAGGATCGCGCCGAACACGACGAAGCTGACGAAGAACGTCGGCAGCGAGGCCAGCACCAACCAGCCGAACGCCAACCACTTGTGCCCGAAGAACCGGCGGACCAGCCAGGCCGAGACCAGGCAGGGCACCACCAGTCGGCCGACCACCATCCCGAGCCCGTACCCGGACGCGGGCAGTCCCTCGAGCACGACCACCGCGACCAGCACGGCGACCACCCAGACCAGGGACGCGAGCAGGCTGCGGCCGAACGACGTGCCAGAAGGCGCCGGACGAGCGGGCGCGGGAGGGGCGGGCGCGCGAACGGGTTCCTGCGGCGAGGTCGGGAAGGCGGCGTTGCGGTCGAACTCCATGGTTCACCCCGAGGTGCGGTCCGGCTGGTCGTGCCGTTGGGCGGAGCGGGTGCGACCAGCGCAGACGGCGGCGGCAAGGCTACCCCGGCGGACGGTATCCGCGGACCTCGGAACCCGTGGGACCATGCGTTCACCGCGGGCGGGAAGGGGTCGGGGTTGGAGGAGCGCGCTCGGTCCACCGATGTCAACCGGATCGGCGGCGACGTGCGGGGACCCGCCGTGCTGGCCGGCACGATCCACGGCGGCGTGCACATCACCGTGACCGGCGCGGAGGTCGGGCCGGGGTCGTCGGCCGAGCCGGCGTCGTCGGGACTGCCCGCACCGGTCCGGTTCCTGCTGCGGGCGCAGGTCGACACCGCCCGGGAGATGCCGTACCGATTACCCGGCCCGCGCCGGTCGTCGCTGGTGACGGTGCACGTGCGCCAGGACCTGGGCAGCGGCGTGGACGAGCTCGCGCCGGAGCCACCGCGACCGGCGCCGATCGTGGACGGCCGCGGGCAGGTCGTCGAGCCGCCGAGCCCTCCGATCACCCGCCTGGCCGTGCGCGCGCCGACCCGGACCGTCTGGGAGGCGTTGGACCGCGACGACCACGTGGTGATCACCGGTGGTCCCGGGCAAGGCAAGTCCACGCTGTCGCTGCGGCTGGCCGCCGACGTCGCCGAGCAGTGGCTCTCCCACGACGGCGAACCCGCGCCGATGGCGGAACGGGTGATGCCCCTGCGGTTGACGGCCCGGGAGCTGGCCGGCCGGCTCGGCCGACCGTTCCCGGAGGCGGTCGCGGAGAGCGCCGGCGTGGAGTACGGCGCCCTGCTCGCCTCTCCCCTGGACCCGCGCGCCCTGGAGGGGCGGATCGCGGGCTGCCGCTGGCTGCTGCTGGTGGACGGCTTGGACGAGGTCGCCGACACCACAGAACGGGACCGCCTGGTCACCGTGCTGGCCGCGTGGACCGCCGAGCCCTCCTCGCCCTACCGGGTCGTGGTCACCACCCGGCCGATCGAGGGCGCGGCCCTGGCGCCGCTGCAGCGCATCGGCGCCGCCCGCTACGAGCTGCAACCGTTCGACGAACGCGCGCTGCGGCAGTTCGCCCGCAACTGGTTCGGCGACCGGGACCGCGCCTACCGGTTCGTGCGCCAGATCCGCGCCGCCCACCTGGACGAGCTGGCGCGCGTGCCGCTGCTGGCGACGATCGCCGCGATCATCTTCGAGCAGCCGGGCAACCGCCCGTTGCCGGACAACCAGTACGAGCTGTACGAGGCGTACCTGAAGCACCTGCGCACCGCGCACACGGCCGAGCCCGGCCCGTTCGACCCGGTGCGCGACGCGCTGCTGGAGCACCTCGGCCGCGTGCGGCTGGAGGCCGACACCTCCCTCGTCGTCGCCGCGCACGACTGGGCCGCACGCCACCTGCCCGACCTCGCGGGCGCGTGGCAGGACGACCTGATCACCTACCTCGCCGCCGTGGGTCCGCTCAGCCGCCGCGGCGAGGACCTCCGGTTCCTGCACCACAGCTTCGCCGAGCACCTCGCCGCCACCGCCAGGGCCAGGCTGCTCCCGGACCGCTTCGACCCCGCGCACGCCGACTTCGCGAGCCTCCTGCACGCCGCCCGCGCCGAGGACCGGGGACGCCACGCCAGGGCCGTGCTGCTGCACCACACCCGCCTGCACCCGGCGGAAGCCGAACGCCTCCTCGAGCACCTGCACGCGGGCGGCTCCGACCAGCACCTCCTGGCCGCCCGCCTGCTCGCCCGGCACCTGCCCGCGGGCCCGGCCGCGGTCGACGGCTTCCTGGGCACCGTGCGGGCGTGGGCGATGACCACCCAGCACCCGGCGCTGAAGATCCTGTCGCAGACCAGCCGTGCCGCCCACCACCCCGGCACCGCCTCGTGGCTGCGCGACCTGATGGACTCGGACGACGCGCCCTGGCCGTCACGGGTCGAGGCGGCGGCGGCGCTCGCGACCAGGCTCCGCGGCGCCGAGTCCGCCGACGCCGCCCGCCTGCTCCGCCGCGTCGTGGACGACTCCGCGATCCCGGTGGAGCACCGGCTCGCCGCGGCCGAGGCGCTGACCGAGTGCGGCCCGGACGGCCACCGCGCCTCCGACCAGGGCCTGCGCGCCATCCTCGCCTCCCCTTCGGCCACGGCCGAGCAACTGCGCAACGCCGCCGTGGTCCTGGCCGGCTTCGACGGCGAGTCGCGCGAGCACGCCGTCGCCGCCCTGACCGACCTGCTGGACGACCCCGACGCCCCCGATCAAGCCCGCGTCCACGCCGCGACGGGGTTGGTCGAGATCGACGTCGAGCACCACGAGCGCGCCGCCGACGTGTTCCGCGAGGTCCTGCGCACCCGCAGCGACTTCAGCGCCGGTTTGCGCGACGCGGCGGTGGGCCTGGCGTCCCTGGGCCCGCAGCGCTCCGACGAAGCCGTCGCCGCCTTGACCAGGCTGATCTCCGATCGACGCGGCGGGCGGGTCCCCGCCGCCGAGGCGCTCGCCGAACTGGGTCCACACCACCGCGTGGCGGCCGTCGACCACCTGCTGGCGTTGTCCAGGACCGTCGGCGTCGAGGTCTACACGCGGTCGACCATCGCCCGTTCGCTCGCCGACATGGGGGCGCAGGGTGAGGCGCTGGACCTCCTGCAAGCGATCCTCGCCGACTGGACCACCGACGCCAACGGCAGGTTGTGGGCCGCGCAGGAGCTCGCCGACCTGGGCCCGGAGCACCGAGAGGAGGCCGCGGCCACGCTGCGCGCCGTCACCACCCACCCCACGGCCTCCTTCTACGACAGGTTGTCGGCGGGCGCCAAGCTGGCGGCGTTGGGCGAGCCCCATCGGGCGCCGGCGGTGGCCTCCCTGCGCGCGACGCTGACGGACCGCGCCACCGACGCCCGGATCCGCATCCAGGCCGGCTCGCACTTGATCGGCCTGGGTCCGGAGTTCCACGACGAGGTGGCCCGCCACCTGTCGGAGATCGCCACCAGCCAGGAAGACCCCGACGCACAACTGATGGCGTGGCGCACGCTGCGACGCCTGGGCACCGGGTTCCACGAGCGGACATCCGCTGCCGTGCTGTCGCTGGTCGCGCCGGAGCAGGCGGCGCTCTGGGCCTCGTACCGCGACTACCCGACCTTCAACCACGTAGACGTCACCGACCGCGACGCGTACGCCGCCGCGATGATCGCCGTGCTGCGTGACCCGGTGTGGGACGGCCGGGCACGGCACAGCGCGGCCTCCGCCCTGATCATGCTGGGACGTCCCTTCCGCCGCCAGGTCGTCGACGGGATCGTGCGCATGATCGAGGGGCGGATCGTGCCGAACTCGTGGTTGCACCTGATGACCAGGGACGCCCGCAAGTTCGGCGCCGGCCTGCGCGCCGAGGTGGCAGCCGATCTGCGCGCTCTGGCGCACGAACCCGATACGAACGCCGCCACCCTGTGCCAGGTGGCGAACGCCATGGAGGTGTTGGACCACCGGTCCGACCCGGTCGTCGTGGACGGCTTGCGCCGAGTCGTCGCCGACGACCTGCTGCCCCTGTCGGACCGCGGTGAGGCAGCGGTGGCCCTGGCCCGTGCCGAGCCGGCCGCGATCGACACCGCGGTCGCCGTGGTGATGAGGGAGAACGCCGACACAGCGGCGACGACGTGGACATCCCGCGTGAGAGCCCTGGCCGAGCTCGGCGCCGACCTCGCGCCCGCCCTCCGGGCCCGCCTGGCCGATGTGGACTCCGACCGCCACCGGCGGCTGTCCGCCGCCGACCTGCTGGCCGACCTGCACCCCGGCTCGCGCGACGAGGCGCTCGCGGAGATCCGCGAGCAAGCCGCCGACGCCTGCCTGGAGTTCCAGTGGCGCACGGATGCGGTGCGGCTGCTCGCCGAACACGACCCGACCACGCTCGACGCCGCGGTCGCCTTCCACGCCTGGGTGCTCGACGACGAGGCGCAACCGGTGCGCGACCGCGCCGAGGCCGCGTGGCAGCTGATGGTGCTGGCACCGGCGCGGGCCCAGGTGGCCTTCTCCTCGTTGCGGAGGTTGGCCACGAGCCCGGAGTTCACCGTCGAGGAACGTGCTGACGCCCTCGAATGGCTCGTGCACCGCGTACCGCACGATCGTGAAGTGGCCAGGTTCGCACAGGCGGTCGTCGACGATCCGTCGGCCCGCCCGAAGCAACGACGTCAGTTGATCCCCGCGCTGTCGGGCAGGGACCAACTCCGCGCCGAACGCGACCTCCTGGCCGACCACACCGCGTCGCCGGCCCAGCGGGCCGGTGACCTCAGCGAGTGGACCGGGCCCGCGCTCGCCACCGAGGCGGCGGCGGTGCTCCGCGACGTGATCACCGCGGTGGAGACGATGCCGGCGGACCGGATCAGAGCCGCCGCGGCGCTCGCCGGGCTCTCACCCCGCATGGTTCCCGAAGCGGTCCGGGTGCTCGAACAGACGACGTGGCCCCGGAACGTTCGCTTCAACGTTCGTCAAGCACTCATGCGCTTGAAGGGGGCAGGACGCCAGCACCTGCTGGCCGAGGACGACACCGCGGCCCGCGACACTGCCGAAGCCGCGCGCGAGCGGGCCGGCGCCGCCCGCCGGATCAATGTCCTGACCGGCGACACCCCCGAACGGCTGGTCCCGGTGCTCCACGACTTCGCGGAGGACGGCAGGCTGTCGGACTCCGACCGCCTGCACGCGCTCTACGCGTTGAGGCGGTCAGGTGGTCTGCGGCGGTTGCGAGCCGTGCGGGACGACGAGCGGATGTCGCCCGCGATCCGGTGGCAGGCCGCGATGCTGATCCGGCACCACTCCGTGGACGACCGCGCCGCCGCTGTTCGCGTCCTGCACGGCATCGCCACCGATCCCGCCTGTCGGCCCACCCTGCGGTGGCAGGCGGCCGACGACCTCCTGAGGTTCGGTGAACGGGGCCGCGAACTCGGCGCCGTGTGCCTGTGGGAGATCGCCACGGACGATGCGCTGCCGACTCTCCCTCGCGTCGACGCCGCCCGTGTGCTCGGCAAGGCACGGCCGGACCTGCGGGCACAGGTCGTGCCACTGCTGAGGCAGCTCCGCTCCGCCGAGAACCCGTTGGTCCGCATCCAGGTGTTCGAGGCCATCGGCGTGTTCGACCCGGCCGAGGGCGCGATCGCGTTGCGCGACATGGCGCGGGACCGCGCGCTCCGTCCCGGTGCCCGGCTGCGGGCCGCCGCGGCCTCCGCCGAGCTGCGCCGTGACCACCGCGAGTCCGCCGCCGTAGTCGCCCGCGAGATCGCGCACGACCCGGCCGTCCCGCGCCACCTCCGGGTGAAAGCGGCACGGGCGTTGGCGCGGTGGAGCGAGCTGTGCCGTCCCGAGGCGCGGGCGTTGTTGGTGGAGCTCGGCGTCACGAACCCGGTGGCCGGTGGTCAGTCGTAGCCGCCGAACATGAACAGCGAGATCTGGTGGTCCGACGGGTTGGCCAGGCCGTGCAGGTTGCCGCCCTTCAGCAGCGCCAGGTGGCCCGCCCGCAGCAGGCGCACCTCGAAGCACCGGTCGCGGGTGTCGGGCTCGGCCCAGTCGCCGATCACCATCCAGCCCTCGCCCTCCAGCATCAGGAACGCTTCGGAGTTGTCCCGGTGCCGGTGCAGGCCGATGCCGCACCCGGCGTCCAGCACGTGCAGGTCCATGTACTCGACGGCCAGGAACGGCTCCTCGCCCGCGCCCTTGCGGCCGAAGCCGTCCAGGTTGTACGGCTCCAGCTTCCGCCCCAGCTCGCCCGAGCCGGTGAACCGGAAGTAGTTCGACAGCAGGTTGCGGTACTCCAGGAACCCGATGCCGCCGTGCGGGTTCGGGCTCCGGCCCACCTCCAGGAACGCGTCCCACCCGCGCACCACCATCTGGAACGCGAGCGTCACGGGCCCGACCTCGGCCGAACGGTCCGCGCTGCGCCACCGCAGCACGACCCGCAGCGGGCGGACGGGGTGCAGCAGGTGGTCGGGCGCGACCTCGCGGACGTCCCGGCCGTCCAACCCGGCACGGCCGAACGCGTCCGGCGCGCCACGCGCGAGGTCCGGGCGTGCTTGCAGGATCCCCAGCTTGAGCGACTGCCTGCCGCGCGTGCCGACCCGCGACTCCAGGTCGTCACCGCGGTAGCCCCACAGCTCCACGGCGTAACGCCCGCTGTCCGGGTCGTAAGGGGCTTCCACCTCGGCCCGGCCACCGCCCTCGACCTCCACCTCCACCAGCACCCGGTCGCCGAGCGAACCGCCGTGCGCCCGAGCCAGCGCGCTGTCCGGCCCGGCCCGGTAGGACAGGTGCAGGAACGGCCCGGTCCAGTCGCCGGCCAACGCCCACCCGCGCACCGCCCTGGTGTCGCCCAACCGGAAGTCGGCGACGTTCTGCTTCTGGAAGTCGGTCTTGAAGTCCTGCGCCGCAGGGTCGAGGACGTCGGTGTTCGGGCTGCTCGGCCCGTACAGCTCCAGCCACTCGTGCGGCAGCACGTACTGCAACGACGGCGTGGCGTAGCACTCCAGCTCGGCGGCGAGCCGGGTCTCCTGCACCACCGTGAGCAGCCGTTCCAGCGGGTTGTCCGACGAGTAGTCCGGCGTCGCACCGGGCTCGACGCGGCGCACGGCGTCACCTTGGGGAATCCGCACGGGGGTCACCTCCCATTCAGGGGTTCAGGGCTGGTAGAGGAACGCCACGAACTTCAACGGCTCGTCGCCGTCCGCGCGGATGCCGTGGATGCCGCCGCTCTTGGTGAACAGCGTGCTGCCCGGACCCACGGCCACCTCGCGGCACTGCTTGCGGCCGATGCCGTACACGTGCCGCTCGACGACCGGCTGGCCCGCCGCGGCCGGGTCGTCGTCCACCCCCAGGTAGGCCCGACCGCGGCCGGACACGACGTAGTACAGCTCCTCGGAGCCGATGTGGCGGTGCGTGCCCTCCACCACTCCCGGCGGGATCGTCACCTCGTGGAAGAACACCAGGTCGCCGCCCAGCTCGCGTTGCACGAGCCAGCGCATGTCCAGCACGTTGCCGTCGCCCGCCTCCGGGTTGTCCGCGTCCATCATCGCGTTGCGGTAGCGCACCGGTGGCACCTGCGCCGAGTCGGGGATGAACCACGCGCGCTGGTAGTCGAGCAGGTAGTTCAGGTCGCGCACGGTGTTCCGGTCCGAGGAGGGCGACGGGTCGCGCGGCTCCTGGTGCGAGCGCAGGAAGTTGTTGTCCCACTGGACGTCCGGCACGGGGTGGCCGGTGGGCGTGGTCATCGCCACCTCGCTGAACGCCACCTCCAGCCGGCGCAGCGCCTTGATGTCGACCAACGCCGACGACAGCGACGGCGGACGCGTGATCGGGGCGTTCGCGCCCATCAGCGGCAGCACCCGGTAGTCGTGGTGGGTGTGCTCGGGCGGCTCCAGCGTGTCCCACATCTCCACCGCGTACGCGTCCACCGCCTTGTCGTAGCGCAACGTCACCGTCGCGTCCGCCGTGAGCGCGGCGTCGTCCGGCAGCAGGCGCACCCACGCGTTCACCGAGGCGCCGAGGCGGCGTCCGCGTTCCCGCACCAGTTCGGTGAGCCGTCCGGCGCGGTACTCCAGGCGCAGCACGCTGCACAGCCGCGTGCCGTCGAGGTAGACGCTGCCCTTCATGGCGGTGATGTCCGGGCCGTTGCGGACCTCGTCCACGTCGTAGCGGTACCGGGGACTGCGCGAGGCGTGCAGGTAGCGCGAGTGGTAGATCCGGTCGGGGAAGAACACGACCCGGAAGATCTCGTTCTCCGGCTGGGTGAAGATGTCGTCGAACGCGGGGTCCATGGCCGTCACACCCTCGTGGTGAGCAGGTCGCCGACGCGGAAGGCGTTGGCCTGGATCGTCAGGGTGGGGTTCGCGCCGCCGGAGGTCGGCATGAACGACCCGTCGGTGACGTAGAGGTTGTCGAACCGCCACGCGCGGCAGTCCGGGTCGAGCACCGAGTCGGCCGGGTCCGTGCCGAACCGCGCGCCACCCAGCACGTGGTTGGCGATGCGCCGCACGTCGTTGCCGACGTGGCCGTGCCCGATCACCTGCACGCCGTCGCCGCCGGCGGCGAGGATGCGGCGGCACTGCTCGGCCAGCACGTCCATCACCGCCCGGTCGTGGGCGTGCCAGCCCTTGTCGATGTGGGCGACGGGCCGGTTCCACTTGTCGCGCACGGTCGGGTGCAGCGTGATCCGGTTGGTGGGCAGCGGCAGCTGGTTGGCCATGAACGCCACCGACAGCTGCCGGCCGAAGTTCTCGGTCAGGTAGCCGTCGAACGCGTCACCGCGCATGTCCAGGTCGTACAGGTAGCCCTTCCACATCGTGTCCATGTCGTTGGCGGCCCACGTGCGCGCCATGCTGATCGGCAGCGCCGAGTCCGACGTGTTGTTGTAGATCGCGCCGCCCGCCCACAGGTTGTTGGCGCGCACGAACTCCGGCGCGGCGCACGCGTCGGTGGCCCAGTCCGAGTCGAGCGTGCGGGACTTGTCGTGGCGGCCGGGCACGCGGGCCGACGCGCCGCCGAAGCAGTGCGTCAGGAAGTAGCGGCCGAGCAGGTCGTTGCCGTTGATCCGGGCGGCGAAACCGGCGTCCAGCGCGGCGGACAGCTGCAACAGCCGCACCGACTCGATCGCGCTGCACGCCACCACCACGACCGCGCCGCTCACCGTGCGCTCGCGGCCGAGCGGGTCGCGGTAGTGCACGGCGGTCACCCGCGAGCCCGTCGCGGACAGGTGCGTCACGGCGCAGTTCGCGCGCAACGAGAACCCCGGCTCGGTCGAGATCGGGTGCAGCAGCGAGACCCACGTGTTGGACTTCAGGCCCAGCGGGTCGCCGTAGCGGTTCACGAACGCGGTCTTGATCGACTCGCGGTCCAGCGGCACCGTGCGCCCGCTCGGCACGTGGTCCTCCGTGATGACCGCCAACGGCGTGCGGTAGCGGCGGTAGCCGAGCGCGTCCATCCCGATGGCGACGTGCGAGCTGATGCTGTTGGGCTCCAGCGGTTTCTGGTAGTGGTCCACGCTCACGGGCTTGAGCTGACCGTCGCGCGTGCCGTTGATGCCGACCAGGTCCTCGGCGCGGCAGTACCACGGCTCCAGCTCGTCGTAGCCGAACGGCCAGTCGCGCGCCTCCCTGGCGACGTCGCCGTTCCCGTCGTCGCGCAGGTCCGAACGCCCCTGGTTCACCGTGCGCAGCCGGAAGTCGTCGGGCGCGAAGCGCAGCGACACACCGCCGTACAGCTGCGTGCCGCCGCCCACGACCTGCGCCGTGTACCCCTCGATGGTGACCTTGTCCCGGCCGTCGACGTCGCGGTAGACGTGCGGCTCGTCGTTCAGGTCCGGCTCGACGTGGCTGGAGTAGAACGACGCGCCGGTGTTCGCCACGCCCTGGACGCGGAGCACCTTCTCCGCGCCGGTGGCGAACTCCTCGTCCCGCTTGAAGTCCGACAGGCCGTCGGGGCTGGTGTGCTGGGCGTGGAACAGCGGCCCCTTCTCCAGCACCAGCACGCGCTTGCCGGCCCGCACCAGCGTGTGGGCGATCGGCGCGCCTCCCGCGCCGCTGCCGATGATCACCGCGTCGAACGTCTCGTCGGCCATGGTCTCATCCCCGGTAGTCGGTGTTGCGGCCCAGCGGCGCTTCGAGCGCCGAGCGCCAGTCGAACTCGAAGCGCTCGGCGAGGTAGGCCCACGCCGCCGCGCCGTTGTTGCCGCCGTGCTTGGGGTGCGCGAAGGCGCCGGTCATCGCGTGGCGGCGGAGCAGGACCAGGAAGTGGCGCGGCTCGCCGTACCGCCCGGTGTCCCAGCCGGGGACGGCGTTCGCGGCCAGCTCGTCGTAGAGGTCCATGAACGCCTGCCTGCCCAGCTCGGCGGGCTCGCGGCCGGGGAAGCGGGCGCGCAGCACGCCGTCGACCAGCCGCAGGCACGTCTTGTAGTCGTCGAGGTTGTGCCGCTCCTCGCGGGCCAGCAGCTTGTCGATGAAGTTGACCACGCCGACCGACTCGTCCAGCAGGAACGCCAGCGGGAACTGCCGGTCGCGCTCGGAGCGGCTGAGCCGGTGGTAGAAGTCGCCCAGGAACCGCCGGTTCTCGGCGAGCTGGAACGGCAGCACCTGCGTGACCAGGCGTTCCAGCAGGCGCAGTTCCCAGCGGTCGAAGCTGATCGGCACGGCGCAGCCGTGGGTGAAGAACCGCGACCACTCCCGGCCGTCGTCAGTGCGCTGCCGCTGCGGGTTCACGGGGTCGAGCACGGACCGACCGTCCACGGCGAACCGGTAGCGGTGCACCTGTCCCTTGCCCACGCGCACGGTGACCGCCCACAGGCCCGTCGGCTCGTCCAGGAACCGGACCGGGCGCAGCGGCACGGGCGTGTGCAGGTCGCCGAACGTGCCCACCACGCCGACCTCGCGCGCCTGGTCGTCGCGGTGCGCGAAGGTGACGTCGTTGAAGCGGTAGGACGTCTCCGCCGACGAACCGTCCCAGTGCGTGTCGACCACCGGGAGGTGGAACGGCTCGGCCACGTCGCCCGCGTCGCGGGCGAGGAAGCGCGTGGTGTGGTTGAGCACGTACTGGTCGTCTCGGGCAACCCGCACGACGGGCATGGTCTTCACCCACCTGATGAGCACACGGGCCCCTGGCCCGGTCGCGATCGGACGGCGCGGAGCAGAACGCGGCGCGCACTGGGGACGTCGCGCCGGGCCGGGCCGCGGTTAGCCGGGAGCCCTCGGATTCAGCGCTCCGGGTGAAAACCCCGGCTCCGCCGTAACGAATCACTTTCACGACTCGTCCGGGTCGCCCGGTTTTGTCGGTGGGCTCCGCCATGATGTCGGTCGATCGGATCTTCGGGGAGGGAGTCGCGGTGCGGACGCTGATGAGCGGCACGGCCTGGGCGGACTACGGGCAGCTCTACGTGGCGGGCGGCGAGGGTTCGTTCGGGATGGACGAGTGCTTCGGCGGCCAGGCCAACGGGTTGTGCGGTGGCGCGGTCCCCGGCACGTTGTTCCTGATGACCGGCACGAACGTCGGCGAGGTGGACTTCACCGTGGAGTCGCACGACCAGGCGCCGCCGGTGGGCGAGGAGTGGGAGGACGTGGTCGAGGTGTCCTTCCGCCCCTCTGAGGCCACGGCGCTCTACAGCTGGGCGTACGAGAACTCCTGGCCGTTGGACGGGTTGACGCCGGGCGACTACCGCGTCCGCTACTGCGCGGTGGGGATGGACGACGCGCGCGCCGCGGATCCGCCGAGCCCGTCGCGCGAGCGCTACCTGCTCCAGTTCTGGCCGGCGCCGCCCGAGCCGGACCGGGTCGTCCGGCGGACCAGCGAGCACGCCGCCTACTGGCACCGCTACGCCGCCCGGCAGCCACCGCCACCGACCGCCGAGGAGAAGGCCGAGGCGTTGCGCCGGGCGCGCGAGGAACAGGACCGCGCCGCCGCGCGGGCACGACTGGAGGCGGAGGAACGGCGGTGGGGCGGGCGGCTGCCCCCGGAAGGGCTGCGCCGGCTGCGCGGGATCCCGCTGCTGGTGGTGGGGCTGGACCGCCCGTTGGGCGAGGCGATCGCCGAGGCCGGTCCGGCGGTCCAGCGGGACGTGGCCCGCTGGGCGGCCCGGCGTGCGTTCACCGAGGCCCGGCTGGCCGAGGTCGACTGGATCGCGCCCGCCCTGGCCGCGATGGACCGGGGCGAGCCCTTGCCGCCACCGTTCGCCGACGGGGCGCCCGCCGAGCTCGTGGACTCCCTGCTCGCCGACGGGCGGATCACGCCGGAGGTGACGACCTCGTTGGACGGCAAGCGCGACGTCCTGCAACAGGCGATGGCCCTGCCCGCGCTCTTCGCCGCGCACGGGGAAGATCCGTTGCGGGCCGCGCTGGAGGCGCTGTGGGCGGGCGTCCTGACGTTCGGCCACGGTCGCCACGGCGCCCTGTTCGCCGAGCTGCGCGAGTCCTTCCCCGACCTCGCCTGAACCGGACCGACCACTTCGAGGAAAGGAGTTCACCGGTGCGGACGCTGGTGAGCGGCGCTTGGGTGCACTACAGCCAGGTCTTCGTCGAGAGCGGCGACGTGACGGACAGCCCGGCGGGCTTCGGCGGCCAGGTCAACGGGTTGTGCGGCGCCGCCATCCCCGGTGCGCTGGCCGTGGTCACCGGCCTGCACACCGGTGACGTCGACTTCACCGTGGAGCTGCACGACCGGCCACCGCCGCTGGACGACGACTGGGAGGACGTGGTCGAGGTGTCGTTCCGCCCCGCCGGGCCCGCGAACCTGGTCGCCTTGGGCGGCGAGCAGTGGTGGCCGTTGGAAGGGCTGGTCGAGACCGACTACCGGGTCCGGTACTGCGCGACCGGGATGGACGAGGGCCACCTCATGATCTACCGGGAGGACGACGAGCCGTCGACCGAGCGCTACGTGCTCCAGTTCTGGCCCGCCCCGCCCGAGCCGGACCGGATCGTCAAGCAGACCAGCGCCCAAGCCGCCTACCGGCACCAGCACGCCCGTGAACAGCCGCCTCCCCCGACCCCCGAGGAGAAGGCCGAAAGCGAGCGCAGGGCGCGGGAAGAACGCGAACGGGCCTCCGCACGGGCACGTCTGGAGGCGGAGGAACGCGAGTGGGGCGGGCGGCTGCCCGGCGAGCGGTTGAGACGACTGCGTGGCACGGCGCTGAGCCTCGCGTCGGTCGATCGGTCCCTGGTGGACGCGCTCGCCGGGGCGGAGCCGGCGGTCCAGCGGCAGGTGGCCCGCTGGGCGATCGGGCGTGCGTTCGCCGAAGCGGGGCTCGCCGAGGTCGACTGGATCGCACCCGCCCTGGCCGCGATGGACCGCGGCGAGCCCTTGCCACCGCCGTTCGTGGACACCTTCCAGCCGTGGGACCGCATGATGGCCGACCCGCGGGTCCCCCAGACGGTGGTGACCACGCTGGACGGCCGCCACGACAACTTCAGCCAACAGGCGATGGCCCTGCCCGCGATCTTCGCCGAACAGGAGTCGGACCCGATGGTGGCCGCTTTCGACGCGGTCTGGTCGAGTGTGGCCACCTACGGACCCGGCCGGTACGACGTGCTGTTGCGGGAACTCCGCGAGGCCTTCCCCGCCATTTCGTGACGTGCGTCAGTCCTGAATGCTGATGAACGGGTCCCAGTAGTAGTAACCCAGCTTCGCACCCGTGTGGTCGAGGATCATGAAGCTGAAGTGGTAGGTGACCGACCCCGTTTCCAGGACGGTGCACTGCCAGTAGAAGCTGTTGATTTTCTGGGTGGTCGGGTCCAACGGGTCGTGGCTGTTCGGCAACGGCTCGTTGACGACCACCGATTTCGGCTCGGGCGTGTCGATCAGGTTCGCCCCCGACGAGGCGTCGAACTTGTAGAGGACGCTCGTGTACTTGGAGTTCAGGGACAACGTCGTCTCACGCCACCTGATGATGTCGTCCGGCGACGCCTTGACGGTCAACTCGCTGCCCGGAGAGCCGATGATGTGGTCCTGCCGCGCGGTCATGTAGATCAGGTCGCTGCTGTCGGGAATCGCCGTCGGCCGGTCCGGGTCGGAGTTCTTGCCGTAATTCTCGATAATGGTTTCGGCGTCGATGACGATGAGCACGTTGATGAAATCCGACATACCCCAGTTCCTCCTGTCGCCCACCGGTAGATCCGTTGCCAACAGTTCCGCACCCGCGCCTCGGGCGTCAATCGTCCGTACCAGTGATGCCATTCGACTCGCGCCGCCCGCGCCCGACCAACCGGAATATTCGAATTCTCGACGCCGTGGACTGCGCGCGTCACCCCGTTGCGCCAGGGAAATGCTACGGAAAGTAGAGCCACCCGCACGTGAAGCCGGAAAAAGGAGCATTGGACGACTCGACCGCACGCGCGACGGGCGGGCGTTACCCGAGCGGGCGGGCGCCCCGCAGGAATTGGTCGACGGCGGTCTCCACGAGGCCGTCGAGCAGCTCGGGCTTGACGATGTTGCCGTTGATGATCGTGGCGATGCCCTGGAGGGTCGCGAACAGCACGATCCCGATCCGCTCGGGGTCGCCCGCTTCGAGCGCGCCCTGTGCCTGCCCTTGTCGGATCAGGTCGTCCATCAGCCGGAACGGCGCCTCGGCCGCCTCGACGATCCGCTCCGCACCCGGCCGGTGCTTGCTGCTGTACATCAGTTCGAGGAGCGCGGCGTTCTCGGTGGCGAACCGGGTGTAGGCCGTCATCGTCGCCCGCACGCGGGCCGGGAACTCCTCGCCCGCCTCCGCCAACGCGGTGCGCAACACGGCGTCCAAGCGGGCGAACCCGGACACGGCCAAGGCGTCGAGCAGCGCCTGGCGGTCCGGGAAGTGGCGACGCGGTGCGGCGTGGCTGACGCCGATCTCCCTGGCCAGGTCGCGCAGCGACAGCTGGTCCGCGCCGTGCTCGCGCAAGCCGCGCTCGGCCGCGTCGAGCAGCGCGGTGCGCAGGTTCCCGTGGTGGTAGGGCCGCTCCGGGGTCGCTTCGGGCACCGGGCCACCCTAGCGAACGGTGTTTCCGTTGACAACATAGTTGTCAGTGCCTACTTTGTAGCTCATGACAACATTCAGCGCCTCGGACGTCCCTCCCCTGCCCGGCCGCACCGCCGTCGTCACCGGAGCGAACAGCGGGATCGGTCGCGTCGCCGCCCGCGTGCTCGCCGCCAAAGGGGCACGGGTCGTGCTGGCCGTGCGCGACCCCGAGAAGGGCCGGGAGGCCGCCGCCACCATGGCCGGGCGGGTGGAGGTCCGGCGGCTCGACCTCGCCGACCTCTCCTCGGTCCGCGCGTTCGCCGACGACCTCACCGACCCCGTCGACCTGCTGATCAACAACGCGGGCGTGATGATCCCGCCGCTCACCCGCACGGCCGACGGTTTCGAGCTGCAGTTCGGGACCAACCACCTCGGCCACTTCGCGCTCACGAACCTGCTGCTGCCGCGGATCCGGGGCCGCGTCGTCACCGTCTCGTCCAACGCCCACAAGGTGGGCTCGATCGACTTCGACGACCTGAACCGGGAACGCAAGCCGTACCGGGCGATGTCCGCCTACGCGCAGTCCAAGCTCGCGAACCTGCTGTTCACCTCGGAGCTGCAACGGCGGCTCACCGCGGCCGGCTCACCGGTGATCGCGACCGCCGCGCACCCCGGCCTGGCGACCACGAACCTGCTGAAGCCCGACGGTCGGCGACGCGTGCGCGAACTGGCGCAGAGGGGCGCGACCGGCCTGCTCGCCCAGAGCGAGGACGACGGCGCCCTGCCGACGCTCTACGCGGCCGTGGCCGCCATCCCGGGCGACAGCTACGCGGGCCCGAGCGGTTTCCTGGAGGGACGCGGCGCACCGAAGCTGGTCGGCCGCTCGGCGAGGGCGCGGGACGCCGGGACGGCACGCCGCCTGTGGGAGGTCTCCGAGAAGCTGACCGGAGCCGTCTTCCCCCGACCCTCCGAGCACCCCGCCTAGCCGGGTCGAACGGGTTGGCGCAGCACCGTCCTGAGCTTCTCGGGCGCGGTCTTGCGGGGGTCGCCAACGTAGACCTCGTGGTGCAGCCCGGTCATCCGCAGCCCGTTGGCCTGGAGCCACTCGTCGTGGAGCCTGGCCAACACCGGCCCTTCGTCGTCGTAGGACCCGATGTGCAGGACCTGGGCGCTGGTCCCCTCGTGCAGGACCTCCCGGCGCAGACCGTCGACGGCGGGGAGCTCCTTCTTCGCCGACCCGACCCGCTTGGCGTCCTCGATCGCCTCCTCGGTGATCCAGTCCGGTTGGCTGATGAGCATCCGCCAGTGCCAGGAGTCCTTGGCGCGCGCGGTGAAGACCGCCGGGTCGTCCGCCCACCACAGCCCTTCCAGCGGCGCGACGACGAGGTCGCGGCCCTCGCGCTTGCTCGCGAACTTGATCGTGTAGGCGACGGAGTAGAGCGCTTGGACGGCGTCGGCGTACTCGGCGCTGGTGTTGGGGTCGCCGCGACCGTCGACGGCGATGAACTGCTGCTCGGGCACGTCGACGAGCGCCCAGTCGGTGTTCTTGGGCGCGTAGAGCTGCTTGAGCTCCCGCTTGACGTCGTAGCGGTCCGGGCTCATCGTCCGCCGTCCTCCTGGTCGGGTGAATCGGTCAGTTCGGCCTGGTAGGCGGCCAGCCAGTGCTGTTCGGCCGTCAACTGGGCCAGCGAGTAGTCGAAGATCGCGCGGGCGAAGCGGGGCGCGTGCGGCTGGGCGGCGACGGCCGCGCGGAGCTCGGCGATCTTCTCCGCCACCGAGGCGGCACGGCGGGCCAGGGCCGCGCGGAGCCGTTCGGGCGGGATGACGGGCTGGTTCGCCAGCCCGACGAGGACGCGCGGGAACACCGGCCGCAGCTCGGCCACCGCCGCTTCGGCCGCCCGCGCGCACGCCCGGCGCCCCTCCTCGGTCGGGCCGAAGACCTTGCGGGCCTTGCCCCGGCCGGACCCCTGCGGGTCGACCTCCGCCACCAGGCCGCGGTCGCGCAGCTTGCCCAGCAGGTAGTAGATGGAGCTGAACCCGATCTCGGTCCACTCCCTCATGCCGCGGGCGGTGATCACCTCTTCCAGCTCGTAGCCGTGCCGGGGTCGTTCGACCAGCAGACCCAGCAGGGTCAGTTCGGCGGGGGTCAGCTCCGAGGGCACCCACCTATTCTAGTACTAGAATAAGGTCTGCGGAACCCGACGGTCGCGTTCACCGAGCACCACCGCCGGCCCCGGAGACAAACTGGACGGACGACCTCGTGGCACGGGAGGGATGCCCCGGTGAAGACCCGAACGACCGCCGTGCTCGCCGTGTGCGTCGCCGCCGGTCTCGTCGCGAGCCTGATGCTCCTGCGGCGGTCCGGCCCGGACGCGCCGTCGTCCTCGTCCGGCACGCCGACGACCGGGGCGGACGTGCGGGTCGGCGTCCGGATCAGCGATCGCGAGGCCGAGCAGGGGTGGTTCCTGATGGCGTCGCAGGACGTGGCCCGGCGGACGCCGCCCGAGGACGTCTCGGACTGCCGCGCCTTGCACGCCTGGGCGTTGCGGGAGGGCGCGCTCCCCGTCGGCGACGCCGCGCACACCGTCACCTTCTCGGCGGACCGCCGCACCACGATCGAGAGCACCTACATGCGGGTCGTGCCGGACCCGACGCCCTACCCCGGTGAGCACGCGCCCGTGGTCCGGCTCGTGTGCCTGCCCCGCCCCGGCGCCACGCCCCCGTTCCCGGAACCGGCCGAGGCGCGCTTCCGCGTCGACAGCGGCTCCGGGCCGGTGACCTTCGAGGAACGGCACCAGGTCGAGCCGGGCGCCGACGCCGGGTTCGACGTCGTGCTCGACCTGACCGGCACGACCGGCCCGTTCGCCTACCGCGTCGAGGTCGGCGTCGCCGAGGGCGGCGAGTTCCGCATGGTCCCGGTCAACGGCGGCGACGACGTGTTCTTCGCGACCGAGGACGGCGGCGGCATGGGGTACCGGCCCGCGACGACCACGTGGACGATGAGCCCCACCCGCACCCGGACCGACTGCCCGGCGGTGACCGATCCGGGCCCGAACCAGGAGCCCGCGTGCACGAGCTGAACGAGCAGGTCAAGGCACGGCTGCTGGCGCCGACCTTCTGGCACGTGGCCACGCTGAACCCGGACGGCTCGCCGCAGGTGACGCCCATGTGGGTCGACCTCGTCGGCGACCACGTCGTGTTCAACACCGCGCTCGGCCGCGTGAAGGAGGAGAACCTGCGCCGCGACCCGCGGCTGTCCCTGTCCTGCGTGAGCACCGAGAACCCGTACGACCGGATGGAGATCCGGGGTCGCGCGGTCCGGTTCGTCGTGGGCGACGAGGCCGAGCGCGGCATGGACCTGTTGGCGCGCAAGTACCTCGGGACCGAGCGGTTCGAGTGGCGGATCCCCGGCGAACGGCGGGTGATGGTGCTGGTCGAGCCCACCCGCGTGCGGCACACCGTCGGCGTCGAACCGTTCCGGCGCGGCATCCTGCCGGAGGGCTGAGTGGTGACACCCGGACGCGCCCGCCTTCGATAGCGCTAGCCTTTCGGGTGATCCGCACACCGTGCCGTGGGAGAGCTGGACACCCTTCGTGACCTACACAGCCGAGATCAGCCGCGCCAACCCGTCCTGCTTCGTGTTCCTGGTCGACCAGTCGGCGTCGATGAACGACCCGATCGGCGGCGGGAGGCAGCGCAAGGCCGACGTGGTCGCCGACGCGCTCAACCGGCTGCTCGCCGAGCTGAGCGTGAAGTGCGCCAAGGAGGAAGGCGTCCGCGACTACTTCCACGTCGCCGTCATCGGCTACGGGCACGCGGTCGGCTCCGCGTTCACCGGCCCGCTCGCCGGGCGCGACCTCGTGCCGCTCAGCCAGGTCGCGGAGAAGCCCGCGCGGGTGGAGAAGCGGACCAAGAAGGTGCCGGACGGCGCGGGCGGCCTGGTCGAGACGACGACCCGCTTCCCGGTCTGGGTCGACCCGGTCGCCCACGGCGCCACGCCGATGTGCCGCGCGCTGGCCTCGGCCGAGTCGCTGGTGTCGGACTGGGTGTCCCGGCACCCGGACGGCTTCCCGCCGATCGTGCTCAACCTGACCGACGGCGAGTCCACCGACGGCGACCCGGCCGGCGCCGCGTGGGGCGTGCAGACGCACGTCACCGCGGACGGCGCGGCACTGCTGTTCAACCTGCACGTCTCCGCCGCCGACGCGGTGCCGGTGACGTTCCCCGACACCGACGGCGCGCTGCCGGACGCCTACGCGCGCACCCTGTTCGGCATGTCCAGCCTGCTGCCGCCCCACATGCGCTTCTACGCGCTCCAGCAGGGCGTGCCGGCCGGCGACCTGGCGCGCGGGTTCGTCTACAACGCCGACATCACCTCGCTCGTGCAGTTCCTGGACATCGGGACCCGTGCGACGGACCTGCGCTGAGCAGCGGCATGGTCACCTCTTCCCTCCGCGTGCCCAAGCAGGGCAACACAGTGCGGGAATGCGAGGACGCCGCTCACGTCGAGGCGGCGCCGGACGGACCCGTGCTGGCGGCCGTGGCCGACGGCGCGTCGGAGAGCCTGCTCGCGGGCGAGTGGGCCGACCTGCTGACGCGGACCACCACCGACGCCGCGCGGGACGACGACTGCGCGCTGCGGGACGTGGACCGGTTCGCCGCGGCGCTGGTGCGCGCCGGGGAGGCGTGGGGCGAGTGGCTCGCGGACTACGTGGCCGCGCGCGAGGCCGACGACCGCCCGATCGCCTGGTACGAGCAGCCCAAGCTGGACCGCGGCCCGCACGCCGCGGTGCTCGCCGCGCGGTTCGACACCGAGCCGTCCGGGTCGACCCGGTGGGATGTCGCCGCGTTGGGTGACAGCTGCCTGTTCCACACCCGCGACGACCGGCTGCTGCGCGCGTTCCCGATCGAGTCGGCGGAGGCGTTCGACAACGCGCCGGGCCTGGTCAACGCGTTCCAGCGCGACCACGAGCTGCTGGCCCGGCACGTGCGGACGGCGTCGGGCACGGCGGAACGCGGCGACGGGTTCTTCCTCTGCACGGACGCGCTCGCGGCCTGGTTCCTGCGGGCGGCGGACCGAGGTGACCGACCGTGGCAGCTGCTGGCGAAGTTCACGCGATCCAGTGATCTCGACGGGCTCACGGCCTGGTTGGCGACCGCACGGGCGGAGGGGTTGATGCGCAATGACGACGTCACCGTCGTCCACGTCGACCTCGGGTGACGGGCCCGCCCGCGCGTGGCCGTCGGGCGCGACCTACGTCGAGGCGTTGCAGGACACCGCGTTGTGCTTCCGCGGCACGGACCTCGCCGGGGCCGACGTGCGGGTCGACGCGTTGGGCCGCCCGCGCGCGATCTCCGGCAACTTCGCCGGCGTCTTCTCGGTCACGGCCACCGACGGCACCCGGTACGCGATCAAGTGCTTCACCCGCGAGGCGCCGGAGCAGGCGGCCCGCTACCGCGCCGTCGGCGAGCACCTGGCGCGCCTGGACGACGACTGGGCGGTCGGCTTCGACTACCTCGACCCGGGCATCCTCGTGGAGGGCGTCTGGCGCCCCGTGCTGCGGATGGAGTGGGTGGAGGCGGTCAACCTCCTGCGCTGGATCGACCGGCACGTCGAGGACTCCGCGGCCGTCTCGCGCGTCGCCGAGCGGTTCGCCGACCTGGTCGACCGGCTCGCCGCGGCGGGCGTCGGGCACGGCGACCTCCAGCACGGCAACCTCCTGATCACCGCCGACGGCTCGATCAAGCTGGTCGACTACGACGGCGTGTACGTGCCCGCGCTCGCCGGGCTGCCCGCCGCCGAGACCGGGCACCGCAACTACCAGTCGCCCGACCGCACCGCGGCCGAGTTCGGCCCGGAGGTCGACCGGTTCTCGTCCTGGGTGGTCTACCTGTCGCTGGTGGCCCTGGCGACCGACCCCTCGCTGTGGCGGCAGCTGCGCGACGAGGACGCCGAGCACCTGCTGCTCGCCGAGTCCGACTTCGTCGACCCGGCGGGCTCGTTCCGGCTCGCCACGCTGACCGGTCACCCCGACGCGCGCTTGCGCGGGCTCGCCGAACGCTTCCAGGAGATCCTGCTCCACCACCGCGCCGCTCCCCCGCCGCTCGAACGGCTCGGCGACGTGGAGCCATCGGGCCGCGGGAATTTCGCAGCCGTGGAGCCAGTCGGCCCCGGCCTGCCCTCGTGGCTGGCGGAACGCCTCGAACCGCACCTGCCCGCGCCGCCACCCGCGGTGCGGTTCGGCCGTCGCCCGTCCTCGCTGGCCGCACTGACGTGGGTGCTCGCGGTGCTGCTGCCGTTCGGCGGGGCGGCGGCGATCCTGGTGGACGAGGCGCTCGCGGTCGCGGACGTGTCCGCGGTGCTGGCGTGGGCGGCGGCCACCGCGGCGGGTTACCGGCGTCAGCCCGAGTCCACCCGCGCCCGTGCCGCGCGGGCCGAGCGCAACCGGCTCGCCGACGCCCGCCTGGCCGCCGCCGCCCACGCCACGCGGGTCGATCGGGAGGCCCGGCAGGTCGCCGAGGCGAGTGAGCGGGCCAAGGCGGAGCAGGACCGGCGGCGCCGGGACCTGCAGCAGTGGCACGACGAACGCCTCCGCGCGCACCAGCGGACCGTGAAGGAGCACCTGGACCGGATCGACCGCGACCGGCAGGGATCGGCGGCCCGGATGCACCTGGAGGAGCAGCGGTTGCTGGTCCGGCGGCAGAAGGCGCACCTGCGCGCGGAGCTGGCGAAGTTCCGCCTCGCGACCGCCGGCGTCGAGGGCGTCGGGCCCCAGCAGATCGCCAACCTCGAAGCGGTCGGCATCCGCACCGCGGCCGATTTCGTCGGCGTCCGCTACGAGTCGGACGGCCTCGACCGGGTGGCGATCTTCGTCCTGGTCGACGGTCGCGCCGTGAGCGCCGCGCGGGTCGGCGAGGTGTCCGCGGTGCTCATCGACCAGTGGCGGGAACGGCGGACCGCCGAGGCCGAGGCCGATCGACCCACCACGCTGACCCCGGTGGAGCAGCGGGCGCTGCGGATCCGGTTCGCCGCGGAACGGGCCCGGCTCGACACCGAGCACCGGCAGGTGCTGGCCGAGGCCGAGACGAGGGTCGCCGAGCTGCGGGCCGAGCTGCGCGCCGGACAGGTCGCCCTCGCCGACGAGATGAGGACCGCCAACACGACGACCGCGCACACCCGCGTGGACCACGACCGGTCGGTGGCCGAAGCCGCCGTGCGCCTCGAACGTGCCGAGCGGGCCGCCGCCGAGGGCGTCACGCGCGCCGACGCGTTCCGGCCCATCACCTACCGCCGGTACCTCCGCTTCCTCCTCACCGGCCGGAACTGACGCCTCCGCCACCGCGTCACGGCTCGGCGACCCGTGACCGCCGCGCGCGTCCGGCGAGCGCCAAGTGAGACCGCGAACTGAACCGAGACGCCGAGATTCATTGACACGTTTCGGCGGTCTGCTCGAAACTTTAGGAAGACCGCACCGATCGTCGTTCGGTGTTCTCGTCTCCACACCTCGTCTCAAAGGAGAGCCCTGGTGATCATCAGTTCAGGCCGCTTGAGAGTCCGCGCGGCGGTGCTCGTGTTGGCGATAGCGACGTTGGCGCTGGCCGGGACGTTGACGGCGGTGGCGCGGTCGACGACCGCGACCGCGGCGGCGTCGGGTGATGTGGTGGCG
>NZ_JBFAMT010000036.1:0-95131 GCF_040656635.1 Actinosynnema sp. NPDC049800 | reverse complement strand
CGCCGCCTGCACGAGCAGGCGGCGGGCGCCACGGACGGCCAGGTGGCGCTGATCGAGCGGGAACTGGGCCTGGCGGACGGCTCCCGCGTCCTCGACGTCCCGGGCGGCACGCCGTGTCCATCGCGGCACGCGGACACCACGTCACGTGCGTCGACCTGAGCGAGGACTACCTGGACGCCGCCCGACGGCGCGCGGCCGAGCACGGCGTGACGGTGGACGCGGTGCGGCCGGCCCGAGCGGCGCCGCGGCGGTTCCCGCGACCACCGGTGCGCTTGGACCTGCTCAGGCCGAGCAGCACCCAGAGCGCTTGGGGCGCCCGGCGGACACTGCCGAGCGCCGCCGTGCGGGAGGCGTGGGCAGCCGTCCGCGACCAGGTGCTCGACGCCGGTCTGGTGCTCGCCACCCACCTGCGGACGCCGCGGCGGCGTGCGTCCGGATGACGGTCCCGGTGGTCCGCGCCGCCGACGCGCCGGGGAACGGCTGTCCCGTCAGACGACCGCACGCCGTGCCGCACGCGCCGCCGCGGCGGCCCCGAACCCGGTGAACAGCGCCACCGACACGAGGTCCGTCGCCGCGTACCACTCCGGATGCCACTGCACGGCGAGGCAGAACGCCGACCCCTCGGCCGACGCCGCCTCGACCACGCCGTCCGGCGCCACCGCCTCGACCCGGAGGCCGGGCGCGAGCCGGTCGATCGCCTGGCGGTGCAAGGAGTTCACCTCGACGCCCGGCTCGCCGAGCAACCGGTGCAGCACACCGCCCTCGGTCAGGCGCACCGGGTGCGCGGGCAGGTACTGCTCGTCCCGGGGCAGCGAGAGGTCCTCGGTGTGCCCGGGCACGTCGCGCAGCGTGCCGCCCAGCGCCACGTTGAGCTCCTGCAAGCCCCGGCAGATGCCGAGCACCGGGACGTCCGCGCGCAGCGCGGCGGGGATGACGCTCAGCGCCAGCTCGTCCCGGTCGGGGTCGGCCCGCCCCGAGCCAGGCTCGCCGCCGTACCACCGCGCCAGCACGTTGCTCTCGTGCCCGCCGAACACCACGCCGTCGAACCGGTCCACCACCTGCGCCAGGCCCGGGGCCGGCCCGCCAATCACCACGACGTCGCAGCCGGAGACCTGCTCCAACGCGCGCACGTACACCTCGCGCACCGCCACGTGCGCCACGCCGTCCACCTGCTCGACGGCCGCCGCGAGGGCGACCAGCGGCTTGCCCGTCACCCGGCCACCGCCAGCGCGCCCGCCAGGTCGGCGATGAGGTCGTCCACGTGCTCCAGGCCGATCGCGAGCCGGATCGAGCCGGGCGAGACACCCGCCGCGAGCCGGTCCGCCTCGGGCAGCTGGGCGTGCGTGGTGGACGCGGGGTGGGTGGCCATCGAGCGCACGTCGCCGATGTTCGTCACGTGCGAGATCATCCTTAGCGCCTCGATGAACCGCGTGCCCGCGCCCAGCCCGCCCGCCAGCTCGAACTGCACCAGCGGACCGCCGTTGCCGCCGGTGTACCGCCGCAGCCGCTCGACCTCCTCGGCGTCGCCGAGGCCGGGGTGGCGGACCGAGACCACCGACGGCTGGTCGGCGAGGTACCGCGCCACCGCCTCCGCGTTCTCGCCGTGCGCCCGCATCCGCAGCGGGAGCGTCTCGATGCCCTGGAGCAGCAGGAACGCGTTGAACGGGCTGAGGCACGGCCCGAGGTCGCGCATCAGCGTCTCGCGGGCCTTGAGCAGGAACGGGCTGCGCCCGAGCGAGCTGTCCAGGTTCGCGCCCGCCTCGGTCCAGACCACGTTGCCGTGCGCCGGGTCCGGCTCGGTGAGCAGCGGGTGCCGTTCGGCGTGGCGCGTCCAGTCGAACCGGTTGGAGTCGACGATCAGGCCGCCCAGCGCGCTGCCGTGGCCGCCGATGTACTTCGTCGCCGAGTAGACCAGGATGTGCGCGCCGAACTCCAGCGGCCGGCACACCAGCGGCAGCATGGTGTTGTCCAGCACCAGCGGCACGCCGAGCTCCTCGCCGATCGCGGCGACCTCCTCGATCGGGAACAGCCGCAGCTTCGGGTTGGGCAGCGTCTCGCCGAAGTAGCACCGGGTCCGCGAGTCGGTGGCGTCGGCGAAGTTCTCCGGCTTCTCCGGGCTGACGAACCGGGTCTCGATGCCGAACCGGGCGAACGTGTTGGCCAGCAGGTTCCACGTGCCGCCGTACAGCTCGTTGGAGCTGACCACGTTGTCGCCCGCCTGGCACAGGTTGAGCAGCGCCAGCGTGATCGCCGCCTGGCCGGAGGAGACGGCCAGGGCCGCCGGGGCGTCGTCCACCGCGGCGATCCTGGCCTCCAGCACGTCGCACGTGGGGTTGTTCAACCGCGTGTAGGCGTGACCGTCCACGCGCAGGTCGAAGATGTCGGCGGCGGTGGCCGCGTCGGGCAGTTCGTACGCCGCGGTCTGGAAGATCGGCGTCACGACCGGATCGGTGATGCCCAACCGCAGCTCGGCGCCGCCGTGCACGACGCCCGACTCCACCCGCCGGTAGGTCTTGCCGGCCGACCTCGGCCGCTCAGGCGGCGACATGCGGCTGCTCCGGCTTGTAGGTCATCGACTCCACGATGGCGCTGATCGCGCTTTGCTGCCCCTCGGGCCCCTTGGTGAACAGACCGCCCAGCTGACGGTCCACCGCCGCGTAGTTCGGGTCGGCCAGCCGCACCCGCCGCGCCTTGCCGAGGTTCCAGAACGGCGTGCGCGGGTCCAGGTGGTGCTCCAGGTGGTAGTTGTCGTTGTGGATGCCGGTGAGGAACTTCTCCCACGTGCGGCTCTTGCGGTTGCGCGTCATGTAGAGGTCCACGTTGGAGTCCCGCACCAGGGGGGTGTGCTCGGACAGCTCGATGTACCAGCCCAGGATCTGGAAGCTGGTCAGGTAGGGCACCACCCAGAACAGCAGCAGCTCCAGCGTCCAGCCCTGCGACGCGCACACCGCGACGACGGTCGTCCAGAACGCCCAGAAGCCGACCCGGTCGAGCACCCGCTTGCGCTTGCCGATCGGGGTCTGCGGCGTGTCCGCCGACCGCACGCGGCCCTGCTTGAGCAACCGGTAGCGGTTGCGCACCAAGTACTTCAGGTACGCCCACGTCTGCGTGCCGAACAACGGCATGATGACCGTGCGGAGCACGTACGCGCGAGGCGAGGACATCTCGTAGGCCCGCTGTTCGATGAAGAACTTCAGGTCCGGGTCGCCCTCGGGGTTGCCCAGCTTCGGGTGGTGCGTGAAGACGTGCGAGATCTTGTACGCGTAGTGCTGCTGGAAGATCGGGTAGGCGGTGAGCACGGTGCCGACGAACATCTGCACCTTGCGGTTCGACGCGCCGATGCCGTGCGCGCAGTCGTGCAGGATGGTCGACAGCCCCCGCTGGCGGGCGCCGATCACGAGCACCGCCAACGGGTAGAACCAGTAGGAGACGCCCAGGCACAGCCAGGCGCAGAAGGCCATCCAGACGACGTCCTCCAGCCAGGCCAGCGCGGCGTGCCAGTTGTCGCTGCGGTTGAGCTCCTTGATGCCGTTCTCGACTTCCTTCGGGAAGCGGTACATCCGGTAGCGCTTCCCGTCGAACGCCCAGGTGTACTCGTCGGACATCAGCGGCTCCTCTCCCACGAAGGTTCCGTTGTGGCGCACCGGTCTCAGTGGTCGGTCGCGCCGAAGCAGTGGCTGGGCAACGGCGGGAAGCCGTTGAACCCGACGGACGCGTACGGCGTCGTGTAGGCGCCGGTCGCGAGGATGTCGACGTGATCGCCCGGTCGCAGGTCGACCGGCAGCGACACCGGTGTGCGCTCGTAGAGGACGTCGGTGCTGTCGCACGTCGGTCCCGCGAGCACGGCCGGGGCCGCTTCGTCGGCGAACCGGCCGTTTTCGCGCACGGCGACGACGGGGAACGAGATGGCCTCGTCCTCGGTCTCGACCAGGCCGTTGTACCGGCCGACGTCGAGGTAGACCCAGCGCAGGCCGTGCTCCCGCTCGGTCACCAGCACGACCTCGGACCGGAGCATCCCGGCGTCACCGGGCAGGTACCGGCCCGGCTCGACGATCAGCGTCGGCCGGGTCGGGAAGGACTCCGCGACGGCCCGGTCGATCGCCGTGAAGTAGGTTTCCAGCGCGGGCACGGTCGCCTCGTAGCGGACCGGCAGGCCGCCGCCGAGGTTGAGCAGGTCGAGCTCGATGCCCTCGGCGGCCAGCTTGGCCGCGACCCGCGCGGCGGTGGCGACACCGCTCGCCCAGCTGTCCGGCTCGCGCTGCTGGGACCCGACGTGGAACGTCGTGCCGCGCGGCGTGAGCCCGAGCGCCACCGCGTCGCGCAGCAACGCGACCGCGTCCTCCTCGGTGCAGCCGAACTTCCGGTTGATCGGCCACTGCGCGCCGGTCGTGTGGACGATGAAGCGGCAGCAGACCTCCGCGCCGGGCGCGGCCCGCGCGACCTTCGCCAGCTCCGCCGCCGAGTCGATCGAGTAGAGCCGGATGCCGCGCTCGTGCGCGTAGCGGATCGCCGACTCCTTCTTCACCGTGTTGCCGAACGAGATCGACGCCGGGTCCGCGCCCGCGGCCAGGCAGGCGTCGAGCTCCCCGACGCTGGCGACGTCGAAGCCGCAGCCCAGTTCCACCAAGTGCCGCAACAGGTCCGGGTCGGCGTTGGCCTTCACGGCGTAGTAGACGGCGGCATCGGGCAGGGCCGCGCGCAGTTCCCGGTGCCGGGCGGTGACGACGTCGAGGTCGAGCAGCAGGCACGGCGTCTCGGGCCGCGTGGCGTCGAAGAAGTCGCGGTGCGCCGCGTAGAGCGCAGGGTCCACCGGTCGGTCGTCGGTCAATGTGAAGCCTTCCACCCCAGGCGGCGGCGACGTGTGGTCCGGCCTCGGGAAGTGGGCTGCAAGACACCGCCGTCGTGACTGGCGGTCATCATGCCGACGGCCCGGACGCGGTGTCAACGAATGCCCGCGCCATGACTTCGGAATACCTGTCGGCGTGGAATTCTCCGGCCTGGCAACGATGTCCGGCCCCAAGGCCGTGGGCGTGCCGGAACTCCGGAAACCTCGACCCGAGGTCAGTCCTCGGGCAGCACACCGCGCACGAAGGCGGCCTGACCGACGTGCTGGAGGTCGTCCTCGATCACGCTGAGCAGCCGCACGGCCAGCGTCACGGGTGGGTCCCACGACTCGTCGACGACCCGCGTCAGGTCGTGACCGCTCAAGCCGCGCAGGTACGCCGCGGTGCGCTCGTGCACCGCCCGGTGGTAGTCGCGCAGCAGGGCGGCGGGCGCGTCCACGGCGGCGACCCGCTCGCCGCCGTGGCCGTAGCCGGTGTCGTCGGCGGGCAGCGGCAGGCCGAAGCGCTCGACCCAGCCGTCGGCGGTCCAGACCTGCTCGTCGCCCGCGACCTCCGCCACGTGGTCGTCCTGCACCCGGGTCAGGTGCCAGACCAGCCACGCGATCGAGTTGGCCGAGCCACCCACCCGGTACGTCAGCCGCGGTCCGGCGAGGCCGTCCAGCACGCGTTCCACGGACTCCCGAACCCGCCCGAACCCGTCCAGCAGCACGTCCACCGCGGTGACCTCGGCCATGAGCCGCCCTCCGTCCTTCGATGCCCGGCACCGGCACGCTACCGCCCGTCCGCGAACTCCGCGGGACGGGCGGCAGCGCGGTGAGGGGACCGGTGATCGTCGAACGGCTACTCGAAGAACTTGAGGCCCCACCCGGTGTCCGCCGTCGCGCCCGGCACGTTGGCGCGGCGGTAGGTCGTGTTGCCCCACCACACGAACGTGCCGGTGTACCAGTAGCGGTTGTCCCAGTGGTAGGGCGTGCCCTTCGGCACCGCGTGGTACACCATCGGGAACTTCGGGCCGGCCGGCGGACTGGTGGCGATGTCGCCGTCGAGCAGCACGAACGTGTGGTGGCCGGGCCCGTTGACGTGCAGGGTCGGGTCCCAGCCGGTCATCATGGTGGCCCGGTTGGAGCCGAACAGGCAGCCGTTGGACTTGTACCAGTCCCACACGTGGGTGGGGTCGCCGCCGGCGCGCAGTCGCAGGTCCGCCAGGCAGTACTGCTCGCTCCAACTGCCGTTGGCCGAGTACACCACGTGCAGTTGGCCGTTGGGGTCCTTGATGACCTCAGGCGCCTCGTTGATGAACGGGTTGCCGACCACGCGTTCCCACGGCTCGCGCGGCTGGGAGATGACGTAGCGGTTGCCGACCGCCGTGAGCGGGTCGGACATGCGGGCGATGTAGAGGTTCTGCTCGACGTTGGTGGTGCACTCCCACCCCGACCAGATGAAGTAGCGCTGGCCGTTGAACGTCACCGGCACCCCGTCGATCGCCCACCGGCCACCCGGCAGGGCGAGGGAGACCTCACCGGTGTAGCCGGAGTCCGGCGAGGCGGAGCTGATCGCGTACATGCGGTGCGCCGCGTCGTGGCCGGCCGTGAAGTAGATGTAGTACCGACCGCCGTCGCGGACGATCTCGGGCGCCCACACCGAGCCGAGGTTGCGCGCGTCGCGCCACACGAGGCGCGCGGTCGCGGCGGCCAGCCCGTCCGGGGACGACGCCTGGCGGACCTGGATGCCGCCACCGCCGACCTGCGCCGAGACGTAGGTGCCGCCGACGCGGATCACGCTCGGGTCGGCGGCGCGCAGACCGGTCTGGCCCAGTGCGGACACCTGGCAGTCGGCGGACGTGGTCGGTTCGGTCGCGGAAGCCGTCGGCGCGGCGAGGGCGAGGGCGAGGGTGGCGATGACGGCGGTCGCGGCCGCCGTGAGCCGCCTGGTCCTTGTCGTGGACGTTCCTGCGGGTGTTCCTTCGGCGCTGGAGGAGAAGCGCATGGGGTCTCCTTTGCGGTGCCTCGAAGGCGTGGTGGGAACTCACCGTGAGAGCGCTCTCACACCTCGAGGCTAGTACGGAGACCACCTGCCGGGAAGGGGCGCACCGCAGGATCGAACCCGGCGCCGGAACCGGGGTGACAGGCCAGGCGTGCATCGGCAACGCGACGGGGGGACGGCGCCGCAACGCCGTCCCCCCGTCGTCGAACCCGCTACGCCCGCCGGGACTCCAGGGCCTGGATGATCCGGGGCCGGAGCTCGACGGCCGGGATCACGGCGTCGACCGAGCCGACCTCGACCGCGCGGCCGATGCTGTGGATCCGGTCGAACTCGCGCGCGATCTCGCTCTGCTTCTCGGCGCGGACCGCGGAGCGCACCTCGTCCAGCTCGGCCGTCAGCGCGGCCCGGTCGGCGCCGGTCGCCGCCGCGCTCCTGGCCTCCAGGTCGCGGACCCGGGAGTCGGCCGCGGTGCGGGCCGCGACCTCCCGCGTGAAGACCACCGCGGCCGCGGGCGCGCCACCGAGCACGGAGGCGAACGAGCCCTCCACGGCGAGCACGGTCATGTTCGGGTTCAGCGCCTTGGAGAACACCACGAACGCGCCACCGTGGTACCGGGAGATCACGCAGAACACGATCGGACCCCGGAAGTTCACCACGGCCCGGCCGATCTCCGCCCCGTACTCCAGCTGGAGCGCGCGCATCGACTCGGGCGAGCCGTCGAACCCGGACAGGTTCGCCAGCACCACGACCGGCCGGTTGCCGCTGGCCGCGTTGATCGCCCGCGCCACCTTCTTCGACGACTTCGGGAACAACGTGCCCGCGGTGTAGGTGTCCGGCCCGTCGGTGGGCGGGAAGCCGCGCCGCTCCACCGGACGTGACTCGATGCCCACCAGGGAGACCGGGATGCCGCCCAGGTGCACGTCCTGCACGACCGCCGTCCCGGCGTCGGCCATGCCCGCCCAGCGCTCCAGCACCGGGCGGTCCTGGTCGGCCAGCGCGCGCATCACGACCCGGATGTCGAACGGCTTCTTGCGGTCCGGGTTGTCCTGCGCGGAGAAGATCTGCCCGACCGCGGTGAAGTCGCTGCCCGCCGCCTGGTGCGGGTAGCCGGTGACGTCGCGGTCGTGCGGGTCGGTCGTCGCCACCCGGCGCGGCCCGTCCTCACCGGGTGCGACGTAGGTGTGCTCGTAGTACGCCATCAGCAGGTCCCGGGCCGACGGCAGGTCCGGCGCCCAGTACTGCGCCTGCCCGTTGGGGCCCATGACCCGGTCGTAGCCGCCGATGCCGAAGTTGTCCTCGGCGGACACGCCGCCGGAGTAGTCCAGCGACTGCTTGCCGGTGAGCACCATGGCCGAGTCGGGCGTCATGATCAGGACGCCCTTGGTGTGCATGAGCATCGTGGCCTCGGCGTTCCAGTACGGCTGGGCGCCGACGTTGATGCCCGCGACCACCACGTTGATCTCGCCGCCGCCCTGGGTGAACTCGACGATCCGCTTGAGCGCGGCGGCCACCCAGTCCATGTTCTCGGTGCCGGACTCCATGGAGATCCGGGCGCCGGCGGACAGCGCGTACCACTCGACCGGCAGCTGGAGCCGTTCGGCCAGGTCGAGCGCGGCGATCACGCGGCGGCACTCCGGTTCGGACAGCGCGCCGAGGGAGTCGGTCGGGTCGCCGAGCAGCACGACGCGCTTGACGCCCTCCGGGTGCCGCGCGGTCGGCGTGCTGACCACGCCCGCGACCATGGCCGCGGTGTTGCGGCCCTTCGGGCGGTCCACGGGCACCAGCGCCTGGGTCTCGTCCAGGTCGTACTCGGTGAACTCGCCGATCATGCCGGTGATCTCGTACGGGTACGCCGTGTTGCGGCTGCTCGCCCGCAGCACCTTCTGCCGGTAGCCGTCCAGCGGCAGGATCGGCGCGTCGGACGGCTCGCCGAAGGAGAGCGTCGGGGTTCCGGTGGTGTCGAAGGAGATCCGCAGCGCGACCCGCACCAGCTCACCGGACTCGTGCCGCTGCCGGAGGATGAACTCGATCTCCTCCAGGCCCGCGCCCGCCGTGGTGGGCAGGATCCGCTTCGCCAGCATCTCCAGCTCCTCGCGGGTGATGTCGCTGGCGGGCCAGACGTAGACCACGATGCGGTTGGTGTTGAACCGCGCCGACGACGACCGCAGCGACTGGGCGCGCCGGATCGAGTCCAGGCAGGTGGCCAGCGTGTTCTCCGCGGTCGGCAGCGCCGCGAGGCGGCCGTCGTGGTCGCGCAGGGCCACCAGGTCCCGGATCTGGCTGAAGGCCACGATCCGCTCGTCGGCGCGGTTGTCCCGGGCGACGCAGTGGAACAGGTAGACGTCCTCGTCGGAGGACGGCTGCCGGGTGAGGTCGAACTCGCGCAGCCGCTCCAGCTGCATCCGCTGGGCGATGTAGGGGTGCAGCCCCCGGATCAGCCGGTCCTCCGCCATCCCGGGACCGGCCGGGCGGAACGTCACGTGCTGGTGCCCGACCGAGCCGCCGCGGCCCGCGACGGTGAGCGTGAGCCTGCGGACCTGCTCGGGCAGCGGGTGCGCGCCGACCACGGCCGCCAGCGCGGCGGCCAGTTCGGCGGCGTCCTCCGGCTGGTCGCGCCACGCGAGGTAGACGTCGGCCTCCAGCGTGCCCGTGCCGGCCGCCAGGGTGCCGAGGCTGCGCAGCGCCTCGCCGAGGTCGTCGTGGCTGGTCGCGGTGGACACCACGGTGAAGTCGGTGCGCTCGGCGGTCACGAAGGTGCGCTCGCCGATCGTGCTGGTGCGGATGTCGACCAGGCGGTTGTTGCCGTAGTACCGCCGGGTCAGCACTTCCAGCATCAGCGCGTTGTCGAGGGGGCTGCGCTCCAGGTACTGGCTGAACAGCCGCACGAGCGGTTCGGTGGTCCGCACCATGCGGGCGACCCGCTCGTCGCGGTCGGGCGCGTCCGGTTGCTCGGTCAGGTACCGCACGTGCTTGCGGACTTCGGCGTAGGTGCGGGCCCGGTTGCGGCGCAGCAGCGGCTGGCCGAGCCAGGCGAACACGACGCCGCGCGCGAGGTCGGAGACCGCGGGGAACCGCACCTGGGTGGCCGAGACCAGGTGCTCCAGGGCGAGCCCGACCGTGTCGCGCAGCGCGTCGTCCGGCGGCGCCTCGTTCAGCCAGGACCGCAGGATCGCCGCGACGACCCCCGCGTCGGCGGTGGCCCGTTGCAGGGCGAGGAAGATCCGGAAGACGGCGGCTTCCAGCTCCGGGGTGCGGTCCAGGCTGGTCACGCCGTAGTGGGCGAGCGCCGTGGCGAGCTTGCGCTGGAAGCGCTCCGGCAGGCCCGAGCGGTCCACGTCCAGGCTCTGCAGGTAGGTGTGGAAGAACTCGCGGGCGCTGTGCACGTGGCCACCGCCGCCGGTGTCCTCGCCCGCGGGGCGGTTGCGGCTCAGCTCGGCCAGGTCGGCGAACGCCGTGAGCAGGGCGACCTCCCCGGCCAGCGGACGCCGGCCCGCCGCGGTGGCCTCCTGCCGCGCGTCGAGGTAGTCCCGCAGCACCCTGGCGTCGTCGTGCGGGTCCACGTCGAAGCCGAGCAGCTGCCCGCGCAGCTCCTGCAGGCCGCGCTCGACGCGGTCGGCGGGGGAGGCGTCCGGAAGCGGGGCGAGGTCGAGCTCGACCGGCTGGTCGGCGGCGGTGTCGGCGACGTCGTTCTCGGCGAGGGGTTCCAGCCGCAGCAGCGGCGCGCCGCTGGCCACCTGGCTGTTGACCGCCACCGCGCACTCCTTGACGCGTGCGGCGAACGGCGCGCGCAGCACCGTCTCCATCTTCATGCTCTCCAGCACGAGCACCGGCGCCCCGGCCTCCACCTCGTCGCCGACCCCGACCGGGGTGGCCACGACGAGCGCGGGCGCGGGGGAGCGCAGCACGCCGCCCTCGTCCCGGCTGACCCGGTGGGCGACGCCGTCCACCTCGACCAGGACCACCGGGCCCGTGGTGCCGATGAGCAGGCGGTGGCGGGTCCCGTTGACCCGGATCTGCCCGGAGTGCGGGTCGAACCGGTCCAGCTCGACGTCGGCGGCGCCGACCTGGCCGCCGGCCTCGATGCCGACCCGGAACCGCTGCGCGCCGACCCGGGTCACCCGGACCCGGTAGGTGACACCGCGCAGCTTGAAGTCGAGGCTGCGGCCGTGCTCGTGCCGCACCTGCGGCCGGCCGCCGAACGCGGTGGACAGCAGTCGCTGCTGCTCGGCGCCTTCTTCTTCCTCGTAGGCCTGGATCGCGGCGGTGGCGACGGCCACGGCGGCGTGGCGGTGCGCGACGAGCCTGCCCTCGCCGCGGACCCGGTCGATCCAGCCGGTGTCCGCGCTGCCGTCCAGGACCTCGGGCTGATCCAGCAGGTCCAGGACGAAGCTCTTGTTGGTCGCGCCGCCGTCGATGACCACGGTGGTGTTGCCCATGGCGCGGCGCAGCCTGCCCAGCGCCTCGGTGCGGTCGCGCCCGTGGGCGATGATCTTGGCGATCATGGAGTCGAAGTCCGCCGGGATGGTGTCGCCCTCGCGGACCCCGGTGTCCACCCGGATGCCGGGGCCCGAGGGCAGGGAGAGCCGGGCGATGCGCCCCGGTGACGGCGCGAAGTCCCGGTCGGGGTCCTCGGCGTTGAGCCGGGCCTCGACGGCGTGTCCGCGCTCGACCGGCGCCGCGCCCTCCAGCCGGTTGCCCGCGGCCACCCACAGCTGGGCCTTGACCAGGTCGAACCCGGTGGTGGACTCGGTGATGGGGTGCTCGACCTGCAGGCGGGTGTTGACCTCCAGGAAGGCGAACGTCCGCTCGCCGGGGTGGTAGAGGAACTCCACGGTGGCCGCGCCCCGGTAGCCGACCGCGTTGGCCAGCCGCTCGGCGGAGGCCTTGAGGTCGGCGGCCTGGTCGGCGCCGAGCACCGGGGACGCCGACTCCTCGATGATCTTCTGGTTGCGCCGCTGGACGGAGCAGTCGCGCACGCCCAGCGCCCACGCCGTGCCCTGACCGTCCGCGATGACCTGAACCTCGACGTGGCGGGCGCCGGTGACCAGGCGTTCGAGGAACACGACGCCGCTGCCGAACGCCCGCGCGGCCTCCTGGCTGGTGCGCTCGTAGGCGTCAGTCAGGTCGGCCTCGTTGGTGACGACGCGGATGCCGCGACCGCCGCCGCCCGCGGTGGCCTTCAGCATCAGCGGGTAGCCGATCCGGGCCGCGGCGGCCAGGGCCGCGTCCAGCGACTCCACCGGACCCCGGCTCCACGGCGCGACCGGCACGCCGACTTCCTCGGCGAGCAGCTTGGCGCCGATCTTGTCGCCGAGCCTGCGCATGGCCTCGGCGCTCGGGCCGACGAACGCGACCCCGATCTCGTCGCACAGGGAGGCGAACGCCGGGTCCTCGGCGACGAAGCCCCAGCCCGGCCAGGCCGCGTCGGCGCCGGTCTCCACCAGCGCCTTCTTGAGCACCTTCAGGTCGAGGTAGGGACGGGTGGACGCCGGCCCGAGGTCGTAGGCGACGTCCGCCTCGTGGACGAACGCGGCGCCGCGGTCCACGTCGGTGTGCAGGGCGATCGTCTCGATCGCGGCACCTGTCTCCTCGGCCAACTCCCGGGCCGCGTGGATGAGCCGCATCGCGGCTTCTCCTCGGTTGACGATCGCGATACGGCGGAACATCCGACCGGTCATTCCCTTCTGTACGTGCCCTCGAGCCTGTGGTGCCGATCCGGGCCGCGTCCGTGCTCTTCCCCGGGCCGACCCGCGCTGTGCCGCGGCCAGCCTGGGAAGACTACGGCCACCAGGCCGCTCGTACCCCCACGGGAAGGGCACTCTCGTCGCCACGAACGCCCTCACCTGCACTTTTGTCACGACCGAGGTGCGGCTTCGCGCCCCGTGCCACCGCGAGAACCACACCCGACGAACATTCGCGTTTCGTGATCCCCGTTCGGTGAGCGGTGTTCACCTGATCGAGGACGGCGGGCTGTCCGGGGCCGAATCGGAGTTGGCCGCCTCGACGGACGATGTGTGCGATATCGCTCGGGCTCGTCGAATGGAATTCGGCGGGCCGGTGACGATCAGCGCTCGAAGTCGACCCGCATGACGACCCGGCGCAGCGTCGGGTGGCTGACCTGCGTGAACCCGGCCTCTTCGAATACCTGGCGCGCGCCGACGCGCATCTCGCCCCAGATCACGTCCCGGCCGGGCTCGGTGATCATCGCGTAGGCCTCCAGGGCACGGGCGCCGCGACCGCGGGCGAAGTCGACCGCCGCGCGGGCCAGCAGGTAGGTCAGACCGCGGCCCCGGAAGCCCTTGCGGACCACGAAGCAGGTCACCGCCCACGTCGTGCCGTCGTCCTTGTCCTCTTCACGTCCCTTCCACGGGATGCGGGACGTGCGCAGCTTCGGGTACGCCGTGCGCGGCTCCACCGCGACCCAACCCGCCGCCACCCCGTCGACGTAGGCCACCAGACCGCTCGTGACCTGCGCGTCCGGGGTGTCGCACGCGGTCTGCTCGCGCAACATCGCGGTGCGCTCCTCCTGGGTGGTGTCGCGCCAGAACCAGCCGACGACCTTCAACCGCTGGCACCGGCACTGCCCCGGCTCGGAGGTCCCGAACACGTCCCGCAGGTCGTCCCACGACGCCTCGTTGGCGGGCACGACGTGGACCTGCCCCTCGGTGATCGGGCCCGTCGTCCCGGCCCCCGGCACGCGCAGCGAGGTGTCGTCGGTCATGCGGGCAGGCTAACCACGGTTCCGGACGTTCTGCTTCCGCAACCGGCGAACCTGGGACCGGTAGGGCGCCTGGTCCGCCGCACGCTGTGATCACCACGTCAGCGGCTCGGAAGGCAGGACACCGTGTTCAAGAAGCTTCGGGACAAGATCGACAACGCCACGCGGCAGGCGACGGCGCGCGGCGAGCAGGACTTCCAGCGGCACGCGGCGCAGTTCCAGCGGGAGGCCGCCGCGGAGGGGCACGACATCCGCCCGCAGCTGCCGACGCTCGGCATGGTGTCGCACGCGTTCGGCACGATGACCGACGACCCGGCGATGGCCGCGTTCCTCGCGCTGCCCGGCGAGGAGCAGTTGCGCCAGCAGCGCGAGGTCAACGAGTACGGCCGCAACCTGCGCAGGCTCCACGAGTCCGGCGAACCGGCCACCGCCGTGGTCCGCACGCTCGAACCGACCGGGAGGGCGGTCGCCGGCCAGCTCCAGTACACCTCCGCGCTCGACGTGACCCGCGCGGACGGCACGACCTACCGGACCACGATCACGCACCTGGTGCCGACCATGGCGTTCTCGCAGTACACCCCGGGCACCAGGCACGAGGCGCGGATCGACCCCGCCGACCCGGCCAACGTCGGGGTGTTCGGGCTCGTCGACTGAACCGCCCGCGGGGACACGGACGAGGAGGTCTCATGTTCCCCTACGGGAGGTTCTGGTGGGCCGGTCTGGGCCTGCCGGAGGACCCGAGGCGGGACCGCGAGGCACGACGCAAGGTGTGGCTGCTCAGCGCGCCGACCTCGCTGAGCTGGGCGGTGGTCGGGTGGTCCGGCGCGCTCGGCCTCCTCGACGGCTTCCGGCTGATGGCCCTCGACCGGGTCGACGCCTGGGGGCGGGGCCCGTCGACGATCTCGCTGATCGTGGTCTTCGGCGTCTTCGTCACGATCGCGTCCACGCTCGGGTTCGCCATGAGCTGGGCCGACTGGGGCGCCTCCTGGTGGTCCGGCACGGGGTCCGGCGTCGGCCGGTTCGCCACGTTCCTCGGCCTGGCGATCGGCACGGCCCTCGCGGCGTCGTCCTGGACGGTCCCCGAGGCGGTCGGCGGCCGTCCGGCGGCCGACGGACGGCCGGGGGAAGCGTGGATGCTCGTGGACTGGGTCGTCTACTACGCGCCGTACCTCCTGCCCGGCGTGTTCGCCGAGCTCACGGTGGTGACCGGCGCACTGCTCGTGCACGCGGCGCGGAAGACGGCGAGGCAGGACGCCTCACCCGACCTAGAACACACGGGGTGGCGGGTCACGGGGCGGATCGACCACGTCGAGTTCACCCACGACTGGGGGATGGGGAGCCCGCGGTTCGCGGTCCGCGTCACCTACCAGGGCACGTCCGGCCCGCGCACCGCCGTGGCCACCATGATCACCTCGGTGTTCGCCGCGCCGGTGGTCGGCGCCGCGGTCGACGTGTTCTACGACCCGGCCGACGACGAGTCGATCGTCGTCCGAGCACGGCACGACCAGTCGGCGCGGTTCCCGTACTGAACGCGCCGTGATCACGGGCCCGCGAAGGCTCGATAGGGTCACCGGGTGCCCACGGTGAACCTGCGCCACTCGGTTCGCGCGGTCGTCCTGGACGAGGACGACCGCGTCCTGCTCTGCCGCCACGCCGTGCCCGGCCCGGCCGGCACGACGGTGGTGTGGGCCGCTCCCGGCGGTGGCGTCGAACCCGGCGAGACCCGGCTCGCTGCCCTGCGCCGCGAACTGCGCGAGGAGGTCGGGCTCACCGCCTTCGACGCCGAACCGCTGCCGGCGTGGCGTCAGGAAGCCGTCGGGCCGGACTACGCGCCGGGCCACGACGGCGTGGTGAACGACTACTTCCTCGTCCGCACCCGGTCGTTCACGCCGCGCGGCGCGCTGTCCGACGGCGAGCTGGCGGCCGAGCACCTCACCGGCCTGCGCTGGTGGTCGTTGCCGGAGGTCGTCGGCTACCGCGGTCCCGACCTGTTCTCCCCGCGCGACCTCGCCACACCGCTGGCGGCGCTGATCGCGGACACGCCCGCGGCGTCCGGGCCCTGAGCCCCGGCACTCCACGTGCGTGGCCGGAGGCATGCGCCAAGATGTCCGGATGAGCGCACTCACCTTCGGTCACGACGACGACACGTTGATCATCGTCGACGGTCAGGTCCTGGAGGTCTTCCAGCGTCGCACCGAAGGCTCCCTCCGGGTTCCGCTCGCGTGGCTCGGCGTCTGGCTCGAAGCCGACAAGCCCGGCCGGACGCGGATCGTGATCGGCGCCCGGACCACTCCCGGAGGGCCGGTCTACTCCGAGCAACCGCAGGAGCTGTACCCGTTCCGGAGGCTGCCGGTGAGCGCGGAGGACGTGACGCGGTACCGGGCGTTCTTCGTCGACGTCGCCGCTCTCGCGGGCCGGCCCTCCGCGTGACGCGCCGGACGACGGGCTGATCGGATCGGTTCGCCGCGGTCGGGCGCGGTCGGGGTGGCCGAGGGCAGGGTTGACGTCGAAGGGAGGCCATCGTGATCTCGGCACTCAACCGGCTCGTCGACCTGGTCGAGGAGCACCTCGGCGAGGAGCTCGACGTCGACGGGTTGGCCAGGCGGCTCGGCACGACCGGGTACCACCTGCGCCGGATGTTCTCGTCGTTGGCGGGCATGCCGCTCTCGGAGTACGTGCGGCGGCGGCGCATGACCGTCGCCGCCGCCGACGTCGTCCGCGGCGAGGGCGACCTGCTCGACATCGCCGTCCGGCACGGCTACGGGTCGAGCGAGGCGTTCGGCCGCGCGTTCCGGGCGGTCCACGGAGCCAACCCCGGCGACGTCCGCCGCGGCGGAGGCCCCCTTCGCGCACAACCGCAGCTCAGGTTCCGCCTGACCGTCGAAGGGAGCACCCCCATGGACACCCGCATCGTCGACCGCCCCGCGTTCCGGCTCGTCGGGCACGCGACCCGCGTCCCGCTCATCCACCACGGCGTCAACCCGCACATCCAGGAGCACATCACCGCGCTGCCGGCGGAGGAGCACGTGCGGCTCAAAGCCCTCGGCGACACCGAGCCCCAGGGCCTGCTCCAGGTCTGCGACGACGTCGACCCCGACGGCGCCGAGGGCAGCGAGCTGACCTACCTGCACGGGGTCGCCGTCACCCGGGACACCCCGGCGCCCGACGACCTCGACGGCATCGACGTGCCGGCGGGCAGGTGGGCGGTCTTCCGGACGGCCGGGGCCTACCCCCAGGCCTTGCAGACGACGTGGGCCGCGACCGCGACGGAGTGGTTCCCCTCCAACCCGTGGCGCCTGCGGCCTGGACCCTCGATCGTCACCGTCCTGGACCGCGCGGACGACTTCAGCACCGCCACCTGCGAGCTGTGGCTGCCCGTCGAACCGGGCTGAACGGCACCTACCGTCCACAGTGGAGGGCCGGTCGGCGAGCGGGCGTTCGCCGACCGGCCCTCCGGCGCGGGGTCGATTGCGACCGTCGTCACGATGGGTGGATCATGTGGGCGTGGGAGCAGGCGGGCGGGCGTCCAGGGGTGGCGGGCGGCGGATCAGCATCGTGGACGTGGCCGCGGCGGCGGGCGTGTCCCGGCAGACCGTGTCGAACGTCCTCAACGGGCACGACTCGTACTACTCGCAGGTCACGTTCGAGCGCGTGACCGAGGCGATGCGGTCGCTCGGCTACCAGCCCAACCGGGCCGCGCAGACGTTGCGGTCGCGGCGGACGATGCAGCTCGGCTACCACATCTTCGGCGAGCAGCTGGAGACCATGCAGGGCTTCACCCTGCACTTCCTGCAAGCGCTGGTGAAGGCCGCCGCCGACGTCGACCACCAGGTGCTGGTGTTCACCCACCGCCGGGACGACCCGCTCGGCGTGTTCAAGGACCTGGTCGCCCGGCGCGCGGTCGACGCGATGATCCTGTCGGAGTCCCGGGTCGACGACGAGCGGGCCAGGTTCCTGGCGGACAGCGGCATGCCGTTCGCCTGCTTCGGCCGCCTCGCGCCCGACCTGCCGCAGCGGTGGGTCGACGTGGACAACGTCGCCGGCGTGCGGCCGATCGTGGACCTCCTGGTGGCCGAGGGGCACGAGCGGCTGGCCTACCTGGGGCTCGCCGGCGACGAGTACTGGAAGGCCGAACGGCTGGAGGGCTTCACCGCCGGGGTGGCCGGGCACGGCCTGCGCGTGCCGAAGGCGTCGGTCTACCTGGGCACGGACGCGGGGATCCGCGCCCGGGCCCGCAGGTTGTTGACCGGGAAGAACCCGCCGAGCGCCATCGTGACCGGCAGCGACTCCGTCGGCGCGGTGGTGGTGAACGTGGCGCACTCGCTCGGGTTGCGGGTCGGCTCGGACGTCGCGGTCACCGGGTTCGACGGCGGCGCGGTCGGCTTGGCGACCGAACCGACCCTGACCAGCGCCCGCATCCCGGTCGAGCGGATCTCGCGCGAGCTGGTCGCCCGCTGCCTGCGCCAGGTCGAGGGAGGTCCGGACGACGACGCGGGCCTCCTCGTGCCGACCGAGGTCGTGCGCGGCGGCAGCGCCTGAGGAGCACGCCCGCGTCACGGCCTTGGCCCTCGGTCCGCAACGTCCACTCCGGACTGCGCCTCGACGGCCAACGTCGCCGTGCTGATCCTATGGACCTGCCACGGTGGCGCGAACCGGCGTAGGACGACGGCCTGACCACCAGCCTGGCCGCCCCGCTGCCGCAGCCGGGTCGTCGCTGCGGCAGCGGGTCCCGCGTCAGGCGCGGCGGCGGGCGAAGCGCTGGTTGGGACCCCCGCTGTAGGCGTATTGGGAGATGCGGGCGCCGTCGGCGGTGGAGTGTTCCCAGACGTCCATGGCCAGCCCGGACCGCCGGTTGACGAGGCTGATCACGTCACCGCCGTGGTCGACGACCCGCCAGTGCTGGTCGGTGGCGCCGGTGTCGGGCTGCTGGGTGACGTCGGAGCCGCTGCCGGCGGCCTGGAGGTACAGGCCGCTGTGGCGGGCCCTGATCCGGACGTGGCCGTCGGCGAGGTCGACGAACTCGAACTGCTGGTTGGGGCGGCCGTTGGTGGTCCACTGGACGAGCCGCGCGCCGGCGGCGGTGGAGGCCTCGTTGACGTCGGCGGCCTTGCCGCTGTGCTGGGCGGTGAGGGTGTAGGCGACCGGGCCGCCGGGCGTGTCGCCGAGTTGGGCTTCCCAGCGGGTGTCGGATCCGGAGGCATCGGCCGGGAGGCGGTCGCGGGCGGCGGTGTCGCCGTACATGGTCCAGCGGGCCCAGTCGACGACGGTCCTGGGGAAGCGCTGGTCGCTCCAGAAGCTGGTGTGGCTGCCGCCGACGAAGGTGAGGAACGCCTTGGGCCAGGTCAGCTCCGCGTACGCCTGCCGGGCCGAGGAGTACTGCGTGGTCGAGTCGCGGTCGCCGTGGACGAACAGGACCTTGGCGTTGACGGAGCCGGCGGGGTTGCCCATGTCCACGCAGGACTGCGGGTTGGCGGAGACGATGCGGCTGTCGGGCCAGGAGGTGAGCAGGCCGTGGGTGGTCATGCCGCCCAGCGAGTGGCCGGAGACCCCGACGCCGATGCCGGTGTCGATGTGCCCGGCGAGTGGTCCGCTGGTGTTGAGGGCGAGGGTGTTGGTGAGGATCTGCGAGACGTCCTTGGAGGTGTTGCCGTTGTTGACGTCGGCGAAGTTGTGGTTGAAGTGCGGGGCGGGGACGATGAACCCCGCCGAGGCCAGGGCCCGGATGATGAACAGGGAGTTCTGCGGGCTGCTGCTGTAGCCGTGGGTGAAGTTGTAGACCGGGAACACGCCGTTGGCGACGGGGGCGTCGGTGACCGGGGCGCCGCCGACGGTGCCGGTGGCGGCGGGGTAGTAGACGTAGGTGGTGCACGGGCGGCTGCCGCGGGTCCAGTTGTACCGGCGCACGCCCAGGGGATACGTGGTGGAGGGCGCGGGATCCGCGAACGCCTGCCCGACGCCGAGCAGGGACAGGCCGACGCCGACCGCTCCGGCCGCGCTCGCGCCGAGGAACGTCCGTCGTTGCATGGTCATGGCTGACTCCTTGGTGCAGATGGCACCTGACACGAGGACCGATGGGAGGTGCTGCGAGGGGAAGGCGGCAGGCGGCTGTGAACGTGCACAGTAGCGAGCCGTGTCACATATGTAAACACGTCAAGTGTGTTGGTATTGCTGGACATCAGCCTCCGAAAGTACTGTGCACGTTCCCAGTCGATCCGCCGTCCGGTGGAGCGCCACCGAGGCGAACGGCGGCTTCTCGTCGAACGTTCGACGAGAACTGCGACACGGGAGTGCCCGATCGGGCGTGGACCGATCAACGTCGGTCGGTCCGTCCTCCGTCCACAATGTCCCGGGTGGCGCAACCCGGGGCGGCGCAGGCGGTTCGTGACGTCTCGCGGTCGAGGTGGTCGCCGTTGCTGGACCGTTCGGGCGATGCCCGGACCGCGAGCGAAACTTTTTCGCCCGGGCTGTTGACACCGGGGTGGCGGCATTCGTAGCGTCGCGGTCGGACCGGTGTGCGACCACGACCTGGATAGCGCTTTCCACGGCGCGGCGTCCGGGTTGTCGGGCTATCTGTGCATACCGGTTCGTCGAGTGCTGACCTGTTTGTCCACTAGTGCGGATGGCGGACGTGCCGGAAAAGGCAATACGCCACTCCGTCGAATATTCGACGGTCCGCTCCCATACGAGATGCGGCCATTGACGGCGGTGGGAAATCGGCGCGACTATCGCACCGGAAATGTCCTCTCATCCCGGCGGCTCCGCCGCTGTGCCAACTCCAGGTGAAAGGCACGTACATGACATTGTCGTCATGCGGTGCGGTCGTGCGGTCCGTGCTGGTGGCCGCGGTCGCGGCGGTCGCGCTCGCACCGGTCGCGCCGTCGGCCCAGGCCGCCACCGTCGACACCGCGGCCACGTACGTGGTCGTCGCCCGCCACAGCGGCAAGGCGATGCAGGTCCAGTCCACGACGGACGGTGGCGCCGTGGTGCAGGCGACCAGGACCGACTCGTCCGCGCAGCAGTTCCAGTTCGTCGACTCCGGCGGCGGGTACTACCGGCTCAAGTCGCGCCACAGCGGCAAGGTGGTGGACATCGCCTCCGCGTCGACGGCCAACGGCGCCGAGGTGGTGCAGTGGACCGACCGCGACGCCGCCAACCAGCAGTTCGGCCTCGTGGACACCGACGGCGGCCACGTCCGGTTCGTCAACCGCAACAGCGGCAAGGCGCTGGACGTGTGGGAGCGCTCGACCGCCGACGGCGCGCGCGTCTCGCAGTACGACATCAACTCCGGCGCCAACCAGCAGTGGCAGCTCGTCCGCCTGGGCGGCGGCACGCCGGGTGGCACGGGCGCGCCGACCGACCCGAACGTCAAGTACTTCGGCCGGTGGAACACCGCCGACCCCACCGCGTACGTCTCGGAGTGGGCGGGCGCCTACGTGACCGTCGGGTTCACCGGGCGGACGGTGCAGCTCAAGCAGCGCAACGCGATCGACTTCTACGTCAGCATCGACGGCGGTCCGGACGTCTCCTACGTCAACCGCAGCGGCACGGTGAACCTCACGCCCACGCCGCTGGCGGCGGGCAACCACACGCTGCGGGTGTCCTACCGGCCGATCGCCGGCTCCTACCGGGGTGACGCGGTCTACCGGGGCATCCAGCTGGACGCGGGCGCGACGACGTTCGCCCCGCCCGTCCCCGCGAAGCTGATCGAGTTCGTCGGCGACTCCATCACCGTGGGCCAGCAGTCGTCCAAGCAGGCGCTGACCGCCTACGGCTGGCTGGTCGGCGAGCGCCTCGGCGCGGGCCACACCCAGATCGCGGTGGGCGGTGCGTGCCTGGTGTCGGCGGCCGACGGGTGCATCGGCATGAGCGACCGGTTCCTGCGCACCGGGCTGCAGGCCGACGCGTCGAACTGGGACTTCTCCCGGTACCGCGCCGACGCCGTGGTGATCAACCTGGGCACCAACGACGTCGGCCACAACGTCACCAAGGAGCAGTTCCAGAGCGCCTACGTGACCCTGATCCAGCGGGCGCGGCAGAAGTACCCGAACGCCACGGTCCTGGCGCTGCAGACCTTCCGGAAGCGCTTCATCCCCGAGACGCAGGCCGCCGTCGGCATCGTCAACGACCCGAAGGTGCGGTTCGTGGACACCACGGGCTGGATCGTGGAGGCCACCGACACCACGGACAACGTGCACCCGAACGACCAGGGCCACCGCAAGATCGCCGACCGGCTCGCGCCGATCCTGTCCTCCGCCCTCTCGACCGGCTGAGCCGCGCCCCGGTCACCCCTGCCCGCTCCACGTCCGGGACCGCCTCCTGTCCCGGACGTGGAGCGGCCTCCGGCGCGCCCGCGCCCCACCCGCTCACCCGCGGTCGAACCGCAGCAAGGAGCACACCCATGCCCACCTTCACGACCGTCCTCCGCGCGGCGCTGGCCGTGACGCTCGCGTCGGGCGCGCTCACCGCCCTCGGCGCCGCGCCCGCGGGCGCCGCGCCGGCCAACTGCACCGGCACCGGACCGATCACCTGCCGCTACGACGTCGCGCCAGGGCACTACGACGTGACCGTGCGGCTGGGCAGTTCCTCCCGTGCGGCGAACACCGGCATCACCGCCGAGGCCCGCCGGCGGGTGCTCGCCGCCGTCGACACCGGCGTGGGCCAGTTCACCGACCGGGTCCTCACCGTCAACGTGCGCAATCCCGAAGGGCAGCCGACCGGTCAGGGTGGCACCGGCACGCCGGGGTTGACCCTGGTGTTCGACGGTCGCGCCCCCGCGGTCGAGGCCATCGCGGTCAAGCAGGTGAGGCCGCCGGCGTTGTTCCTGGTCGGCGACTCGACCGTGTGCGACCAGCCCGTCGCCCCCTACGCCGGCTGGGGCCAGGCGCTGCCCGCGCGCCTGCGCGAAGGCCTGTCGGTGGCGAACTACGCCGACTCCGGTGAGAGTTCGGGTTCGGTGCTGTCCAACCCGGCGCTGTTCCCCGCGGTGCGGTCGCAGACCCGGGCGGGCGACACGGTCGTGATCCAGGTCGGCCACAACGACAAGCAGACCTCGGCCACCGCGTTCCGCGACAACCTCACCCGCATGGTCCGCGACGTGCGCGCGGCGGGCGGCGCGCCCGTGCTGGTGACGCCGCCGGTCCGCAGGCTGTTCGACTCGTCCGGTCGGCTCACCGGCACCGCGCGCCACGTCAACGGGGTCGGCGTGAACCTGCCCAATGAGATGAAGACGGTCGCCCGCGCGCAAGGAGCGCCGCTGATCGACCTCACCTCGCTCTCCGCCACCCTGGTCGAACAACTCGGCGTCACCGCGTCCCAGAACCTCTTCCTGACCCGGGAAAAGGGCGACAACACCCATTTCTCGGAATTCGGCGCGGCCACCATGTCGAACCTGGTGCTGAACGAGGCCGTCCGGCTCGGCGTGATCCGCTCGACGCAGGTCCGCTGACGTCCCGAATTCCGTCGCAACGACATGGAGGATCAATGAGGATCTCGATGAGGAACAGGTGTCTCGCGGTCACGGCGGCGGTGTGCGCGGCGATGGCGGTCGTGGTCGCGCCGGCCCAGGCCGCGCCCGCTCCCGCCCCCTGCGCCGCGCCACAAGCCGCCGGCCCCGGGACCGCCGCCGCGCCGTTCAAGGTGTGGCTGGCCGGCGACTCGACCATGGCCAACGGCAGCAGCACGTGCCCGGTCGGCTGGGGCCGCGAGTTCGACCGGCTGTTCAACGACGACGTCACCGTCGTCAACAACGCCGTCGGCGGCCGGAGCATCCAGACCTGGCTGTACGAGTCGAACGTCAAGAGCACCATGGACTCCGCCGGCGAGTGCGTGGTCAGCCCGCGCACCTACGCCTCGCGCTGGGCCAACATGCTCTCGACCACCGGCATGCAGGCCGGCGACTGGCTGATCATCCAGTTCGGCATCAACGACGGCGACCGCAACTGCCCGCGCCACGTGGGCACCACCCGTTACCGCGAGCTGATGGCCACCATGGGTCGCGAAGCCAAGGCGCGCGGCGTGAAACCGATCTACGTCACGCCCGTCTCGGCGATCCGCTGCTCCGGTTCGACCGCCGTGGCCACCCGCGGGTTCGTGAACGAGACCATCGCCCAGGGCCAGGCCGACCAGGTGCCGGTCATCGACCTGCACAAGCGCAGCATCGCGCTGTACAACACGCTGGGCCTGTGCCCCAACAACGGCGACTACAGCCAGGGCGCGGTCGGAGCCTTCTTCTGCAACGACCACACCCACTTCGAGGCCGCCGGAGCCGCCCGCATCGCGGAGACGGTCGCCAGGGCACTGCGCGAACAGGGCATCGGCCTCGCGTCCTCCCTGCGCTAGCCGGGAGCGCCTCCAGCTGCGACACCTGCCTGACCTCGTGAAAACGTTTACTCAACGTGACCCCGAGGTCAGGCAGGTCTGTATGGCGGCAACTTCGGTCACCAGCGGCACTTCCGTCCTGAGGCGTTGTTGACAGCGGCGGGCGATCCTCTAAGCTGAGGCCAAAGGTGTAAACGTTTTCACGCTCGGTCGGCATCGACTGTGCACGTTCACAGTCCCCTCTGGCTCGTGACAGGGATCCGAGAGCTTCCTCGGCGCGTGACGCCACAAGGCATCCACGGAGGCACCCAAGATGACCCGAACACCACGCACTTCCTTGAAGCGGCGGGCGATGCTCGTCGCGGCACTGCTGTCCGTCTCCGCAGTGCTGCCGCAGGCGGTGGCGGCGGCGCAGGCCGCGCCCGTCGTCGACACCGCGGCGGCCGACCCCCACGGTCTCAAGACGACGGTCACCGACTACCGGACCCGTGTCCCGGCCAAGTACACCACCGACTCCTGGAAGCCCTTCGCCAAGGCGCTGACCACGGCGGAGGAGGTCGCGAAGAACCCCTCGGCGAGCGGGACGGAAGCCGCCTCGGCGAAGACGGCCCTGGTCGCCGCCGCGGGCGGCCTGGAGGCCGCGGACGAGGGCACGTTCCAGACCATCACGAACAACACGTTCTGGAACGACACGAGCGGCAACCCCATCTACTCGCAGGGCGGCGGGGTCTTCAAGTTCGGCGACACCTACTACTGGTACGGCGTGCACTACCTCGGCGCCGAGAGCTACCGGGCCAACCCGACGCGCAAGTACGACAACGAGGTCTCGTTCGTGTCGATCCCGGTGTACTCGTCCAGGGACCTCGTGAACTGGAAGTTCGAGAACCGGGTCGCCACGCGCTCCACCCCGATCAACAACGGCGCCACGCTCGGCCAGGCCGGGTGGGTCGGAAGGCTCGGCGTCTCCTATAACGAGAACACCGGCAAATACGTGCTCGCCACCCAGGTGTACGTCGGCGGCGGGCACGGGGTGCTGCTCCTGCAAGGCGACACCCCTACCGGCAACTTCACCTACGGCTACTTCCAGACCCAGATCGTCAACTCGCCGACCACCGGCACCGGTGACCAGACCGTGTTCACCGACGACGACGGCAAGGACTACCTGATCTTCTCCAACCGCGAAGGACGTTCCCGCGGCTTCGTGGCCAAGTTCCGGGAGTCCGACTCGCTGCGGATCGAGCCGGCCGTGGAGATCCGCCGCGGCGACGGCCGCGAGGGCAACGCCATGTTCAAGCTCGACGGCAAGTACTACCACGCCGCCTCGGCCCTGCACGGCTGGAACACCTCGGTCAACTACGTCAACGAGTCGACCAGCGGCACTGTCCAGGGTTCCTACTCGAGTGAGTTCGTCCTCCCCGGTACCGAGCTGGACTACAGCCACGTGACCCAGACCGGGTTCTTCGTCACCGTGAAGGGCAGCAAGCAGAACACGGTGATCTACGCGGGCGACCGCTGGGCCGACTTCGCCTGGAACGGCATCGGCTACAACCAGTGGGTGCCGATCACCAAGCCCGGCGCACGGCCCCAGTTCCACTCGGTGAGCCAGTGGCAGTTCAACGTCACGACGGGGGAGTGGCGAGTGGGACCGGACAACAACTTCGTCCTCAACCCCGACTTCCAGGCCGACCGCGTCACCGTCTCCACGCTGACCGGCTGGACCAACTTCCGCGAATCCGGACCGACCTCGTTCGTGACCAACGTGGCGGGCGCGAACGGGTCCCGCTTCGCGCTGCAGATCGGCGCGGGGCAGTCGTACGCCGGTGGTGTGCGGCAGCGGATCACCGTGCCGGCCGGCAACTACGAGATGTCCTTGTACGCCAAGACCTCCGGCTCGCTCAGCGCAGCGCAGCTGACCGTCACCGACGCCGCCGGCGCCTCGCGCACGCTCAACATCCCGGCCTCCAGCGGCTTCACCCGCCGTGAACTCGCGAACATCCCGCTGTCCGCGGGCGCCGCCACCGTCACCATCCGGGCCGCCAGTGGCAACGGCTACCTCGCCGTCGACCAGCTGGCGCTCGTCAGGGCTGATGGGACGACACCGGTAGGCCGGCGCTACGAGGCGGAGACCGCGCCGGCCGTGTGCCAGGGCACGATCGACTCGAACCAGGCCGGCTTTTCGGGCACCGGGTTCTGCAACGGCTACGCCGCGGTGGGTGCCTACGTCCAGTTCACCGTCGACGCCGTGCAGGCAGGTCCGGCGGCGCTGGCGATCCGGTTCGCCAACGGTCACAGCACCGGCGCGCCCCGCCCGGCGAACCTGGTGGTGAACGGGTCCACGATCGGCACGGTGTCGTTCGAGTCCACCGGTTCCTGGACGACCTGGTCCACCAAGTCCCTCACCGCCTCGCTGAACGCGGGCAGCAACACCATCCGGCTGGAGCCGACCACCGCGGACGGCCTGGCCGACATCGACCGCCTCGACGTGGGAGTCCCGACCGCATGAGCAAGGATCCGAGAACCAAGCGCCCGGCCCGCGTCCTCGCCGGTCTGACGACCCTGTCCACCCTGGTGGCCGCGGGGCTGGTCGCGGGTGCCGCGCCGGCCGGTGCGATCTTCGGAACCGCGGACATCAAGCCGATCGAGAGCGACATCGCCGCCAAGCCGTGGTCCTCTGCGACGGCGGGCAGCGGCTCGTCGACCGCCGGACTGGCCATCGACGGCGACCCGACGACGGCCTGGCGCCCCGACCGCGGCGGCGCCCGGCAGTGGCTCACCGTCGACCTCGGTGGCGCCTACGACAACCTGCGCAAGGTCAAGGTGGTGTTCCCCGGGCGCGGCGCGGCCCACCGGTACGTCGTCGAGGCCTCATCGGACGGTCGCCGGTGGCAGGCGATCGCCGACCGGTCCCGAAACCGGGCCGTGTCGCGCGGCGAGGTGCACCTGTTCACCCGGCCGGGGACGCGGTTCGTCCGGCTCACGTTCACCGGTGCGCCCGGCCGCGCCGACGCCGGTGTCAGCGAGCTCCAGGTCCTCAACTACCTGCGTGACGACCTCGTCCTCGGCGCGGACCTGTCCTGGGTGGACGACCACCAGTCCCGGGAGTACTGGGTCGACCCCCTGGCCGCTGACCGGGGCGCCGGGCCGCACCAGTTGGACGTCGTCAAGGACCGCGGCATGCGGCACGCCCGGCTGCGGGTGTGGAACGAGCCGCGCAGCGAGAGCACCGGGCAGCCGACCGCGGTGCCGCGCCAGGGCCCGGAGCGCACGCTGACCTCGGCGCGGTGGATCAAGCAGCGCGGCCTGGGCCTCGGCATCGACTACCACTACGCGGACTCGTGGGCCGACCCGGCCAAGCAGCCGAAACCACGCGCCTGGGCCGGGTTGGAGTTCGCAGACCTCAACCGGGCGGTGTACGACTTCACCGCCGATCACCTGCGCCGGCTGATCCGGCAGGGCACCACACCGGACAAGGTCGCGGTCGGCAACGAGGTCATCAACGGGTTCATGTACGGCAGCGAGGCGGCGCTCATCGGCACGACGGATCCGAAGTACTTCGTCGACCAGGCCGACCTCTACCAGTCCCAGCCCGGCGGCGGCCTGCTCTGGCGGTACTGGGGCTCGACCGACCCGGCCGAGCAGAAGCTCTACGACGAGGCGTGGGACCGGTTCACGACCCTGGCGGCCTCCGGGATCAAGGCGGTCCGCGACGCGTCGCCGAAGTCCGAGGTCGAGATCCACGTGATCGTCGGCAAGGACCGCCTCGCCAAGACCATGGAGTTCTGGCACCAGTTCCTCACCCGGGTGAAGGCCAAGGGCCAAGACCCCGATGTGCTGGCCATCTCGTACTACTCGGAGTGGCACGGCACGCCCGAGGCGCTGGACGTCAACCTGCACACCATGGCCACGACGCACCCCGGCTACAAGATCGACATCGCCGAGACCGCGTACCCCGCCTCGGGCGGTGACGGCTCGCCGATGCCCAACTCGCCGTTCCCCCGCACGATCCAGGGGCAGGCTGACGCCATCCAACGGGTGTTCCAGGCTGCCAACGACGTGGTCGACAACAAGGGCGCCGGGGTGCTGGTGTGGGAGCCGGCCGGCTTCCAGGCGATGTTCCGGGCCGTGCCCGGACTGCCGAACACGTGGGAGCCGCACGCGTCCATCGACGTCTTCAACGCCAGTCGCGCCGAGCACGTCCTCCAGGACACCGTCCACACCGCCACGACCGTCGGCGCCGCACCGAAGCTGCCCGCCTCCGTCCGCGTGCTCACCACCGCCACCGACAAGATCACCAGCACCCCCGTCCGCTGGCAACCGTTGCCGCCGGGCGCCACCGACGAACCGGGGGAGGTGACCGTCACCGGCACGACCGCCCACGGACCGGTCACGGCGGTCGTCGACGTCCTGCCACGACGCGGCGACCACGTGCCGGGCTCCTAACCGGCGGCCCCGTGGAAGCTCCCGGCTCCCAGCACGTCCAGCAGGGCCAACGCCTCCGCGTCACGCGATCCCGCCGGCGCGCTGTAGAGCACGAGGTGCTGGTCGCGGTCGGCGAGGGTGAGCGAGTCGCAGTCGACGGTGATCTCACCGACGACCGGGTGGCGGAAGGTCTTGGTGAGCACCGGCGCCGCCTGCACGTCGTGCCGCTCCCAGAGCCGGGCGAACTCCGGGGCGGCGTCGCGGAGCTCGGCGACGAGACCGGTCACGGCGGGGTCGGCCGGGTACCGGGCGAGGGTGGCCCGCAGCTCCATGACGACGTGCTGCCGGAACTCCGCGACGTCGGAGATCCCGTACAGCGTCGACCCGCCGTGGGCCGGGGCCGGGAACGCCCGGCGCGCCAGGTTGCGGTCCTGCGGCGCGAGGCGGGCGAAGTCCTCCATGAGGGCGGCCGCGAGGTCGTTCCACGCGAGCACTTCGAACGTCGCGGACACCACGAAGGCGGCGGTCCGCGGCAGCCGTTCCAGGAGCGCGAGGATGCTCGGGCGGACGTCGCGCCGGTGCCGCCCGGTCCGGCTCGGCGCGGTGCCTGCGAGGACGTGGAGGTGGTCGGACTCGGCGTCGGTGAGCCGCAGCGCGCCCGCGATCCCGGCGAGGACCTCGCCCGACGGGCGCGGCGCACGGCCCTGCTCCAGCCGGACGTAGTACTCGGTGGAGATGTGCGCGAGGACGGCGACCTCCTCGCGGCGCAGCCCCGGTGTCCGGCGGCGCGGGCCCGAGGGGAGGCCGACGTCGTGCGGCTGGAGCCGCTCGCGACGGCTGCGGAGGAACGCCCCGAGTTCCTGCTTGTCCATACCCCGAGTCTGCCCGCGGCGCGGCGACGGATCCTGGTACAACCCGTCCCTGCCTCCGGTCGGGTAGCCGGCCGCACGCTGGTGTCATGACCAACGACAGCGCACCCGTCGGCCTGCTCACCGGCAAGGTCGTGCTCATCACCGGCGCCAGCCGCGGCATCGGGGAGGCCGCGGCCCGCCTCTTCGCCCACGAGGGCGCCTCCGTCGTGCTGGCCGCGCGCGGCGTCGACGCCCTCGAGCGAATCGCCACCGAGATCCGCGCGGACGGCGGCGTCGCCGAGGCCGTGGCGATGGACCTCGCCGATCGCGCGAGCATCCGCGCGGCCGTCGACCGCGTCGAGGAGCTGCACGGACGGCTCGACGGCGCGTTCAACAACGGCGCGACGATCCAGCGGCCCGGTCCGCTCGACACGACCAGCGACGAGGACGTCGAGGAGCAGTTCGCGGTGAACTTCCGGGCGCACTGGACCGCGATGACGGCCGAGGCCGCGCTGATGCGCCGCGGCGACGGCGGAGCGATCGTCAACACGTCGAGCATCGGCAGTCGACGCGCGAACCCGGAGCTGCCCGCGTACGGCGCCATGAAGCGCGCGCTGAACAGCATCACCGAGTCGGCGGCGGTGACCTGGGGCCGTCAGGGCATCCGGGTCAACGGCATCACACCGGGCGGCACCGCGACGGAGATGATCGCCCAGTGGGAGGCGGCGACACCCGGCCTGGTCGAGCGCATCACCCCGACGATCCCGCTCGGGCGGATGGCGCAGCCCCGCGAGGTCGCCGAGGTGGCGGCGTGGCTGCTCAGCGACCGGGCGTCCATGGTGACCGGCGCGATCGTGCCGGTCGACGGCGGCGCGGGCGCCTGACCGGGTCGTCAGGTCCGGTCGTAGACGGTGACCGGGATGTCGTGGCTGGTCAGTTCGCTGACGACGAGTGGTTCGACGCGGTCCCAGCGGCCGCCGGCCAGGCCGGTGCCGATGCGGGGCAGGTGGACGCCGGCGGTGAGGCGGGCGGCGTGCGCGGCGAGCCCGCGCAGGCACTGGCGGACCGCGTCGTACCGGATGGGAGGCCCGGAGCTGCGGCTGGTCTTGAGGCCGTGCTGGCCGACCATGTTGGCCACCCAGAGGTCGGGCGCGACCTGGACGAGCTGGGTCGCGCCGAGCGCGAAGTCGTTGTGCGCCCGCTCGCGGTGCCAGCGGCGGTAGGCGGCTTCCGGCTCCGGCCAGCGCTTGGAGATCGCCAGGACGAAGCCCTTGCCCCACCCGCCCCGGTTGTTGCAGAGGTGGGCGATGATCTTGGGACCCTTGGCCTGAGGGCTGGTCGCGTCGCCGGTCAGGTAGCGGATGCCCGTCATGGTCGGGACGATATCCGGGCGCACCGACAACGCCCCGACGGTTTTTCCCGCCGGCGTCGGGCGCATCCGCCGTCCAGGCGGCCCTCCGGCCGCTCTCAGGCGTGTCCGCCGGTCGCTCCCGGTGGCCGTGACATGCTGGGAACGGCAACGCATCCCGGGGTGGGGCATGGCGTCGAAGCGCAGGGGCGGTGTCGCGCCGTACGTGGCGCTGCTGGTGGCCGTGATCATCTTCGTGCCCGCGGTCCGCGAGGTCGTCGCCGACCTGCTGGGGCCGTTGGTCGACCTGCTCAGGGACGCCAACCCGTTCGGCGGGTGACCGTCGCGGCGTCGGTGGCGCTGGGCCGTGGTGCCGGGCACGCGTTCGCCATGATCCGTTCCCAGTTGACCGAAATAGTTGTGGCCAATGGAGACGAACTATTTCACGCGTGATGTGACGCCCGTTACTTGACCTGCCCGATGTGCAGCGGTTTAACTGCGGGTCGCGATTCGCCTACCGGCCGGTAGGCGATCTTCGCGCTACCGATACGAGGCGGGCGCGCCCCATTCCCCGTTGTGTCCGACATTGTTGTCGTGATCGACATCGGGGTGCCGCCTGCCGCAATCCGGGGAGTCCGGCATGTCCCTGCCCCATCGCCATGAACGCGTCCGACACCGGCTTGCGCGCCGCGGCCGAGCCCGCATACTGCTACCGATCGTGGCCTGCGTCGCGACGGCGGCGCTGGTCGTGCCGTCCGGTCCGACCAGCGCCGCCGAGCAGCCGGTCGCGGGCGGAGGTGGCACCGTGCAGTCCTTCTGGCTGCACATGAACTCCACGCCCGTCTCCGACGAGGTGCTGGCCACCGAGGCGCGCCGACGCGCCTACATCGTGCTGAACGCCTGGGAAGGCGCGCTGATCCCCAAGCTGAAGGCGGCGAACCCGGCCGTCCAGGTGTTCGTCTACAAGGACTTGTCGTCGACGCGCTCGTACGCGTGCCGTGACGGGGTGGACGACGCGCAGTTGCCGACGGGCGTCGGGTATTGCCAGGCGGAAAAGGACCACCCCGAGTGGTTCCTGCTCGACCCGGGCGGTCGCCGGTTCGAGTACAGCGGCTATTCCGGCCACTGGCAGATGGATGTCGGCAACACCGCCTATCAAGACGCGTGGGCGACGAATGTGATCAATAGCAGCACCGCGTCCGGATTCGACGGCGTGTTCATGGACAACGCGTTGTTCCCCTGCGACGCCTACCACGACGGCGTGTGCCCGGCGAAGTACCCGACCGACGCGGCGTTGCAGGACGCGTACAAGTCGATGTTGGCGAACACCCGTGACGACTTCGTCGCCGCCGGGTTGAAGACGGTCGCGAACCTGTCCAACGCCCGGCTGCACGCGGGCGCCTGGGACGCCTACACCGAGCACCTCGACGGCGGTTTCGACGAGTGGTGGCTGGCGTTCGGCGACACCAACCTGCTCTCGGAGTACCCCGAGGGGTGGAGCAGGCAGGTCGCCGAGATCGCCTCGAACGAGGCCCGCGGCAAGATCACCTGGGTGCAGCCGCACCACACCGAGGGCGCGGACCGGGCGTACCGGTTCGCCCTGGCCAGCTACCTCATGGCGGCCGGCGACCTGGCCGCGATCGCGAGCATCGACCAGACCGACGGCTACGGCGACGCCTCGCCGTGGCGCGTCGAGTACGACTGGGACCTCGGCACGCCGTCCGGGGCCTACCGGTCCGTCGGCACGAACGTCTTCGTCCGCGACTTCACGTGCGGCACGGTCGTGGTCAACGCCAACAGCACAGACAGCCGCTCCGTCACGGTGCCCCTGGACGGCGGGCACGTCACCGAACGCGGCACGTCGGTCACCGAGGTCTCGCTGGCCGGCACGTCCGGCGCCGTCCTGCGCAAGGCCTGCTGACCGGATCGGCGGGGTGATCCGTCAGCGGGCGGGTCGAGCGGCGGGCGCCACCCCGGCGCACCGGGTCACCCCGACCGTTCGGGTCACCGGGCGAGAAGGTCATGGCGGACCCGTGCGCGCGGGCGTGGCGATCGGCGCCGCACTTCGGCGCAACCGACGATCGCCACGCCCGCCAGCAGCGGGAGGACCATGGCCCCCTCGACCGCCAGCGCGCACGTGAGCGCGATCCACAGCAACAGTCTCATGAGGGAGAGGTTAGGGAGACGCCGGTCACACTCGCATCTGATTTGGGCAAGACTTGAGGTAAAGCCGCCCGTTCGTGCAGCCACCGCTCCCGGTCACGACGAGGCGACGAACCGACCGAACTGATCGTTTTGTCGGACCCCCTCGCTAACCTCCGCGCCACACCGTCGTGAACGACTCGCAGGAGGAACCGTGGGCTGGCTCGATGCCCAATCCGAAGAAGGGCACGCGTCCGGGTACCAGGTGCGGCTGGGGGAGAACGGACGCGTCCAGTGCCGCAACGGCAAGGGCAAGCTGCTGTCCTCGGTGCCCGCCTCGCTCAAGGACGACCCGAGGGTCGTCCAGCTGCGCCAGCTCGCCGAGTGGCTGTCCCGGCACCGCGCCGAGTGCCTGTCCACCGTGGACGGGTGGATGGTGCGCTCGCTGCCGGTGCCGGCGGCGCTGATCGCCGAGGTCTGGGCCGACGCCGCGTGGGCCGAGGCGTTGCGCGACCTCGTGGTCACGGCCGACGACGGCAGCGGCACGGAGACCGGGTTCCTGCGCGACGCCGACCCCGAGCGCGGGCTCGGCGTGGTCACCCTCGACGGCGACACGCGACGGCTGAAGCCCGAGGTGGTGGGCATACCGCACCCGGTGCTGCTGGAGGACTTGGAGGAGCTGCGCGAGTTCGGCGCGGAACTCGGCGTCGAGCAGCAGGTGCAGCAGCTGTTCCGGCAGACGCACGCCCGACCGGCCGGGTTGGCGGGCAAGACGTCGGTCGACGACTTCTCCGGCGGCCGGTTCGAGCAGCTCAACCACGCGCTGGGCCGGTGCCGCACGCTCGGCTACCCGGTGCGCGGCGGCGACGCGGTCTACTCCGCGTTCGAGGACGGCCGGGTCGTGGAGGCCCGCTACTGGCTCGGCTCGGACTACCCCGAGGGCGAGACGTGGACCGGCGAGCTGCACTGGGCGCTGGAGGACGGAACCACCCTGCCGCTCGCCGACGTCGGACCGGTCGCGTGGTCCGAGGGGATGCGCATGGCGGCGGCGATCCACGCCGGTCGCGTCGTGGAGGAAGCGGTGGTGGCCCAGTGAGCGCCCTGAGCCCGAAGGCCCTGATCTCGGCCGGCGCGGTGCTGCCCGGCACCGACGACGTCGGCGAGGACCGCGACACCATCACCGCCCGCCACTACGCCCACGAAGGCCTCGACGGCCGCGTCGTGGTGCGGCTGGTGCCCGCCGTCCTCGGCCGCGCCGAAGACCTGACCTGCGAGTACCTCGGGTTCGACGCGCCCGCCCGGGTCGCCGACGTCGGCACCGGCAAGCGCGTCGCGCTCGGCTTCCCCGCCTGGGCCCTGGTGCACGACCCGGCCAACGGCCACCACGCGCTCAACCTGGTCAAGGACGTCGAACGGCTGGCCCGCACGGCCAAGTCGCGCGCCGGCGCGGCGAAGGACGGGTTCACCGCGCTGGGCGCCATGCTCGGCCGGTCGGCGCCGCACTTCCTGCCCACGTTCTACGAGCAGGCCGGGCGGATCTTCCTCCAGCACGGCAACACCAGCTACGCGGCGAGCATGTTCGGCAAGGCCCGCGAGGCGGAGGAGGTGCACGACCTGGCGGTCGACCCCGAGCGCACGCGCGAGGTGTTCCTGGAGTTCGCGTTCGCCGGCGCGTTGACCGCCAAGGCGTTGTCCGCGCACGCCAAGGGCCTGGCCCGCAAGCACGACCCGGACGCGGCCTACGAGCTGTTCTTCACGCTGTGCGTGGAGCGCACGCGGGGCGGCCTGCCGCCGTACACGGGGATGCCGGAGGACCTGCGGCGGCTGGCCAAGGCCGCCAAGCGCGACCTCGTCGCCGAGGACCAGCGGCTGCTGCGCGCGATCCTGGACGGTTCCGCGATCAGCCGCGCGGGCGGCGCGTTCTGGAAGTCCTACCGGGCCTCGCTGGTGGCGTTGGCCACGGACGACGCGGAGGTGCGCGGCCGGCTGCTGTCGTTCGTGCCCGACTCCGCGACCGTGCTCGACCTGTGGCTGGACATCCTGACCTCCTGCGGCGCGACCCGCGCGCTGATCGGACCGGACGAGGTCGAGGCGAATCCGGCCGAGTGGCTGTCGTCGGTCCTGGCGGTCCGCTCGTCGGGGTGGCGCGCCACCGGGCGGTCGGTGAAGCTGCTGGAGCTCCTCGAGGCGATGGCGGGCCGGCTCGTGGCCGACGGCGTGCCGGTCCGCGCGCTGCGGTACTACCGCCAGGGCGACCTCGACGTGCTGGACCTGCTGGTGTCGCACGACGTCCCGATCGCACCCGGCAGCCAGACCGACGTGCAGTTGGACGTCACCGGGTGGCTGGCCGACGACGAGCCCGGCCGCCGCGACCTCGCCGCGCTGGCCGCGTCCGAGCGGTTCGGCGGCGCGCTCGGCCACGGGCTCGTCGCACACGCCCGATCGCACGTCCGCTCGGACGTCGTCGCCCTGGACGTGCTCACGGCCGCGATGGCGGTGCCTGGTCTGCGCAGCGCGCTGGCCGCGTGGATCAGCGGGCGGGTCGAGCGCGTCGCCGTCACCGGCCTGCCCGACCTCCGCGCCCACCTCGACACGCTGGCCGTCGTGCGGCTGCCCGAGGCGTACGTGGACGTGCCCGAGGCGGCCGAGTCGCTCGCCGGCACCGACGTGGCCGCCGCCCTGCACCGGACGTTGCGCGGGGGCGTGGTGGACGAGCTGGGGTGGCCCGCCCTGGAGGAGGCCGTCGCGCGCCTGGCCGCGGCCGGGATGCCCAAGGACAACGGCGTGGTGGTGTGCGGCGAGGGGTGGCCCGCGCTCGTGCTGCGCCGCGGCGAGACCTTCGTCGTGGTCGGCCCGGAGGGCGTGCTCGCCGAGCACGTCTCCCGCATCCCGGCCGACGCCCGGCACCGCTGGGGGTTCGCGCCGGCCGCGTCGTGGTTCGACGGCGTGCTGCTCGTGCGCTGGCAGGGCCCGGACGGCGAGCTGGCGTACTGGAGCGACGCGCCGGACCACGTCTTCGCGATGGGCGAGGGCCGGAGCTACCACCGCAACGACCCGGCCAGGGCGTCCATCGCGCTGCCCGGCGGCGGCCGGTTCGCCGGTGGGCGGGTCGCGCACCCCGGCGACACGGTCGTGTCGACGCTGTCGGAGGCGCACGGCGACGGCACCACCCTGTGGACCGGCTCCTACTACGACCGCGGGTGGCGCTGGTTCGAGGTCGACCCGGCCACCGGCCAGCGCGGTCGGGCGAGCATGCCCCGGTTCATCGAGGACTTCGCCGCCGACGGCACGTCGCTCGAACTCGCCGAGTGCGACTTGAGGCCCGCCGTCCCCGCGACGGAGGGCAGCCCGCTCGGCGCGGCCGACGGCCTGCACGGGTGGCGCGTGCGCCGCGAGGCGGACGGTTCGTACGTCGGCGAGGGCGTGGACGGCCGCCGCGTCCGGGTGGTCGGCGGCGCCCGCCCGAAGGGCGTGCTGCGGTTGCCCGGCGGCGCGGAGCTCACGTTGGCGACGGGCAACCAGGCCATGGCGGTGCTCGACGCCGAGGGCGTCAGGCTGGCGACGGTGTCGGAAGCCGCGCAGCACCCGGTGTACGCGACCGGCACGCCGTTCGTGCCGCCGTTGGACTGGTGGCACCTGCTGCGGCCGCGCGACGAGGCCGGTTCCGCCGCGCTGCGCGGCGTGAGCAGGGAAGCCGTGGACCGGATGCTCGCCGCCGCGCGCGAGGAAGGGCCGGACAGGCGCACGGTCCGCGAGCGGCTGACGGCACTGGTCGAGGGCGAACGCGGCGGGCTCGCCGGTGTCGTCGCCGCCGAGCTGCCCGGCCTCACGCACCCCGCGCTGATCTCCGGCGTGGTCGACCTGGTCCGCGGCGCGGCCGAGGTGGAGCGCTCCTACCGGCGCTACGGCGAGATCGCCGAGGCGGCCCGCGCGGTCGACCCGGTCCTCGCGCCCACCGGGCCCGTCGTGTCCGAGGACGAGGTCAACGCCGCGCTCCACTGGTTCGGCGGCTACCGCTCCTACAACTCGCGCGGCCTGGTGCGGACCGGGCTGCCCGCGTTGACCGCCGCGCTCGCCGAGGCGGTCGCGCGGCCCGAGGCACGCGCCCTGCCGGTGTCGAACGCGGCCCGCTGGTTCGACGCCCTGCCGCACCTGGCCGCGCTGGCGCACCGCGCCGCGTCACCGCTCACCCCGGACGACCAGCGGGCCGCGCTGGCGCTCGTGCTGCGGTGCGTCGCGGACGCCGGACTGGCCGACGGCGCCGGGCACTGGCGGACCCTCGGCGTGGTCGTGGACAAGGGCCAGGCCGCGGTGAAGGACCGGGTCGTGCCGGTGCGCGACGGGTTCATCGCCCTGTTCGAGACCCAGTGGCGCAACGGTCCGGGCAGCCGGTTCGACGGCCTGCAGTTCAGCCGCACGCCCGGTGCGTTCGACCTGCCGAAGGACTGGCACGTCGAGTCGGCCGCGGAGGTGCACACGTCGTTCGGGCCCGAGCGGGTGGCCCGGTTCCTCGACGTGCTCGCCGAGCGCGGTCCCGCGCCGTGGTTCCCCGAGGCGGTGCCCGCGCTGATGGAGCTCACCGGCCTGGGCACGGCGGAGGCGACGTACCTGCTGGCCGGGCTGCCCGGCGTCGGCCGGTGGGACGCGAACTTCCTGTCCACCGCCGAGCGACGCCTGCTCAACCTGTCCACGGGCGCCGCGAAGGTGGCCAAGGACCGGTTCCACCGGCTGCACGACGGCCTGCGGCTCGAACTGGTCGCCGCCGCCGTGCCCGCCGACCCGGCCGACCTGTGGACGAGCGGCCCGGACGTGGCCGCGGTCGCCGAGGTGTGGACCGCCGCGCACGGGCGGCGGACGCCGGTGCCCGACGACGTGCTCGTCGACGCGGCGAAGCTGCTGAACCTGCGGGACGTCGGCGAGTACGTGGCCGGCGTGGTCAACCCGGACCTCACGACGTGGCTCACCGTGGACGCCGAGCTGACGTTCACCGGTGACGGGCTGGAGGCCCGCCGGCCGGAGGGGTTCGACCGCGCGGCGCTGTGGTCGGTGCCGCAGGTGCTGGCGTGGCTGGCGCACCGGCTCCCGGCCGGCTCGGCGCTGCGCGCCCGGCTGCCGGAGGCGTTGGCGCTGGCCCGGCAGCGGGTCGCGCACCAGGGCTTCGCCATCGACCTCGGCCGGTGGGTCTCGCTGGACCGGCTGTGCGCGTTGCTCGGCGTCGACGTGCCCACCGAGGCGGGCCTCTACCAGTACCAGGGCTGGCTGGAGCTGGTACCCGCGGGCGAGGAGTACTGCCGGCTGGCGGCCAGGCCCGGTCTCGTCGGACCGGCCGAGCGGGACCTGTTCGTCGCGGTCGCGGAACTGGCCGGCGGGCAGGACGCGCTGCGGGTGCTGGACCGGCTGGCCGACGACCGGCTCACCGCCCTGTGCGCGGTCCCGACGCCCGAGGGCGTCGACCCGGCCGCCTACCACCAGGACCCGATGGGGTCCGTGCCCGCGCTGGTGGCGGAGGTCGCCACGCGGTTCGGGCTGACCGAGGACGCGGCGGCGCTGTACCTGCAACTGCTCGCCCTGCCCGACCCGACCGACGCGAACGTGGCCCGGTGGACCGGCTGGAAACCCGCCCGGCTGCGCAAGGCGCGCGCCGCGCTCGCCGAGACCGACCTGGTGCTCACCGCGAAGCGGGCCAGGGCCGGGCGTTCGCTGTTCCTGCCCGGCGGGTGGCTGGCCCTGGCCGCGCCGCACCTGCCGCTGGAGCGGTGGAAGACCCCGATGTTCGAGTACGCCCAGGGTCAACCCGGCGTCATCGTGCCGCTGGAACCCGTCGCCGACCTGTTCGCCCGCGCCTGGCAACGGGTGCTCGACGGCGACGCACCCGCCTACGAAGAGCTCAAGACCGGAGGACGCAGGTGACCGCACCCAGGCAGGTCGAACCCGCCGAGGACGCCTTCCGCGAGGAGTTGGCGTTCCTCGCGGCCTACGACAGCGGACCCCGTCCGCCGGGGTGGCGGCTCACCCCGCGCGCCGTCGTGACGTTCGTGATGGGCAGCGGCGACCCACTGGCGCTGCCCAAGGGCGTGTCGGTGGACGGCGTGCCGAACCGGCTGGTCATCGGCACCAAGTTCGTCGGCGAACGGGCGCTGGTCGAACGGGCCGTGGTGACGCTGGCGGGCGAGCGCGGCCTGCTGCTGGTCGGCGAACCCGGCACGGCCAAGTCGATGCTGTCCGAACTGCTGGCCGCCGCCGTGTCCGGCAGCAGCCAGCTCGTCGTGCAGGGCACCGCGGGCACCACCGAGGACCAGTTGCGCTACGGCTGGAACTACGCGCTGCTGCTCGCCGAAGGGCCGAGCCCTCGCGCGCTGGTGCCGTCACCGGTGCTCGCCGCGATGCGCGGTGGTGGCGTGGTGCGCGTCGAAGAAGTCACCCGGTGCCTGCCGGAGGTGCAGGACGCGCTGGTGTCGATCCTGTCCGACCGGCGCATCGCGGTGCCCGAGCTGTCCGGCACGGACGGCGCGACCGTGCACGCCGCGCCCGGCTTCACGGTGATCGCCACGGCGAACCTCCGCGACCGCGGCGTGTCGGAGATGTCGGCGGCGTTGAAGCGGCGGTTCAACTTCGAGAACGTCGGGCCCATCGGCGACCTCTCGGCCGAGACGGCGCTGGTGCGCCGTCAGGCCACGGCCGCGCTGGAACGGGTGAGCGCGCCGTTCGCCGTGGACGACGTGGTGCTGGAGGTGCTGGTCACCGCGTTCCGCGACCTGCGCAACGGCGTGTCGGAGGAGGGTTGGGCGGTCGAGCGGCCGTCCACGGTGATGAGCACGGCGGAGGCGGTGTCGGTCGCCACGTCGTTGGGGCTGGCCGGCGCGTACTTCCCCGGCGACCGCGATCCGCTGTCGTTGCTGCCCGGCCACCTGCTCGGTGTGGTCCGCAAGGACGACCCGAGCGACGCGGCCCGGCTGCTCGGCTACTGGGACGGCGCGGTGCGGCGGCGGGCCGAGTCCGGCGCGCGCACGTGGCGACGGCTGTGGGAGCTCCGTGACGTCCTCGATGCGTGAGCTGGCCGACCACCGGCACCCTTACCTGATCGGGGTGCGGCACCACTCGCCCGCGTTGGCGGCGGTGGTGCCCGCCCTGCTGGAGGCGTTCGCGCCCGAGGTGCTGCTGGTCGAACTGCCGGAGGAGCTGGGGGAGTGGCTGCCGCACCTGGCCGATCCCGACCTCGTCGCGCCGGTCGCGCTGTCCGGCGCCTCGCCGGACGGCGGCCTGGCGTTCTACCCGTTCGCGGACTTCTCCCCGGAGCTGGCCGCGATCCGCTGGGCGCACCGCAACGGCGTGGAGGTCCGGCCGTGCGACCTGCCGCTCGCCCTGCGCGGTGACGGGCACCGGCCGCAGGAGCGTGGCGCGTCACCGCTGACCGATGCGTTGCGCGGTGCGACGACCGGCCGTGACGGCGACGACCTGTGGGACCGGCTGGTGGAGGCCGCCGCGCCCGGCCAGACGCCGGAGGCGGTGCGGCGGGCGGCGTTGCTGGTCGGCTGGGCGTTGCGCGAGGACGCGGCGGCCACCGGCGTGGACCCGTACGACCTGCGCCGGGAGGCGTGGATGCGGCGGGCCGTGCAAGGCGTGGACGGACGGCGGTGCGCGGCGGTGATCGGGTCGTTCCACGCGGCGGCGTTGCTGGACGGGCCGGTGGACACCTCGGTCCCGGTCGCCGGCGACGTGGTCACGTCGTTGGTGCCGTACGGGTTCGCGTTGCTGGACGAGCGTTCGGGCTACCCTGCGGGCATTCGCGATCCCGAGTGGCAGCAGGCCGTGCTGGAGGCGGCGGGTGATCCGGAGGCGGTGGAGGCCGCCGCCGCGTCGCTGATCGTGCGGATCTGCGCGCGGGTGCGGGAGCTCGGCCACCCGGCCGGTCCCGCCGAGGCGCGCGAGGCGTTGCGGCTGGCGGTCGACCTGGCCCGGCTGCGCGGCCTGCCCGCGCCCGGTCGCGGTGAGCTGGTGGAGGCGGTGCAGACCGTGCTGACCCACGCCGAGCCGCTGGGGCGGGGACGGGTCGTGGCCCGGGCCGCCGGTGACGTGCTGGTGGGGCACCGGACCGGGGTGCTCGCGCCCGGCACGCCCCGGTCGGGTCTGGCGCCGGCCGTGGAGGCGCTGGTCGCGTCGCTGCGGCTGCCCGGTCCGGACTCGCGCGAGGCGGTGTCGTTGCGGCTGGACCCGTTGAGGTCGGACCTGGACGCGCGGCGCGAGGTGGCGTTGCGGCGGCTGGCCGTGCTCGGCGTGACCTACGGCGAGGAGACCGAGACCACCGGCGTCGGCGGCGGTGAAGCCCTGACCACCCGGTGGACGGTGGCGTGGACCCCGGCGACCGCGGCGACGTTGCCGGTGGCCGGGTTGTGGGGCGCGACGTTGGAGTTGGCCGCGTTCGGGCGGTTGCGGGCCCGTCGCGCCGAACGCGAACAACGCGGCGGGCACACACCTGCCGCCGTGTTGGGCGACCTCCTCGACGCGGCGCTGTGCGGGTTGCCCGGGATGGTCGACACCCTGCTGGCCGACGCGGCGACCGTGCTGCCGTCGTCGGCGACGTTGCGGGAGCTGTTGGCGGGGCTGGACCTGCTCGACCGGTTGCGCGCCGGTCACGTGCCCGGGACGCCCGGCGACGTCCTGGACGCGCACCCGTTGCTGGCGCTGGAACTGGAGACGGCGGCCGTGGCCCAGCTCGAAGGGCTCGCCGGGTCGGAGGACGTCGCCGACGCGCGGGCGTTGGTGGAGCTGGGTCAGCGGCCGGGGGTGCACGGGCTGCGGCTCGAAGCGTGCCTGCGGGCGTTGGCCGACTCGGCGACGCCGCTGATCGCCGGTGCGGCCGGTGCGGCCCGGGTCCTGCTCGGTCTGGTGCCCGCGTCGGTGTTGGGTGAGCGGGTCGCGTCCTGGGTGGACGGTGCGAGCACGCCGGAGCGCAGGGGTGTGCTGCGGCTGGGGCTCACCGGGGTGCTCGCGGCGGCCGGGCCGTTGTTGGAGACGCCGGACGCGCTGTCGCCGTTGCTGGACCGGGTGGAGGGGTTGGGGGACCGGGACTTCCTCGACCGGCTGCCCGCCCTGCGAGGGGCGTTCACGTCGGTCGGGCCGGCCGCGCGGGCCCGGGTGCTGGCGGTGGTGGAGGAGCGGACCGGTGAACGGGTCGACGCGGTCGGCGCGCCTGATCCGGAACTGCTGGCGGTGTGGTTGGACGCCGAGCACGCGGCCGTGGACGCCTTGCGGGCGCACGGTTTGCTGCCCGACCGGGGTCGACCGGCCCACGCCTCGGCGGGCGGAGCGGTCGACTCGGCAGCCGGGACTGGAACGCCGGCGGGTGGTGGCGGCCGTGCGGCCGGTGCGCCCGGGTCCCCGATCGGCGCGGCCGGCCTGGCTGAGTCGACCCCCGAGGTGTCCGGCGGTGCTTCGGCGAGCAAGGTGGCCGGCGGTGAATTGGCGACCGCAGTGACAAAAGGCGGGGTGTCGGCGACCGCAGTGACAAGCGGCGGGGCGTCGGCTGAGCTGTCCCACGCCGGCGAGTTGCCCGCCGGGGTCCGGTGGCGGTTGGTGCTCGGGTCGAACGGCGAACGGCCGGCGGGTGCGGGCAGGTACGCGGCCGCGTTGGACGAGCTGTACGGGCGTGACCGGGGCGAGGGGGCGGCGCGCGGCGAACTCGGCGCCGACCGCGCCAGCCCGTTCCCCGACGTGCGCGAGTGGTCGGAGGAGTTGCGCGACCTGTTCGGCGAGCACGTCCGCGAAGAAGTCCTGGCGGCGGCGGCGGAAGGTGGGCGGTTGGAAGCGGCGCTGGAGATCGACCCCGGCTCCGTGCGGCCGTCGGTCGACCTGCTGCGCAACGTGCTGTCGTTGGCGGGCGGGTTGTCGGAGTCGGCGCTGGCGCGGCTGCGGCCGTTGGTGGCAAGGCTCGTGCGCGAGCTGACCGAGCAACTCGCCAACCGCGTGCGGCCCGCGTTGACCGGGATCCAGCTGCCGACGCCGACCCGTCGGCCCGGAGGCCGGCTGGACCTGCCGCGCACCCTGCGCGCCAACCTCGCGACCGCGCGCCGCGGGGCCGACGGCCGCGTGGTGGTCGTGCCGGAACACCCGGTGTTCCGCACCCGCGGGCGCAAGGCGAACGACTGGCGGCTGGTGCTGGTGGTGGACGTGTCCGGCTCGATGGAGGCCTCCACGGTGTGGTCGGCGCTGACCGCCTCCGTCTTCGCCGGGGTGTCCGCGCTGTCGACGCACTTCCTGGCGTTCTCCACCGAGGTCGTCGACCTGACCGACCGGGTGGCCGACCCGTTGTCGTTGCTGCTGGAGGTGCGGGTGGGCGGCGGCACGCACATCGCGGGCGCGTTGCGCCACGCCCGTTCCCTCGTGACCGTGCCGGAGAGGACGATGGTGGTACTGGTCAGCGATTTCGAGGAGGGCGGTCCGGTCGGGCCGCTCGTCGCGCAGGTCCGGGAGCTGGTCACCTCGGGGGTGACGGTGCTCGGCTGCGCGAGCCTCGACGACCGCGGCGTCGCCCGCTACTCCACGTCGGTGGCGGGCGCGCTGGTCGCGGCGGGCATGCCGGTCGCCGCGCTCAGCCCGCGTGAGCTGGCCCGCTGGGTGGGGGAGAAGGTGCGCGGATGAGCGTGCCCCCGGTGTTCCCGGCGGTGGTGGCCGACGTGCTCGACGCCCTGCCGCCCCGCCTGCGCAAGCGGGTCGACGCGTCGCTCGGGCGCGTGGCCGAGTGGACGGTGACCGCGGACGCCGACACGGCCCGTGCCGAGCTGGACGCCGAGACCGCGCTCACCTGGACGTTGCGCCAAGGCGTCCTCACGACGGCCGACGACCTGGTGTGCAGCTGCCTGCTCGCGCCGAAGTGCCTGCACCGGGGCGTCGCCGTGGCCGCGGCCGAGGTCGCCGCGGGCGTCGACGAGCCGGCCGAGGTCGCGGAAGGCGTCCAGGTGCCGGCCGAGGTCCCCGACGAGCCCGTTCCCGACACGACGTCCGACGACGAACGTGCGGCGGCGAGCGCGCTCTGGGCGGCGTGCGGGACGGTGCTCCGCGCCGGGGCCACGGGCAGCGGTGCCGTGGTCCGCGCCGAACTGCTGCGCGCCGTCCACGTCGCCCGCGTCGCGGGCCTGCACCGCGCCGCCGCGAACGGCCTGCGCATCGCCTCCGCACTGGCCGCCGCACGCGCCGGCGACTCGTCGTTCGACCGCGAGGCGCTGACCGCCGAACTGGTCGAGCTGATGCTGCTCTGCCACGACCTGCGCACGGGCACCGGCCACGCGGCCGAGCTGCGCGGCACCGCCCGGCGCGAGTACCGCCCGATCGGCTCCCTGCGCCTGTACGGCCTGTGCACCGAGGTGGTCGTCGCCGCGTCCGGCTACGCCGGGGTGGTCACGCACCTGGTGGACGGCGGCGGCGTGCTGTGGACCGTGCCGGCGATCATGCCGGGCGGCGCGGAACGGGTCGCCGCCGCCGCGAGCGGACCGGTGGCGATCGGTGAGTCCGGCCTCAGCCAGCGCCAACTGGGCCGTGCGGGCCTGCTGCTCTCCGGCGGCACGGCGTCGGCCGACCACCGGCTCGGCGCGGGCAAGGCCGTCCGCGCGGTGGCCGCGTCCGCCGCGTCCTGGGACGAGCCGCCGTTGGCCGGCCTGTGGGCGCAACCGCTGCCGGACCAGGTGACCCGCGGGTTCCAGGCCCACGCCAGACCCGAGTCCCACCGACCGGCCAGCGCGGACCTGCTGTTCGTGGCCGGAACCGTGCTCGGCGCGGCCGGCGACGCGCTGCGGCTGGGCACCGACGAGGCCCACGTCGATCTCGTCGGCGACGGCGACCGGGCGCGCGAGAACCTGCGGGTCCTCGCGAACGCGCCCGGCCTCCGGCTCCGCGCCGTGGCACGCCTGCTGCCCGACCGCCCCGGCAGGGCCGTCGCGCTGGCCGTCACCGGGGACCTCGACCTGCCCCCGGACCTGCGCCACCACGTCGACCTCGGCCTGGACCGGCTCCAGCGCTCCCACGTCGCCGGCGACGGCACCCGCGAACTCCCGGCACGGCCGGAGCCCGCCGAACGCGTGCCGCGTCCCGCGCGCCCGCTGGAGAACGTGCTGCACCGCATCGCGCTCGGTGGACGTGCCGTGGCGGCCGTCGCCTCGGCCGGGCGCGAGGTGACCGCCCTGACCCGCAACGGCCTCACCACCACCGCCGATCTACTGGCCGGCCTGGCCGAGGCCTCGCGCGACCGCGGCCGGGACGCGTTCGGCCGGGTGGTCCGCGACGGGGGCGACGACTTCCCGATGGCCTGGTTGCGCGCCGGCCTGCACGTCCGCGAGTTCACCCGGGCCGCCGCCCGGCGCGCCTGGCTGACCGAGGTGGGGTCGAAATGAGGTGACCTGACCAGTCGATCATCCTTATCCTGCGGCGATGTCGAAGCCACCCACCGGCCCGCTGTGCACGCGGGAGTCGATCGGCACCCAGCTCCGGGCGGCCGGCCTGCGCCGGGGTGACACCGTCCTCGTGCACTCCTCGCTGAGTTCCCTCGGCTGGGTCTGCGGCGGTGCCACCACCGTGGTGTCGGCGCTGCTCGACGTGCTCGGCGAGGCCGGGACGCTGGTGACGCCCGCGCAGTCCGCCGACAACTCCGACCCGGCCGGCTGGCGGAACCCGCCCGTGCCCGAGTCGTGGTGGCCCGAGATCCGGGCGTCGACGCCGCCCTACGACCCGCGCACGACACCCTCGACGGGCGTCGGCGTGATCCCCGAGGCCGTGCGGAACCGGCCGGGAGCGGTCCGCAGCGCCCACCCGCAGACCTCGTTCGCCGCCATCGGCGCCCGGGCGGCCGAGGTCGTGGCCGAGCACGCCCTCGACAGCCGGCTCGGCGAACGCAGCCCGCTCGCGCGGTTGGAGGCGATGGACGCGCGGGTCCTGCTCCTGGGCGTCGGCTTCGACTCCTGCACGGCCTTCCACCTGGCCGAGTACCGGCTGCCGACACCGCCGGAGGCCGACAACTCGTTCGCGATCAGCACCCCGCACGGCCGCTCCTGGACGACCGTGCGCGACGTCGTCCTCGACGACGGCGACTTCGCGGAGCTGGGCGCGGCCTTCGCCGCCGCCCACCCGGTCGGGCTCGGCCGGGTGGGCGGCGCCGTCACCAGGCTGTTCCCGCTGGCGGACGCCGTCGCTCACGCCGAGGTCTGGCTGGCCGCGCGCCGTGGGCGAAATGACGTTGAGGACGCGGCGGCGCCGTGACTAGTGTGCTCGGGGTGACCAGCCCCGAGTCGGACAGAGCGGAGCCGCCGATCGCCGGCGGCGAGCCGTCCGACCGGTGAACGACCGGTCCTGATCGCGATCGCCCGTCGGCGGTCGGCACGCGCACGCACCTGACCGCGCACGCCGACCTCGGAGTCGATCCCCTTGCCTGTGTTCGTCTACGTCCTCGGCCTTGCCGTGTTCGCGCAAGGCACCTCGGAATTCATGCTGTCCGGCCTCGTCCCGGGCATCGCCGCCGACCTGTCCGTCCCGGTGGGCGCGGCGGCGAGCCTCACCTCCGCCTACGCCATCGGGATGATCATCGGCGCGCCGGTGATGGCCGCGCTGAGCGCGCGGTGGCCACGTCGTCGCGCGCTGGCGGGTTTCCTGGCCGCGTTCGTCGTCGTGCACGTGCTCGGCGCGGTCACGACGGACTTCGCCGTCCTCTTCGGAACCCGGATCGTCGCCGCGGTCGTGAACGCCGGGTTCCTCGCCGTCGCGATGTCCGTCGCGACCGCGCTCGTGCGCCCGACCGAGCACGGCCGGGCGACCGCCGTCCTGCTGTCGGGCATCACGTTGTCGTGCGTGGCGGGCGTGCCGGCGGGCGCCCTGCTGGGCGACTGGGCCGGGTGGCGCTCGGCGTTCTGGGCGGTCGCCGCGCTGTGCCTGCCCGCGTTGGCGTTCGTGTTCCGGTCCGCGCCCGCCGATGCGGCCGATCGTCGTGACGTGTCGGTGCGGGAGGAAGCCGGGGCGTTGAGGTCACGGCGGTTGCAGCGCGCACTGGTGCTCGCGGTGCTCGTCAACGGGGCCACGTTCGCGACCTTCGCGTACCTCGCCGTCATCGCCACCGACGTCGCCGGCCTGCCTGCCGGCGCGGTCCCCGTGCTGCTGGCGGCGTTCGGCGTCGGCGCGTTCACCGGGGTGACGGTGGCCGGCCGGCTCGGTGACGTGCGGCTCTGGCCGGCGTTGTGCGCCCTGCCGGTCGGGTGGGCGGCGCTGGCCGTGACCGGCGCCCACCCGGCGGCGCTGCACGCCTTGGCGGTGGTGCAGGGCGCGTTGTCGTTCGGCGTCGGATCGGCGCTGGTCGGGCGCGTGATGCGGGTCGCGTCCGACGCGCCCTCGCTCAGCGGAGCGTTCGCCACCGTCGCGTTGAACGTCGGCGCGTTCCTGGGTCCGCTGTCGGCCGCCGTCGCGACCCGGACCGCCGCCGACTACCGCGCGGCGCCGTGGGTCAGCGCGGTCCTGGCCGCCGGCGCGATCGTCGTCAGCGGTGTCCGTAGGCGAGGTTCGTCCCGCCCGCCGCGCGTTCCGCGGTGATCACGGTGTCGCCGACGAGCAACGCGCGGTCGTCCACCAACGGGGTGCCGTCCTCGCCCCGGCTGAGCCGGCTGCTCAACAGGGCCGGCGAACCGGGCTCGCGCCGGAGCACCCGGGCCTGCTCGGCCGTCAGCGCCACCGCCTGGATCGTCTCGCTGGCCTGCCGCACCGGCCGCCCCGACTCCTCGAGGAGCCGGTACAGCGACTGGTGGCGCAGGGTCTCCACGTCGACGGACCCGGCCGGCAGGTAGGACGTCTGGAGCAACAGCGGGACGGACACGCCGGGGGAGGGTCGGGTGCTGCGCAGCCTCTCGACCGCCAGCACCCGACCCTCCTCGACGCCCAACCGCGCGCCCACGTCACCGGGTGGCACGACGAGCCGGGCGTCCAGCACCTCGGTCTCCAGCTCGATGCCCTGGTCGACGAGGTCCTGCGCCAGGCTCCGCAACCCGGTGAGGCCGTAGGCGAACGCGGGCCGCCGCACGAACGTGCCGACACCGTGCCGCGTCTCCAGCAGCCCGTCCGCCTCCAACGCCTGGATGGCCTGCCGCACCGTCATCAACGAGACGTCGAACTCCTCGCCCAACTCCCGTTGCGCGGGCAGCGGCGCGTCCGCCGGGTACCGCCCGTCCGCGATCCGGTCGGCCAGCACCCGGTAGATCGCCAGGTACTTGGGCACGCGCGTGCCGTACTCGCGGCCCGTGCGCCGCCCGTCGTCCACCGGTGGGAACCCCCGACTCTCAACCTCCGACGGAGGATAGCGCCCGGCGGAACGCGGCCACCTCGTCCACGACCTCGGCGACGGGCGCGCCGTCGACGAGCATCCGCATCAGCACCGAGCCGATCACGACACCGTCGGCGTCCGCGCAGGCCTCCACCGCGTGCTCGACCGTCGAGATGCCGAACCCGGTCACCACGGGCAGGTCGGTCATCCCCTTCAACCGCCGTGCGGTCTCCCGTGCCGTGGTGGCGAGGTCGGTGCGCTCACCGGTGATCCGCATCGAGCTCATGCAGTACACGAACCCGGACGACGCCCGCGCGATCTCACGGCACCGGTCGTCGTCGCACGAGGGCGCGGCCAGCAGCACCGCCGCCACCCCGGCCTCCGCCGCACGTGCCCGGTACTCCGCCGACTCCTCCAGCGGCAGGTCCGGCACGATCACGCCCCGGACGCCCGCCGACGCCAGGTGGTCGAGGAACCCTCCCACGCCGCGGTCTGGCGTCATGGTCATCGCCACGTTCGCGTAGGTCATGACGACCAGCGGCACGTCGAGGTCGAGCCCGGCCAGCTCCTCCACCAACGGCCTGGGCCGTCCACCGCGGCCCGCGGCGAGCGCTGCGGCCCGCTGCACCGTCGGCCCGTCGAGCATCGGGTCGGAGAACGGCAGGCCGATCTCGATCGCGTCCGCGCCCGCCTCCGCCGCGCCCCGCACCAGGTCGAGCCAGTCCGGCACGACGCCCGCCATCACGTACGGGATCAGCAGCGGCTCACGGGCGTCCCGCAGACGCCGTTCCAACACGCTCATCGCAGGTGCTCCCTGATCTGCTGGAGGTCCTTGTCGCCACGGCCGGACAACGTGACCAGCACCGTCGACCCGGCCGCCAGCTCACCGGTCGCGGCCGCGTCCACCACCCACGCCAGGGCGTGCGCCGATTCCAGCGCCGGGAGGATCCCCTCGGTCCTGGTCACCAGCTTCAACGCCCGCAGGGCCTGCTCGTCGGTCACGCTCGTGTAGTGCGCCCGCCCGGCCTCCGCGAGGTGCACGTGCTCCGGCCCGACGCCCGGGTAGTCCAGGCCGGCCGAGATCGACTCCGCTTCGAGCACCTGGCTGTCGTCGTCCTGCAGGAAGTGCGACATGAACCCGTGCAGCACGCCGAGCTTGCCCTTCTCGACCGCGCTGCCGCCCGCCGCCTCCACGCCCACCAACCGGACCGGGGTGTCCACGAACCCGGCGAACGTCCCCGCCGCGTTCGACCCGCCACCCACGCACGCCACCACCACGTCGGGCAAAGCCTTCGGCAGCCGCTCGGCGCACTGGGCGCGTGCCTCGTCGCCGATGACGCGCTGGAACTCCCGCACCATCCACGGGTACGGGTGCGGCCCCATCGTGGAGCCGACGCAGTAGTGCGCGTCCTCGGTCTCGTTCACCCAGGCGCGCAACGCGCCGTTGGTCGCCTCCTTCAACGTCCCGACACCGTTCGCCGACGTCACCGGCACGACCTCCGCGCCGAGCAGCTCCATCCGGAAGACGTTCACCGCCTGCCGCCGGACGTCGGTGTGTCCCATGTAGACGGTGCAACCCAGTCCCAGCAACGCGGCGGCGGTGGCCGTGGCCACGCCGTGCTGCCCGGCCCCGGTCTCCGCGATCAGCTTCCGCTTGCCCATCCGGCGGGCCAGCAACGCCTGGCCGAGCACGTTGTTGATCTTGTGTGACCCGGTGTGCGCCAGGTCCTCCCGCTTCAGCAGGACCCGCACGCCCAACGCGTCGGACAACCGCGCGCACTCCGTCAACGGCGTCGGTCGACCCACGTACGTCGCGAGCAGCCGCCGGTACTCCGCCGTGAACGCGGCATCCGACCACGCCTCCCGGAACGCCGCCTCCACCGCCTTCGCGGCGGGTATGAGCGCCTCCGGCAGGTAGCGCCCGCCGAACCTCCCGAACCGACCGGCCGCGTCGGGTGCACCCATCCCGCCGGCCCTGACCACCTCGTGAACTGACACTTCTAGAACTCTAGAACTCTCCTCGCGCCCTGGCAAGTGACTGCGGTTCGTCGTCGGAAGGTCGCTCTCCGTGGTGGTCCGCAGTTCGCTCAGGAGAGTTTCCGCTGCTCTCGAAAAAGCGCTGGACTTGACCTTCGCTATTCGCGCCTTCGTTGACATATTCACGCGTTCGGTGAAGTCGAAGATCGCTCGCGACGGTCGGAATTCTCGATCGCCAGGAATGTTCCGCGATTCCCCCGGTCTCGTGAATCGCGCAGCTCGGACGGTTGCGCGGCCACCACGTCGGCGCTAACCTCCGAACCAGGGGAGAATGACGACCGGGTGGGTCGAGTCGTCGCCCGGAGCGTTTCCGGGTCGCGCTCGCGTCTATTCGCGTTACGTCCGCGATTGTTTTCAGGGGTGGGTCCATGCGCATTGTCGCGTTCGCGTTCGTGTTCATTGTGGTCGCCGCCGTGCCCGCCGCGGCCGAGCCCCGGGACGACCGGTTGGCGCGTGCGCTGTCCGGCTCGGTGAGCACCTCGGCCGCGCTGGCCACGCTCGCCGAGTTCGACGCCGCCGCCAAGCGCCACGGCGGCAACCGGGCCGCGGGCACCCCGGGGTTCGAGCGATCGCGGGAGCACGTCGAGCGCGTGCTGCGGCGCGCCGGGTACCGCGTGACGAGCCAGCCGGTGCCCTACACCGGGTTCACGGCCGACGTCGAGGTCTTCACCGCGCCCGACGGCACTCGGGTCCGTGCGCTGATGGGCCAGTTCACCCCGTCCGGCCAGGTCACGGGCTCGCTCGCGGCGGCGACGGGTGACGGCTGCCAGGCCGCGCACTACCCCGCCGGCACCGCGATCGCGGTCGCGCCCACCGGTGGCTGCCCGACGGTCGACAAGGCGGTGGCCGCGCGGGCCGCGGGCGTGCGGGCGGTGCTGTTCTACGACGTGTCGCCCGCCGTGGACGCCGTGCTGCGCCGCCGCGTGCCGGGCGCCCCGCTGCCGGTGGCGTTCATCAGCGAGCGCTCGGCCCGGTCGTTGACGCCCGGCACGGCGTCGCTCGACCTGCGCGGCCACTCCTACGACGACGTCACGGTGAACGTGTTCGCCGAGACCTCCGGCGGCCGGGCGGACAGCGTCGTCATGGCAGGCGCGCACCTCGACAGCGCGGTCGACGGGCCGGGCGTCAACGACAACGGCACGAGCGTCGCGGCGCTGCTGGAGACCGCGGTCCGCCTCGCGCCGCACCAGGCCCGGGTGGTCAACAAGGTGCGCTTCGCGTTCTGGGGCGCCGAGGAGTGGCTCAACGTCGGCTCGATCCACTACGTGAACACCCTCGCGCCGCAGGAGCTGGCCGCGATCAGCCTGTACCTGAACTGGGAGCTGATCGCGTCGCCCAACTACGTGCACTTCGTCGTCGACGGCGACGACAGCGACCACCCGGACACCGGTTCGCCGCCGGGGCCGCCCGGGTCCGGCGTGGTCGAAGCCGTGCTGTCGCAGGGGTACCGCGTGCGGGACGTGCCGTTCCGCACCGCCGACCTCAACGACATCCGATCCGACCAGGAGCCGTTCGCCGCGGTGGGCGTGCCGGTCGGCGGCGCGTTCGGCGGGGTGCGCGGCATCAAGACCCCGGAGGAGGCCGCGGTGTTCGGCGGCACGGCGGGGATGACGTACGACCCGTGCTACCACCAGCCCTGCGACGACCTGTCGAGCGTCCACGTCGGAGCGCTGGGCGAGTCGATGCGGGCGATGGCGTGGGCCGTGGGGCGCTTCGCCGTGGTGGACGACGACGTGCGGCCCTGACAGGGAAGGGAGGTGCGCGCCATGTTCTACGTCCACTAGTAGTCGATGACCATCCGGTGGGGTGCGCCCGGGCGCACCCCACCACGGCCCGGGGGAGTTCCGTGCCCAGCACCTTCGACCCGCTGTCGGCCACGATGCTCGCCGACCCGCACACCGTCTACGCGCGGCTGCGCGACGAGGACCCCGTGCACCGGCACGACGGGCTCGGCGCCTGGGTGCTCACCCGGCACGACGACTGCACGCGCGTGCTCAAGGACACCGACTCGTTCGGTTCGGACCCCGCCGCGCTCGGCAGGCCGGTGCCCGAGTCGGTGCGCAACCTCCACGTGCTCGACCCGCCCGAGTCCACGCCCGTGCGCCACCTGTTCCTGGGCCTGCTGCGGTCGCGGGAGGCGTTGGCCGGGGAGTCCGTGCGGCGGTTGGCCGACGACCTCGTCGAGGACCTCGACGGCGTGGTGGACTTCGTGCACGACGTCGCCGAACCCCTTGCGCTGCAAGCGGTCGCGGACCTCTACGGCATCGGGTTCCCGGCCGACCACCAGCGCTACCGGGAGACCTCGCGCACGATGGTGCTCGGCATGGACTCCGGTCTCGACCCGACCCGGCTGGAGCCCGCCCTCGCCGCGCGCGGCGCCCTCAACGAGCTCATCGCGGGCTGGCGCGGGGGCGCGGCGCCCGGTGGCGTGCTCGACGCCGTGCGGCCGGGCGACGACCGGGTGCTCGTCAACTCGTTGCGCGCGGTGTTCGACGCGGGCTACTCCACCACCGGCGACCTGATCGCCAACGCCCTGCACTGGTTGACCTCGCGGCGGTCGTGGACCGGCGCCGAACTGGCCTCCCTGGACGGTCGGGCGGTGGACGAGCTGATCCGCCTGGCCGGTCCCGTGCAGGCGGTGAGCAGGCACTGCAAGTCCGATGTGGACCTGCGCGGCCGGCGGTTGCGCCGGGGTGACGTCGTGGTCGTCGTGCTGGCGAGCGCGAACCGCGACCCCCTGGTGTTCCCCTCGCCCGACGAGGCGGACTTCACCCGCTCGCCCAACCCGCACCTGGGCCTCGGCCGCGGTGTGCACGCGTGCTTCGGCGGGCCGTTGGGCAGGCAGGTGCTGCTCACCCTGTTTCGCGCCCTGGCCCGGGTCGGTCGGCTCGACGCGGCCGGCGAGCCCGTGCGGCGGCCGACGGCGACCCAGCGCGGCCTCGACCACCTGCCGCTCCGGGTGGCCTGACCCGGCGCGGGCCGGCGGCCGCGGGCGATCCCGTCCGGGCTACCGTGCACCCGTGGAGATCCGACGTGGCGACTTGGACGACCTGCCCGCCGTGATGGCGATGCTGGACGGCGCGGTGGCGTGGCTGGACGCCTCCGGTCGCACGGGGCAGTGGGGCAGCGAGCCCTTCTCCGGGCAACCCGGCCGGGTCGAGGGCATCGCCGAGAAGATCCGCGAGGGCACGACGTGGATCGCCGAGGTCGACGGCACTCCCGCGGGCGCGATGACGCTCGCGCCCGGACCACCCCGGTACGTCGAGCCGGCCACCGAGCCCGAGGTGTACGTGACCCTGCTGGTCGCGTCACGGTCGCACGCCGGCCTCGGCGTCGGCAGCGCGCTGCTGGCCCACGCCCGCGACGAGACCCGACGCGCCGGCGTCGAGCTGCTCCGCGTCGACTGCTACGCCGGTTCCGCCGGCGAGCTGGTCGCCTACTACCGCCGCAACGGGTTCGAGCCGACCGAGTCGTTCACCGTCGGTACCTGGCCCGGACAGGTGTTGGCCCAGCGGGTCGAGGCCCGGGACCGCACTTCGTCGGAGTAGCGACCCGACCGGGTGGGCGGACCACCCGTTCGGCCGCGAAGCGACACCTCGCGACTCCGCACTTCCGCGCCTCCACCCGGGAATTCAGCGCATCCGGCGACGTCCCGCCTCACCCCATCAGGGCGTTGGCCACGGGTTTGGGGCCGAGTACGGTCGGATTACCGAGGATGGCCACCTCTTCTGCCAAACAGTCCGCGGCACGACCGCGGGTACGACCGGGTGTAGGTGGTCTCGATGCCGTTGGATGCTCTCGACCTGCTCAAACAAGGGTTGCCGGACAGTTCCGCGCCACGGCGGCGGATCGTCGTCGTCGGCGCCGGGATGGCCGGCCTCACCGCGGCCATGCTGTTGAAGGACGCCGGCCACGAGGTGACGATCCTCGAAGGCCAGAACCGGTTGGGCGGGCGCATCCTCACCCACCGCGACTTCGCGGGCGACATGTACGGCGAGTTCGGCGCGATGCGGTTCCCGCACCAGCACCCGCTCGTCTCGTACCTGATCGAGGAGAAGTTCAAGCTCGCCACCAAACCGTTCCCCATGTACGACGAGGACACGTTCGTCTACCTCCAGGGGAAGGGCGTCCGGCGGCGCGACTTCAGCGCCGACCAGTTCTCGTTCGACCTGCAGCCCGGCGAGGCGGACCAGGCGCCGCACGACCTCCTGCGGCACACCGTGCAGCCGTTGATCGACATCATGGAGCAGGAGGACGAAGCCAAGGCGTGGCACCGCCTGCTCACCGACTACGACCGGTACACGCTGCTGGGCTACCTCAAGGAACGCGGCCTCAGCGACGGCGCGCTCGCCATGCTCGGGCCGCTGTTCAACCTGGAGGGTCGTTACCACTTCTCCCTCGTCGAGTGGTTCTCGCACTTCTACGAGGACGTCTTCGGCCACCTCGTGTACATCGTGGACGGCGCCGACTCGCTGCCGCGCGCGTTCGAGCCCGAGCTGATGGACGACATCCGGCTCGGCGCCCTCGTGCACGGCATCGACCAGGACGACACCGGGGTGCGCGTGCACTACCGCGCCGGCCGCCGCACGCAGACGGTCGCCGCGGACGAGTGCATCGTGACGGTGCCGTTCGCGAGCCTGCGCCACATGGAGATCCAGGGGCTCGACCCGGACAAGTGGTACGCCATCCGCAACACCTACTACGGCCGGGCGCACAAGCTCTTCATGCAGTTCAGCGAACGGTGGTGGGAGACCGCGTACGGCATCACGCACGGCCTCACGGTGACCGACCTGGCGATCCGCAACATCGTCTACCCGCCCGCGGGCCAGGACACCCGGTTCCGCAAGGGCGTGATGATCGCGTCGTACTGCTGGGAGCAGGACAGCATGCCGTACACGCCGCTCGCCGGCGAGGAGAGCGTGATGCAGGCGCTGGAGGACCTGGTCAAGATCCACCCGGAGGCGCGGGACACGTTCGAGTTCGGCGTCTACAAGGACTGGGCGCTGGACTGGTTCGCGTGCGGCATCGGCCCGCTGTTCCGGGCGTTCGAGATGAGCGAGACGTTCTACGAGGACGTGATCCGGCCGGTGAACCGGGTGTGGTTCGCCAACGACGCGTGCGACCGGCGGCACCGGCGGTGGGTCGAGGGCGCGCTCAAGGCCGCGGTGAAGAACGCCTACGCGATCCACGAAGGACTGCGCGACGAGATGCCCTGGAAGGACTGAGCCAGGCTCAGCGCAGCGTGGCGGAGGCCAGCGGCACCGGCGTCCCCTGACCGTCCCACGTGCCGGTCAGGACGGCGCCGGTGAGCTCGCCGCCGCTGTCGAGACGGCGGCGGACGGTCAGCTCGACGGTCTCCGTCACGACCAGCGTCGGATCGCCCTCGGTCACGCGCTCGACCGCACCCGCGGCGGGCGCGCCGCCCGACCCGTGCCCGGTCACGACGATGCCCATGTTGGGGTCGCGGCGCTCGAGCCGGTCCTCGTGCTGCACGAACTCCTCGACCTGGCCCGCTCCGGTGAGGATCGCCTCCGCGAGCGCCGCCACGTACACCGGGTCGCCGAACCCGTCGTAGACCCAGCGCTTGCCCAGCACCGAGTGCTCCGTGGTGCCGATCAGCCACTCGTCGCCACCGTCCAGCGGCGCGCCGCGGTAGGTGAGGGGCATCTGGAGCACCGGCCCGTCGCCGACCCGCACCAGCATGGTCTCGATCCCGACCTCGCCCGCCGGGTCGTCGAAGCGGTAGGCCGCCACCCGCAGCACCTCGCCGGTCGGCCCGGTGTACCAGTCGCGGCCGGGCAGCCAGCCGGCCAGCAGTTCGAGCTTGGTGGGGGTGACGGTCGCTTGGTGGATCAGGGCCATGCGGACATCGTAACGACCGTGATCGCCGCGTCAGCGCGCCAGGTGCGCGGCGTCGCGCAGAGCTTCCGCGACGCGGTCCGGCGTCCAGCCCAGCTCGGCGGCGAGCCTGTCCGCGCCCTCCGGGGTCACGGTGCGGACGAGCGCGCCCAGCACGGTCACCACGTCGGTGCTCGGACCGCCGGACATGTCGTCGGCGAGCTGCGCGAAGAACCGGCGCATCCGGTCCATCCGGACGCCCGCGGGCGTGGCGGGGTCGAGGACCTCCACCCCGCGTTCGGCCGTGTCGGCGAGCACCGCGTTGGTGCGCGCGCTCGTCAGCCACGTCCGCAACCACATGTCGTCGTCGATGAAGTACCGCTCCCGACGGCGGGCGTCGCGTTCGCGGCGCAGGAGTTCCAGGCCTTCGAGGTAACCGACCGCCTTGGACACCGACGCCGGGCTGACCCGCAGCCTGCCGACCAGTTCGGCGGCGGTCAGCGCGCCGGCGTCGGTCGTGACCAGGCTCGCCAGCACGCGGGCCGCCATGCGCGGCAGCCCCATCCGCACCATCTGCCCGGCGAACTCCTCCGCGAACGCCAGCACCGCCGCCGGGTCGCGGCCTTCCGCTCCGACGGCGGCGGGCGGCTCGTCGTGCGTGGCGGACCTGCGCCGGCGGGCACGTCGGAGCGTGGCCCGGTGGGCGCGCTCGGCCCGGTAGTCACGGGGACCGCCGTTGCGGCTCACCTCACGGGTGACGGTGGACGTCGGCCTGCCCAGCCGTCGCGCGATCTCGGCGTACCCCAGACCGCGGGTGAGCCCCGCCGCGATGTCACGGCGGTCCTCGTCGGTCAGCCTGCCACCCGGCATCGCCCGTCCCCCTTGTCCACGGTGGGCCCAGTGTGCGTTCACGGGCAGCACAGTGCAACGAGCCCGGTCGAATCATTGCGTTCACCAGCACAACGGTTGCAATGATTGGAAGCTTCACACCAGCTAGAACGTGTCTGAAGCACTTTTCGGCCGTTGCCGGTCCACAAAACGCAACGTAGCTTTCGCTCCCTCTTGAAGATCGACCTGAACAGACAGGGGGAGGAATGGCGAGCGAGCAAGTCGCGCTCGACGTCGACGGCCTGCGCATGCGCTACGGCACCACCGACGTCCTGCACGACGTCACGTTCCAGGCCCGCCACGGCGAGGTGCTGGCCCTGCTCGGCCCGAACGGCGCGGGCAAGACCACCACGATCGAGATCCTGGAGGGGTTCCGGATGCGCTCGGCGGGCCGGGTGTCGGTGCTCGGCGTCGACCCGGCCCACGCCGACGAGCGGTGGCGCGCCCGCGTCGGCGTGGTCCTGCAGTCCTGGCGCGACCACGGCAAGTGGCGCGTCCGCGAGCTGCTGCACCACCTCGGCGTCTACTACTCGTGCTACGCCACCGACCGGGTCGCCCGGCCGTGGAACCCGGACGACCTCGTCGCGGCCGTCGGCCTGACCGCGCAGGCGGGCGCGAAGGTCCGCACGCTGTCCGGCGGCCAGCGGCGCAGGCTGGACGTCGCCGTCGGCATCGTCGGCCGCCCCGAGCTGCTGTTCCTGGACGAGCCGACCACCGGGTTCGACCCGGTCGCCCGGCGCGAGTTCCACGAGCTCGTGCACCGGCTCGCGGCCCGGGAGTCGACCACGATCCTGCTCACCACGCACGACCTGGACGAGGCCGAGAAGCTCGCCGACCGCATCGTCATCCTCGACGGCGGCCGGATCGTCGCCGACGGCACGGCCGACGAGCTGGCGCAGCGCATCGCGGGCGAGGACGAGGTCCGCTGGACCCACGCCGGGCAGCGGCACGTCCGGCACGTCCGCGAGTCCACGAGGTTCGTGCACGACCTGTTCCGCCGCCACGGCGACGGGATCACCGACCTGGAGGTCCGCCAGGCCTCGCTCGAAGACACCTACCTGTCGCTCGTGCGGCGGGTCGAGGCGGAAGGGGCGGGCCGGTGAACCCGACCACCACCGCGTTGCGCGCGGGCAGGCAGCGCGGCCTGATCGAGCTGCGGCAGTCGCTGACCAACGGCGCGGACCTGTGGAACCACGCGTTCTGGCCCGTGCTGATGCTCGTCGTCACGTTCTTCCTGCGTGACGTGTCGTTCGGGCAGACCGGGTTCTCCGTCGGCGCCCTGGCGCTGCCCAGCATCCTGGGCATGAACGCCGCGATGGCCATGGTCACCATGAGCCAGCTGCTCACCGCCGACCGCGAGGACGGCACGCTGCTGCGGGCCAAGGCCACGCCGAACGGGATGCTGGGCTACCTGGTCGGCAAGCTCGTGTCGGTGTCCGGCGGCCTCGTCGTGGACCTGGCGATCTTCCTGGTCCCCGGCATGTTCCTGGTCTCCGGCCTGGTCACGGGCAGCCTCGACGCGTGGCTCACCCTGGCGTGGGTGCTGGCGCTCGGCATGCTCGCCGCCCTGCCCATCGGCGCGGTGCTCGGCTCGGTGTTCTCCAGCGCACGCGCGCAGGGCCTGCTCGTCCTGCCGATCCTCGCCCTGATCGCGATCTCCGGCATCTTCTACCCGGTCACGGTCCTGCCGGGCTGGGTGCAGTGGGTCGCCCAGGTGTTCCCGGTCTACTGGCTCGGCCTCGGCATGCGCTCGGCGTTGCTGCCCGACGCCGCCGTGGCGGTGGAGATCGGCGAGTCCTGGCGGCACCTGGAAACCGTCGGCGTGCTCACCGCGTGGGCGGTACTGGGCCTGCTCGTGGCCCCGGCCGTGCTGCGCCGGATGGCCCGCCGGGAGTCCGGGTCGAGCCTGGCCGAGCGCCGGGAGAGGTCACTCCAACGGGTCAGATAGGGGAACGGCCCCCACCGAGCGCAACGAAAGGGCGGTTCCGTGCGACCAACCAGATGAGTGCAGGAGTGACGTGCCCCGGACCGGAGGGCGTGACCATGACCATCTTCGTCAGCTACACCCGTGCCGACGAGACCCTGGTGCGCGCCCTTCGGGACGACCTCGGCCGGATGGGGCAGCAGGTCTGGCTCGACCACGAGATCCACGGCGGCGAGCTGTGGTGGCGCGAGATCATCCGCACCATCCAGGCCGCCCGGGTGTTCGTGTTCGCGCTGTCGGAGGCGTCCTGGAAGTCGGTGCCCTGCCACGCCGAGTTCGACTACGCGCAGCAGCTCGGCGTGCCGGTGCTCCCGGTGCAGGTCGGGCCGCTGGACAACCTCCGCATCCCGATCATGGAACGGCAGCTGGTCGACTACCGGGAGCGCAGCGCGGACGCGATCGTGTCGCTGGCGGGCGCGCTCACCGAGCTGGCGGCCCAGAAGCGCGTGCCGCCGAACCCGATGCCCCCGCCGCCCAAGGTGCCGTTCGAGTACCTCTACCGCATCGCCGAACTCCTCGGGCCGCAGCCGATCGCGCCGGAGCGGCAGGAGATCATCATCGGCCAGTTGCGCCGGCACCTGCGGACGGAGCGGGACGAGATCGCCCGGGCCGACATCCTGAAGCTGCTGCGCGAGTTCCGCGAGCGCGGCGAGATCACCAACCTGAACTCGCGGGAGATCGACGAGATCCTGGCGGGCGTCGAGCCGGGGGAGGGCGAAGGGCTGCCCGAGGGCGTCACCTGGCTCTCGGCCGCCGACTACTGGCAGAAGAACCCGGTGGTGATCGGCCCACCGCCGGAGCCGGAGGGCACGGCCGGCACGTCGGCCGCGGCGGAGGCCGGGAACGCCGGGAACGCCGGGAACGCCGGTGCCGGTGCGACGCCGGCCTGGCTGCGGAACGTGATGGAGACCGAGGCGCGGCCGAAGCGCGCCGAGCCGAAGCCCGCCGAGCCGGACACCGCCGAGCCGGACACCGCCGAGCCGAATCCCGTCGGGCCGTCGACTCCGCAGTGGTGGCAGGGGGAGAAGCCGACTCCGTCCACAACGGAACCACCGCCGTCAGGCTCTCCCGAACCGCAGCCGCACGCGTCACACGCACCCGGCGCGGCCGAGCCGTATCAGTCCTGGCCGCGACCGCACGCGCCTCGGCAACCCGTGCCGCCGCAACCGGTCTCGCAACCGGGCACGCCGGAGCAGTCCACGCCGGAGCCGCCCACGCCGGAACCGCCCACCTCCCCGCCGTCGAACGACCGCTCGTTCCTGAGCGCGGCCCTGGGCGCGACCGGCATCCCGTTCCTGCTCCAGGCGGCGGCCGGCGGCTCGCCGGTCGCGTCGCTGGTCGGGGTGGCGGTCCTCATCGGCCTGGTCCTGGGCGTCGTGGCGATGAGGAAGCACGAGCCACGAGCCCGCCAGGCCCTGGTCATCGCGTCCGTCGGGCTGCTCGGCGTGGTCGTCTGCCTGGTGGCGGCCTAACCCGACCGGTTACGCCGGATCAACCCGACCGTGACCGCGAACAGCGCCGCCACCAGCCCCAAGAACACGCCCAGCCCCGCACCCGCGTCCGCCGTGGCGACCAGCCCCAGCAGGACGCCGACAGCGACAGCCACCACGGAGATGCTCGCCAGGGTCGGCCGCTTGTCCACCGGTTGCGGCGGCACGGGCGTGTTCCGCGGCGCCTGGTCCACGGCGGCCCACCAGTCGCCACCCGGCGGCTGCGGCCGGGTGGCCGGCGCGGCGTAGGGCTCGGCGATCGGCGGGCGCGGAGCCGGCACGGCGACCCGCTCGGGCCGCGCCACGACCACCGTGGGCGTGCGCTCCCACCACGGCTTGACCCGGGGGGCGAGCAGGTCGTCCAACGCCGAGTCGGCGACCCACCCGGGCGTGCAGCACTCCTGGAGCCGCTGAGCCACCTCGTCCACCCGCGGGTCGCCGATCGCGGCCAAGTGTGCCCACGCGGGCGTGGTGAACGGCGGCTGGAAGTCTTCGCGCCGCAACAGCAGGTTCTCGCCGGTGTAGCACGTCCGCCAGCCGGTCGGGTCCTTCGCCAGCGCCAGCAGCGACAGGTAGATGACCAGCCCGGAGAACGTGTCCATCCACCGGCCCCACGGCCGGTGCTCCGGCTGGTAGTTGCGGTGCCCGGTCTCGCTCGGCGCGAGCGCGCCGGACAACCGGTCGATCCACGAGCAGTCGAAGTCCACCAGCCGCAGGCCGCCGTCCCGGTCGACCAGGACGTTGCCGTGCTGCAGGTCGCCGTGCGCGAACCCGGCCCGCTGGATCCGCGTCACCAGGGCGCGCCACGAGCCCGCCAACGCGGCCAACGACGAGGTGTCCGCCCGCTCGACCAGCTCGTCCACGTGCCGGTTGAGCGTGTGGCCCTCCACCCACTGCATCCGCACCGCGGGCCACGTGCGGCCGTTGACCCGGATGCCGTCGTCCACCCACCGGGGGAGGGCGACCACGCTCTCCAGCCCGCTCGACGTGAAGTGCGCGTGCAGCGCCCCGTAGCGCTCGCTGCTGGACACGTCGTCCCTGGTGAAGAACCGCAACGCCTGTGCCTGCCCGCCCGCCACGGCCTTGAACACGACGGCGCTGGTGCCCGCCGCCGGCATCGGTATCCCGTACAGGGGGTGCACGACGAGCTCCAGCCCGCGCAGCTCGTCGGCGACGAAGCAGTCCGGGTGCTGCACCGCCTTCGCGTACTCCTCGGGCGTCGGGTAGCGGATCACAGGCACACCACCAGGTGTTCGGCCGGCCTCCGGTCGAGCCGCACGCGCAGGAGGGTGACGTCGTCGTTGACCATCTCGCGCGCCGCCCGGCGGCCCGCCACGAGCGCGCGGAACGCCTCGGGGTGGTCCAGCGCCGCCAACGTCGTCCACAACGCCCGCGGGTCGCGCCGGTCGGCCGCGGCGACCCACTGGGCGAGCGCGTCCGTGGCGAGGTACAGCAGGTCTCCGTCGGCGAGGTCGCCCTCGGCGAACGACGCCCGGCCGACCATGTCGGCCAGCCCGGCGGCGTGGGTCGGCAGACCGTCCGGGTTGGACCCGAACTCCTCCGGCGGGATCGGCGGGAACTGGGACACCACGCGGTGCCCGCGGACGTGGAACAGCACCGCGTCGCCCACCGCGACCGCCGTCCACCGCGGCCGCGGGCCGGCGAGGTCGCGGAGCTCGCAGCCGAGGAAGGTGGCGAACGAGCCGACCGTCGCCTGCTTGAGCCGTTGCAGGTCCGTCGCGCCGGCCAGGCGTGGGTCGTCGTGCCACCGGCCCTGCATGTCCGACGCCCAGCGGTGCAGGGCGGCGGCGGTCAGGTCCGGCGCCGCGCCCTGGTCGCCGACGAACCCGGCGACCAGTTGCTGCGCCCAGCGGGCGGAGCCGAAACCCTGCGTGGCGCCGTCCGCGACGGCGAACCTGGGGCCACGCCCGTCGCCGGCCGCGGGCGCCGCCGCCGCGCCGTCCTCCCACTCGGCCTCGGTGTTGCCGTGCTTCGGCGCGTAGAAGACGACCTGCCGGGTGTGGTTCACGGCGTGCCCCTACCTCGCGCGATCCGGCACTCTGGTGCCGATCTGCAGCACCCGCAGCAGGGTCGAGCGGCCCACGTTGAACGCCAACCCGCGCGCGCCCGGCCGGACGTCGTAGCCGTCGACCCTGGCGTTGTCGGCCATCGGCCGCGGCAGGGGGCTGCTCAGCGCGAACAGGTCCGGGCCGGGCGGTGGCAGGCCGCCCGGGTCGGAGGGGAACACGATCTCGGTGACCTCGAAGGGGGAGAGGAACACGTTGAAGAACAACGTCGCGCCGTCGTTGGTCTCGATCGACGTCAGCCGCCGCGCCCAGTCCTGGAGGGTCGCGCCGTCGTACGGGCTGTCGGTCACCATGCCGTCGGTGATGTTGACGACGATCGGCGGGAACGAGTCCGGGTGCGCGGCGGCCCAGTCGAACACGTGCGCGCCGGCGACCGCGATCGCCTGGCACATCGGCGTGCGGTGGCCGTGCAGCGGGTCGACCCAGACCGGCATCCGCGCGGCCACCGGCATCAGGTCGATGGACGGCTCCTCCCGCACCGCCATGGGGTGCTCGGCCAACTCCGGCAGCGGCACGAGACCGCGACCGGCCAGTGCGCCGCCGAACGCCGACTCCACGCCCTCGCCGGGTTCGGTCACGCGGGCGCCGTAGCTGAAGATGCCGACGTCGAAGTAGTGCCGCACCGGTGCGTTGACCTCGGTGGTCGCCTTGATGCACATGTCCAGCAGGATGTTGTTGACGGCCAGCGCGGCGCCGTCCGCGAGGGACGCCCCGGTGCGGCCCCAGGCGAGCTTCATCGAGTCCGAGCGGTCCAGCAGGATCACCACGCACCCCGGCGCGGACCGTGACACGGACTGCCGGTACTTCTCCACAGCGAACCCCCCTCTTCGTCGGTCGTCACGTCAGCCGGTCAGGTTGCGGCGGACCACCGTGGTCGGCCACGGCGCGCCCGCGCGCCACTCCCACCGGTGGCCGCAGCGCGGGTTGCGGCAGTGGAAGGCGCACGAGTCGCCGTCCTGCTTCAGGTCCAGCCGGAAGTCGCCGCAGCGCGGGCACTGCGCCACCACCGCCCGGTCCACGTCGTACCCGTGCGCCACCACCGCTTGGTCCACGTGGTGGCCCTGCGGCGGCGACTCGTGTCGCGGGGGCGGCGCGGTCGTGGGCGTCTCGGTCCACCACGTCCTCGGCTTCGTTCCGGGCTCGGTGCTCGGGGCGGGCACCGGCTCGCGTTCCGCCACGGGGTGGCCGAGCCTGACCACACGGCGGTCGGTGGTCAGCAGCCCGAACGCGAGCACGACGCCGAGGAACGCGCCGACCAGCACCACCATCACCGACCGCCAGAGGTTCAGGTCCCACACCTGGAGTCCGGCCAGCGCGCCCGCCGTGGCGCACACCGCCGTCAGGACCAGGACGATCGCGTTCCGCGTGGTCATCAGGAGCCCTTCGGCGGGGTCACGACCAGCTCGACGCGGCGGTCGGCGTTGACCTCGGCGGTGTCGACCGACGACCAGCACCGGTACCCGTCGAGCTGGGCGGCGGGCGCGGGCGCCGACCACCTGTCCGGTAGCCGCACGCAGATGGTGAGCGGCTCACCCGACGCGGCGATGTCCACCTGGCCGCGGTCGTTCACCCTGAGGTCCGACGGGTTCCGGGTGAGCACCTTGACCTCGGCGTCCGTCAACCCGGACACCGCGCGGGCCGACTGGTCCGAGACGAACTGGATGCCGACGGCCGCCGGGGGCGGCGCGGTGGGCTCGCGCGCCACGGCGCCGAGCAGCACGACCGCGAGGAACGAGGTCACCAGCGCGTAGACCGGCGCCAGCCGGCGGTCGCGCAGACGGCTCGGCGACGTGGACCGCGTGGCGGCGGCGCCTCCCGACGTGTGCACCTGGACCTCCGCCCGGAGTGGTGGCGTGTACTCCAGGTATCGCGGAGGATCATGCGCTCGTGTCGTCGTGTCCCCCGGACGGGCGAACGGTCAGGGCGCGGTCACGGCAGGTTGCCGGTGGTGGCCAGGAGCAGGGCGATGGCCGGCAGGAGGTTGTTGACCTGGTGGGCGACGACGCTCGCGAGCAGGTTGCCGGTGAGCAACCGGGCCAGGCCGATCGGGATCGACAGCACCAGCAGCAGCGGGGTGCGCAGCAGTTCCAGGTGCGCGATCGAGAACACCAGGCTGGTCACCAGGAACACGACCCACCGGTTCCAGCCCAGGTGCTCCAACGCGCGCCACAGCACGCCCCGGAACAGCACTTCCTCGGCCAGCGGCGCGACCAGCCAGACCGCCAGGAACACGACCACGGCCGCCGGCAGTCCCAGCTCCCGTCCGGCGAACGCGTCACCGACCGCCGAGCCGGCCTGGTCCTCACCGACCCACGCGGCCCACACCGCGGCCGCGGGCAGGGTCAGGGCCAACCCGCCCAGGCCGAGCCCCAAGCCGATGGCGATCTCCTTGGCGTTCCAGCGGAGCGCCAACTCGCGCGCCACCCGGCCGAGCCGCTGGCCGCCGCCCAACCAAGCCGTGCCGACCACCGCCACCACCGCGCCCAACGACGTGGGCAGGACCAGCAACGCGAGCAGGCGGCTGTCCTCGAGCAGCGCCACGTCCCCCGAGCCGTACGACAACAGCACGACCACGGACACCAGCAGCATCGTCAACTGCCCGACCACGAACACCGCGATCAACGACAACCCGGACCGCAGTTCCCGTGGTGGGGCGGGAGGGGCAGGGGCCGGGTGTGCCGCGAAAGGTCGGCCCTCGGCGGGTTGTGGCGCGGCGGGTTGTGGAGTGGCCGGGGGTGGTGCCGCCGGGGAGGGCGCGGTTGGTGGCGGCCCGGCCGGTGGTGGCGCGGTCACGTGGTCGTCGTGGGGCACCGGCCCGGGCTGGTCATCGCTCACAACCGTGGATAACCCGCGCGGACGGCGAGGTCAACTCGACCACCACCGTCGTGCGGCGATCGAGACCGACGACCGGTCACGTCGCGGTCCGGGCGGCAGGCGCCGGCCGCCACCGCCAACGCTGCTCGCCGTCGTCGCGGAACTCGCCGGTGGCGCGCATCCCGATGCGCCGAGCGACCGCCTCGCTGGCCGGGTGGTCGGGCGCGATGTGCGCGTGCACGTCCCGCACACCGCCGTCGACCAGCCACCCCACCACGCCCGCGGCGGCCTCGGTGGCGTAACCGCGGCCCTGGAACGGCACCCCGATCACCCACGCCACCTCGGCGGTCAGCCCGTTCGCGCCGGCCGCGGTCGTCGCCTGCACGGTGCCGACGGCGGTCCCGTCCTCAGCCCGCAGCACGACCCAGTTCAGCCGGCCCTCACGGCCGTCGTCCGACGTCGGCCGCTCCCAACGCAGGTACCGCGACGCGAGCTCGGCGGCACTGGGCGGCGCACCGCCGATGATCGCGTACAGCTCGGGGTCGCCCAACACCGCCGCCATCTCCTCGGCGTGCGCGACCCGCACGGGCTCCACCCGCAACCGCGCCGTCCGCACCACGGCCCCCTGCGGCCACGGCGCCGGCACCACCGGCGGCCGGTCCACGCCTACCACCGGCGCGGCCGGGCGGTCCGGCGTGCGGTGACGGATTCGCCCATGAGTCCCCCTCGCGTCACGTGCACAGTAGCCACTCGGGGGCCGGTACCGACCGGGATTTTCCGTGCGCCGGGACGCCGGCCGGCCGTTGCGGGATGATCGGGACGTGATCACCTCCCGCCGCGCCGACCACGAGCGGCTGTCGGCCGTCCTCGCCTCGTACCGCGACCGGGAGCTCGAAGCGGTCGTCGGCACGGACGACCACAGCGGCGTGGGCGGCGGCTCCTCGGTGCTCGACGTCGACGGCACGCCGGTGTTCGTCAAGCGCGTCCCGCTGACCGACCGGGAGTTCGCCCGGCCGCACTCCACCGCGAACCTCTTCGACCTGCCGGTGTCCTGCCAGTACGGCATCGGCGGACCGTCGTTCACCGCGTGGCGCGAACTGGCCGCGAACCGGATCGTGACCGACGCGGTGCTCGCGGGCGAGACGGCGGCGTTCCCGCTGCTGCACCACTGGCGCGTGCTGCCCGGCCGCGCGCCCGTCGCCGCCGAGCACGCCGACGTGGACGAGGTCGTGGCCCTGATGGGCGGCAGCACGGCCGTTCGGGCACGCCTCGAAGCGCTGGCCGCCGCGACGCGCAGCCTCGTGCTGTTCTTCGAGCACGTCCCGCACCCCGTGGAGGGGTGGCTGGCCGAGGATCCCGCGAGCAAGGCCGAGGCGGTCGAACGGCAGTTCTCCGAGACTGCGGCGTTCCTGCGCGACCGCGACCTGCTGCACATGGACGCGCACCTCGGCAACATGCGCACCGACGGCGAGCGGATCTACCTGACCGACTTCGGGCTGGTCACGTCGCCGCGTTTCGAGCTGACGGCCGCCGAACGGGAGTTCGTCCGGCGCAACGCCTCGCACGACGCCGGTTACGCCGCCATGCGCCTGGTGAACTGGCTGGTCACCGACGTGTGCGGGGTGCGCGTGCCGCCCGGTGACGTCCCCACGGCCCGCAACGCCTACGTCCGCCGGTGCGCCGCCGGCGACATCCCGGACGACGTGCCGCCCGCCGTCGCCGCGATCCTGTCCCGGCACGCGCCCGCCGCCGCCCGGCTGAACGCCTTCTACTGGCGCCTGTTCGACGGCGAGGTCGACGCCGAGTACCCCGAAGCCGACGACGTCCCGCGCGGGTAGGCCGCTACTCCAGCGACGCGCAGTGATCGAGCACGCGGCGCAGGACGACCTCGGGCGGTTCGGTCGCGGAGTCCACCACGAGGTGCGGCTCGTCCCAGCTCTCCCACCGCTGCTTCATCCGCAGCACGTGGTCCCACGACACCGTCGCCGGCCAGCCGGGGATCCCGCGCGCCCGGCCCTCGACCCGGCCGCGCTGCACCGCCTCGTCCGAGCACACGCACTCCACGCCGACGAACACCCCGCCCAACCGCTCGGTGACCGACCGCCACCGCCGCCGCGCCTCCCGGCGGTGCCCGGTCGCGTCCACGATCACGTCGAGACCCAGCTGGAGCTGCCGCGCCACCGACGCGGTCAGGTTCAGCTCCGCCAGGTGCGTCGTGTTGTCGGTCCGCAGCCCGCCGAACGGCAGGAGCGCGCCCAGTTGCCAGTCCATCGAGAACACCGGCGCGGTGAGCCGCCAGGCCAGGGCCTCCGCCAGCGTGCTCTTGCCCGTGCCCGGCACGCCTGCCAGCAGGACCGTCCGGGGCCGCCGCACGGCGTCCGGGCGCGGGATCGGCCGCAGCGCCTCGTACTCGGCCTGCGCGCGTTCGGCCATCAACGCCTGCAACCGTTCACGCGCGACCTCCAGCGACGGCACGCCCGGCGGCCGTGCGCCACGCTCCTCGACCGCGCGCACCCAGCCCAGCACCACGTGCTCCGGCCGCACGACCACGTCACCGAGCCGTTCGGCCTCCGCCGACGCCGCCGCCGGCAGCACTCCTCGCTCCAGCACGTCGATTGCCGTGAGCCCCACCCGTGCGGCCAACTCGGCCGCGATCCCGTCCTTGGGGCCGCCCGGGTCCGCGAGCAGGTCGACGGCTGACGGGTGCACCGGGAGGTCGGCCACGGGACTCCGATCGGTGGTGGGACCACCATGATCGCGCGCCCGTCGGACACCGGGGGAAGCGGGCTCAGCCGGACGGAAGTTGACCCGTCCGGGTGAGCCGCTCGGCCAGGACGCGCAACTTCAGGTTGCTCTGCTGGCTGGCCCGCACGAGCACGGAGAAGGCCTGGTCGGCGGTGAGCCGGTGCCGTTCCATCAGGATGCCCTTGGCCTGCCCGATCAGGTCCCGCGTCTGCACCGCGTCGGCCAGGTGCTCGCGCTCCTGGGCGGTGGCCAGCGCCACGGCGGCGTGCCCGGCGAAGAGCAGGCCCACGTGCTCGGACTCCTCGTCGAATGCACGCGTGTCCGGCGAGTACAGGTTCAAGGCGCCGAGGTCGTCACCCTCCACGTACAGGCGGAACGACAGCATGCTGGCCACGTCCAGCGCCCGCGCGCGCTTGGCGAACAGCGGCCACCGCGTCTCCGCGGCCAGGTCGGGCGCGGAGACGATCTTCTGCTGGTAGAGCGCGGACAGGCACGGTCCCTGGCCCGTGTCGAACTGCACCTGGTCCACGTCACGCGGCACGTCGCTGGTCGTCGCGACGGTCCGGACGTCGCGCTTGCCCACGATCGTCATGATCCCGGCGTGCCAGGCGCCGGGGATGGTCTCCACGGCCGCGCGCACGATCTCGTCCAACGTGTCCTGGGCGCTGTCCTGCCGGTGCAGGGTGCGGGCGACCTCGTTCAGCCTGGCGGCCAGGTCGTCGCCGGTCGTGTCGTCCGTCACCAGCCACCTCCGCTGAACTCGTCGTCCGAACCGTGCGACAGCACTTGGGGTGTGCCCCGTCACGCCCACGCCCACACCGCCATCTCGGCTGGAATACGAGCCGGAACCGTTCCGTTGGAACGTGCGTCGGCCCTGCCCGAGGTGCGCGGGGCGAAAGTCGTCCGAAGCCGTCAGACCGGCGGACGGCCCTCGAAATCCCCAGGAACCCCGCACGTCACCCGTGCGCGGGTGCGATCCGGCAAGGAGACGACCATGTCGTTGACGGTGGAGATGCCCCGCCAGACCCGCCCGACCCGCGAGCCGCGCGAGCCCCGCCCGACCGCGACCGTGCGCGAGGGTGCGCGCGAGGCCGACCTCGTCGGCCGCTACCTGCGCGAGCTCACGGCCACGCCCCTGCTCACCGCCGACGAAGAGGTCGTGCTGGCCAAGCGCATCGAGGCCGGCGTGTACGCGGCCGAACTGCTGCGCAGGTCCGACGAGGGCGACGGCCCGCCGCCGGACGCGGAGCGTCACCGAGCGCTGCGCACCGTCGCCGAACAGGGCAGGCGTGCCAAGGACCACATGATCCGGGCGAACCTGCGCCTGGTGGTGTCGGTGGCCAAGAAGCACTCGTTCCGCGGCCTGCCGATGCTGGACGTGGTCCAGGAGGGCAACCTGGGCCTGATCCGCGCGGTGGAGAAGTGGGACTACGCCAAGGGCTTCAAGTTCTCCACGTACGCGGTCTGGTGGGTCCGCCAGGCCATCGAACGTGGCCTGGCCGAGCAGACCAGGACGATCCGGCTGCCGATGCACGTCCACGAGGAAGTGGGCAAGCTGCGCAAGGCCGAGCAGCGGCTGCGCCTGGAGACCGACCGCGAGCCCACCCCGGACGAGATCGCCGAGGCGGCGAAGATGCCGGTGACCAGGGTCGTCGAGCTGATGGCCGCCAGCCGCACCGCCCTGAGCCTGGAAACGCCGATCGGCGACGACGGCGGCGCGTCCGTGGCCGACCTGATCGAGGACGTCGAGGCCGTGGACGCACAGGAGGCGGTCGAGCAGCAGGAGCTCTCCGAGGAGCTGCGCGCCCTGGTGCGCACGCTGCCCGAGCGGCAGGCACGGATCCTCACCGAGCGTTACGGGCTGGCCGACGGGCGGCCCCGCAGCCTCCAGGAGCTGGCCGAGGAGCTCGGCCTCACCCGGGAGCGCGTGCGGCAGCTGGAGAAGGAGTCCATCCGCCTGCTGCGCGACCCCGAGCGCAATCGGAGCCTCCTCGCCCTGGCTGGGTGAGCAGGGGACGAGCGGGCCCCCGGGCCAGGTTTTGCGGCCCGCGCCCGGGGGTAGCAGGCTCGGTGGTCTCCGACCGCGAGGAGCGTTCGCCATGACCGAGCCCGCCCACCACCTGACCACCACCGAACTGGACCGCGGCATCCTGCTGGTGAACCTGTCCGGCGCGCTCGACGCCGCCACGCACCAGCCGGTCGTGGCCGAGCTCGACGCCGTGTTCGAGTCGCGCCCGCCGGGGGTGGTGCTCGACCTGGGCGAGCTCGAGTTCATGGGCTCGGTCGGCATCGCGATGCTGGTCAACTCCCACCACCGGGCGAACCGGCTGCGCATCCCGTTCGCCGTGGTGGCGAACACCCGGGCCGTGCTGCGGCCGTTGCAGATCAGCCAAGTGGACGGGGCACTGCCGCTGCACGCGTCCGTGGACGAGGCGGTCGCGGCCGTGCGGCTGGTGTCGACCTGACCGCTCGCCGGGCCCGCGACCACCGGAGCAGGCCGAGCGCCGCGAGGACGCCGAGGAAGGCCAGCCCGAACGGCCGCAGCGTCTCGGTCCACGGCCAGGCCGACCCGCTGAGCGCGAGGTGGTCGGTCGGGTACTCCAGCACCCTCGCCGTCCACGTCGCCGTGGCCACGTCGGTGGTGCGCGCGAGGTCGCGCAGCACGCCGTCGAACGGGAAACCGCCCTCTTGGTGCAGGTAGACCGGCTCCAGCCCGGCGTACCGGTCCGCTGCCTGCCGTCGCGCGGCACCCTCGCCCGGCACGACCAGGCGGTCCAGGCCGCCGGCTGCGGTCGGGTCCGCCCTCGGCGCGAACGTCAACCCGTGCCGCGACCGCACCGGCTCGCCACCGGGCGCGACGGCCACCGTGCGCACGGCCAACGACTGGCCGTAGGTGTCGAAGACCGACGCCAGCTCGATCTCGCCGACGCCGTCGGTGAGCAGCACGCCGGTCCGGTCGCGGTCCCAGCCGAACGCCGTGTTGAACGCCACGACGGCGTCGGCCGGCCGCACGTCAGCCTGCGCCATCGAGGCCGGGACGCCCCGGTGGTAGTGCGGCCAGCCGGTCGCCTCCGCCGCCTCGGCCGCGGCGTCCGGCCCGACCAGCCGTTCGACCACGCGCAGCGTGCCGTCGACACCGGACAGGATCCCGGCTGTCGTGATCACGTCGCCGTCGTCCACGTACCGCGTGCCGCGGGCCCAGTCGACGGCCGGGTAGTCGTCCTCGAACGCGTCCAGGCGCAGCCAGTGCGCGGTGGCGTCACGGCCGTCGAGCAGGCCCGCCGAGGCGAGGATCCCGGACCCGTTGCACACGCCGAGCAGCAGCGCGCCGCCGGCCGCCTGCCCCTTCACCCAGTCCGTGACCGGCTTCGTCGTGCTCTCGCCGAGGTCCGGCATCGCCGGCACGACCACCACGTCGGCGGCCTCGTCCCCGAGCAGGTCGGCCAACCCGGCGAACGTCAGGTCCGGCACCAGGTCGAGGCCGCCGGTCAGCGGCGCCGGGCGGCCGGACGGCGCGACCGCGTAGACGTTGAACGCCCCGGTCGTGGCCAGGATCTCGTAGGGGGCCAGCGTGTCGGACACGACGGCGCCGCGGTCGCCGACCACGACGACGGCGGTCGGCTTGGCCGGGTCGTGCGCCACCGGTGCGGGCGGCGGCGCGGCGCCGTCGGCACGCGGCGCGTTCAGGTCGTCGAACGCGGCGCGGACGGTCGGTGCGCCGAACGCGGTCGGCAGGGCGAGGGCGGCGAGCAGGAGCACCAGCGCGGCGCCCGTGATCCGTGGGAGGGTGGGCATGGCCGGTCAGCACCCGTAGTCGTGGCGGCGGCGCAGCATCGCGACCAGCATCGCCGGGACCATCAGCACGTGACCGGCGGTCATCAGCGCCGAACCGGACAGGGCGTCGGCCCAGTGGAACGGCAGCAGCACCACGTACGGCACGTACATCGCGGCCGACATCTCGGCGATGCCCGCCCACCCGTGCCGGCGGATCCGCATCCACAGCGCCATGCCCAGCGACATGTCGGTCGCCATCACCAGCACGTGCGCGGTGACGTTGTCGGCCAGGCCCGGCCAGGCGAACGACCAGACCGGTTCCAGGGCCACCATGCCCACCACCATGGCGACGGCCATCTCCAGCGCGTGCCGGGCGAAGCGCAGCACGGCACCGGTCCGCTTGGCCCTCCGACCGGTGGTGATCGTCTGTTCCGAACTCATCACGGCTCCTCCGTTGCGATTGCCTGTGCGCAACAGAGATCCTGGGCCGCCGGTGCGGCGCGGTCAGGTGCCGAAGGTCATGCGTGAGGTCACATGACCTCAGCAGAGCCCGAGCTCGCGCGCCCGCAGGGCGGCCTGCGTGCGGTCGCGCACCTGGAGCTTGGCCAGCACGCCGGTGACGAGGTTCTTCACCGTGCCCTCGGCCAGGAAGAGGCGGCCGGCGATCTCGCGGTTGCTGCGGCCCTCGGCGAGCAGCCGGACGACGTCGAGCTCGCGCTCGGACAGCGGCACGGGCGGCTGACGGGGCGGCACGTCCTCGTGCGGCAGTTGCGCCACCCGCGCCACGAGCTTCGCCGCCACCGACGGTTGCAGCACCGATTCGCCGCGCCGCGCGGCGACCAGGGCTTCGACCAGCCGGGCCGACGAGACGTCCTTGAGCAGGTAGCCCAGCGCACCGGCGCGCAACGCCGCGAACACGTCGGCGTCGTCGTCGAACGTGGTCAGCGCCAGCACCCGCACCCCGGGCTGCTCCACCCGCAGCCGGTTCGTGGCCGCGATGCCGTCCAGCACCGGCATCCTCAGGTCCATCAGCACCACGTCGGGCCGCAGCTCGGCGCACCGCCGCACGGCCTGCTCGCCGTCGCCCGCCTCGCCGACCACCTCGATCTCCGGCTGGACCTCGAGCAACGTCGCCAGCGCCTCCCGGAACAGGGCCTGGTCGTCCACGATCAGGACGCGGACGGGCGGGTCGGGCGTCGTCATGCCGGCACCTCGACGGTCAGCGTCACGCCGTGCCCGGCGGTCGAGTCGACCGACACCCGGCCGCCGAGCCCGGCCACCCGTTCCTCGAGCCCGACCAGCCCGAACCCCTCACCGGACCGGTCGACCACCCCGCGGCCGTCGTCGCGCACCTCCAACCGGACCAGGTCCTCGCGCTCGTAGTCGAGCACGACGGTCGCGGCGGTCGCGTCGGCGTGCTTGCGGACGTTGGTCAACCCCTCCTGGGCGGCCCGGAACAACGACTCGTCGACCTCCGCGCGGCCGGCCCGGGCCGCGCCGCGCACCTCGAACCCGGTCGGCACCCCCGCCTCGGTGGTCTCGGACGCCAACGCGCGCAACGCGTCCACCAGCGGCTCGGACCGGGGTTCGCGCAGCGCGGCGACCGAGCGGCGCACCTCGGCCAGCGCCTGCTTCGACTGGTCCTGCGCCTTGGCCAGCATCGCGTCGAGCCGCTCGGGCTCGGCGGTGCCGATCACCGCGCGTGCCGCCTGCAGGAGCATCTGCACGACGGTCAGGTGGTGGCCGAGGCCGTCGTGGATGTCGCGGGCGACCCGGTTGCGCTCCTGCGTGGTCGCGAGCTGCTCGGCCTGGGCGGCGTACCCGCGCAGCCGCTCGTTGGCCACCGCGAGTGCCGCGCGGGCGCGTTGCTCGCGCACCAGCAACTCCGTGATGACGACCGTGAACGCGGTGACGGCCAACGTGCCCAGCCCTTCGCGCAGCCCGGCGGGCCACTCCATCTCCACGTGGATCAACGGGATGACCGCGGCCACCGCGGCGGCGACCGGCAGCGGCAGCAGCAGCACGCTCTGCGCGACCAGCACCACCAGCAGCAGCACCGACCCGACCGCCGCGCCGGACAGCGCGAACAGCACGAACCCCAACGGCAGCTGCACCAGGACGTACGCCGCCGCGAACACCCGGCCCCGCCGTTGCGCGAACGGGAAGCCGAAGACCGCCAGCGCGCCGTAGACCGAGCCGACGAGCAGCGTCGGCACGAGCAGCTGCTCGAAGCTCTCCGACCCGAGCGGCAGCGTCACGTACGCGAGCACGGTCAGGATGCTCAACGCCCTTTGCACGCGACCACTGTGCTCGACCCCGAACGCCATGGTCAACCCGGTGGTCTGGATCGAAACAGTACCTCCAGCGGGTTCGGCTCTCACCCGGACGGGGTAATTGCCCAGTGCGTCAAACAGTCGGCGCGTCGACACCCCGAGTGGTCGGGAGAAGGCGGCGATGCGCGATGGAACTGGACTTCGACGACGCGTTGATGTGGGGCCTGCGCGGCTACGTCCGGCTGGTCACCGAGGAACTGGGGCTCAGCGGCGAGTGCTCGTACGTGCAGGCGGAACGGCCCGCCGGCGCGTACCTGGCGCTGGACGGCAGGCTGCCCGGGTTCCCCGACCGGGACGTGGCGCTGCTCTGGGACGAGGAGCGCGGGTGGTCGGCCGCGGTGGAGACGCACAGCGGCGAGGACGTCATCGTCCAGGCGCGGTTCGGCCCGGACGTCGTGCCGCCGCCGAAAGCGGTCGCCCGCTGGGTCCGCGGCCTGTTCCGCGGCGACCGGATGCCCGTGCCCCGAGCGGAGAGAGCTCCCGACGACCTGCTCCGCACCCTGACGCCCTACACCGCCGCCGCGCTCGTGCCGGTTCCACGCCGAACCTGACCGTCCACTGAGGACCGCGGTGTCGGCCGCACGGCGACCGGGTACACCGTCGCCATGACTGCTCAGCCGTACGTGGCGGCATCGAGCCAGTGGGTCGACGAAGAGGGCGTCCGGCAGCCGTCCGGCGACGTGCACGCGTGGGTGCCCGGAGCCAACCAGACACTGTGCGGCCAAGCCCTGAGCCGCAGCCGCCTCGGCCGGTTCCGGCACGTGCCGTGGCCGGACGCGGTCTGGCTCTCCCGGACCGCCGAGCCGAGCCTGTGGCTGTGCCCCCGCTGTGTCGCCGCGACCACCCCGCGCGCCGAGCGGTCGGGGCGCAAGTGGACCCGCCACCGCCCGCGCCCGTAGCCGATCGTCCACTCCGGTGGCCTGACCGCCGTTGCCGCTGTCGGTGGTAGCCAGTCGTGGTCGGCGGTGCCACGCTGGGTGCGGACGACGGGAGGCTGACGATGGCTGACGGGAAGCCCGCGAACCGGACCGACGTCGACAAGGCCCTGCTCGGTCACTCGACCTACCGCGGTCTCGCGGAGCAGCGGCTGTCACCCGCCGAGGAGAGGTTCGAGCGCGGTCGCCGGACGGTCGGGTTGTGGCTCGCCCCGCTCGTCGCGGTCGTGTTCCTGGCCCTGCCGCTGGACATCCCGGGCAACCAGCAGACGCTCGGCGGGATCCTGCTCGGCGTCATCGTGCTGTGGATCACCGAGGCGGTGCCGATCCCGGTCGGCGGCCTGATCGGGGTCGCGTTCATCGTCATCCTGAACGTGGTGCCGCCCGACACCGCGCTGCGCCCGTTCGGCTCGTCGACGATCTTCACGTTCATCGGCGCGTTCATCCTGGCGCAGGCGATGCTCAAGCACGGCCTCGCGCGCCGGTTCGCGTTCCGGATCCTGTCCCTGCCCCGGGTCGGCGGGTCGACCACCGGGGTGATCGTCGCGTTCGGCGGCATCACCTGCGTGCTGTCCGCGTTCGTGTCCAACACGGCCACGGTGGCGATGCTGCTGCCGACGGCGCTGGGCATCCTCGGCGTCATCGCGAAGCTGTTGCAGGACCGGGGCCTGGTGGCGGCCGACTTCGACCCGCTGCGGCTGCGGGTCGGCGCGGCGATCATGCTCATGCTGGCCTACGGCGCGAGCGTGGGCGGCCTGCTCACCCCGGTCGGCACGCCGCCGAACCTGATCGGGCGCGGCCTGATCGAGGAGGCCACCGGCGAGCGGATCTCGTTCGCCCAGTGGACGGCCACCGCGCTGCCGATCTGCGCGCTCATGTTCGTCGCGCTGGCGGTCGTCCTGCTGCTGCTCAACCGGCCGGAGATCCGGCGCATCGAGGGCGTAGCCGAGTACGTGGCGGGGGAGCGGGCCGCCATGGGCCCGCTGTCGCGCGCGGAGAAGAACACCCTGATCGCGTTCGGCGTCACGGTGACCCTGTGGATCGTGCCCGGCGTCGTCGCGCTGGTGGCGGGCAACGACTCGGACGTCTACGCCGCGATCAGAGACCGGCTCGACGAGGGCATCGTGGCCGTGCTCGGCGCGTCCCTGCTGTACCTGCTGCCGACCGACTGGCGGCAGCGCGAGTTCACGCTGCGCTGGCGCGACGCCGCGCAGATCGACTGGGGCACGATCCTGCTGTTCGGCACCGGCATCGTGTTCGGCTCGCTGCTGGCGAGCACCGGCCTGGCCGAGACCCTCGGCGAGGCCGCGTCCGGCGCGCTCGGACTGACCAGCGTGGTGCCCATCACGATCTTCGCCGTCGTGCTCGCGATCGTGGTGTCGGAGACGACCAGCAACACCGCGTCGGCGGCCGTGGTCGTCCCGATCGTCATCCCGATCGCGGTGGCGGCCGGCGCGGACCCGTTCGTGCCCGCGCTGGCCGCGACGTTCGCCGCGTCGTTCGGGTTCATGCTGCCGGTGTCGACACCGCAGAACGCGGTCGTCTACGGCTCCGGCGTGGTGCCGATCACCAAGATGATCAGGTCCGGCGTCTCGTTCGACGTGCTCGGCGCCGTGCTGATCCTCCTCGGCCTGCCGGTCATGGTGGCGTTGCTCGGGATCGGTGGCTGATGCCCGCGACCACGCACCGGATCGCGGTCATCCCCGGCGACGGCATCGGCCCGGAGGTGATCGGGGCGGCCCGGGAGGTGCTCGACGCGGTGTCGGCGCGGCACGGCGTCGGACTGTCCTGGGTGGAGTTCGACTGGTCGTGCCGGCGCTACCTCGCCGAGGGGGCGATGATGCCGGCCGACGGGCTCGACGCCCTGCGCGGCTTCGACGCCGTGCTGCTCGGTGCGGTGGGGTGGCCCGACGTGCCCGACCACGTGTCGCTGTGGGGACTGCTCATCCCGATCCGGCGCGCCTTCCGGCAGTACGTCAACCTGCGGCCGATCCGGGTGTTCGACGGGCTCGACAGCCCGCTGCGGCACGTCCGGGCCGGCGACGTGGACCTCGTGGTCGTGCGGGAGAACGTGGAGGGGGAGTACAGCGAGGTCGGCGGCCGGCTCAACCGCGGCTTCCCGGACGAGCTGGCGATCCAGGAGTCGATCTTCACCCGGGCCGGGGTGACCCGGGTCGTCGACTACGCGTTCCGGCTCGCCGCCGGTCGCCGCGGCCTGCTCACCTCCGCCACCAAGTCCAACGGCATCGTGCACACCCTGCCGTTCTGGGACGAGATCGTCGCCGAACGGGCCGCCGAGCACCCGGACGTGCGGTGGGACCAGGAGCACGTCGACGCGCTGGCGGCGAAGTTCGTGCTCCAGCCGGAGCGGTTCGACGTCGTGGTCGGCTCGAACCTGTTCGGCGACATCCTCAGCGACCTCGCCGCCGCCGTGGCCGGCAGCATCGGCATCGCGCCGTCGGCCAACCTCGACCCCACGCGCACCCACCCGTCGATGTTCGAGCCGGTGCACGGGTCCGCGCCCGACATCGCGGGCCGTGGCGTCGCCAACCCCGTCGGCGCGGTCTGGTCGGCCGCGCTCATGCTCGAGCACCTGGGCCACCCCGACGCCGCGGCGGACGTGATGGCGGCGATCGAGGCCGTGCTCGCCCGCCCCGCCACCAGGACGGCCGACGTCGGCGGCACGGCGTCCACCCGGGAGGCGACCGACGCGCTGCTCGCGCACCTGGCCTGACCCTCCGGCCGTCGATGGGTGGGATGATCGTCGCCGACGGTGGGAGGGGACGCGTGGGGGATTCGCCCGTGCAGCGCGTGGCGGTGCGGTCGGACGTGCCGGGGATCGCCGCGCTCATGCGCCGATCGGTGCTGGAGCTGTTCCCGCGCTTCCACGACGAGCGCGAGACCGCCAGTGCGGCCCGCTACCTCACCGAACCCGACGTGGTGCTGATCGAGGACGGCACCTACTTCGTGCACGAGGTGGCGGGGGAGGTCGTGGCCTGCGGCGGGTGGAGCAAGCGGGACAAGCTCTACACCGGCTCGGGCGACCGGCCCGCCGACGGCCGCCTGCTCGACCCGGCCGTCGAGCCCGCCCGCGTGCGGGCGATGTTCGTCCGCGCCGACTGGACCCGCCGGGGGCTGGGCCGCGCGACGCTCGCCGCGTGCGCGCGGGACGCCCGTGCCGCCGGCTTCCGGTCGCTGGTGCTGATGGCCACGCTGCCCGGCGTGCCGCTGTACCGGTCGTTCGGGTTCCGGGAGGTGAACCGCACTCGGGTTCCGCTCCCCGATGGGGTGACGTTGGCCGGGGTCGAGATGGACTACCCGCTCGACTGAGCGAAGCGCCTCTCCCACTGCAGGGTGACGCTCCGCCACGTTCCGGTGACGGAGCCGTCGCCCCACTCCGCCGCTTCCTACGCTCGGCAGATCCCCCGCGCGTAGAGAGCTGATGATCGTCATGACCGGGTCAACCATCCTCATCGCCACCGAACGGGCGGCGGAGGACAACACCGTGCCGGCGGCGAAGGTGGAGCAGGTCTGCGCCCACCTGCGCGAGTGCGGGCACGACGTGATGGTCGTGCACTCCGCGACCGACGCCGCCGCCGCGATCACCGCGCAGGCCGACCTCGCCGCCGCCGTCGTGAGCTGGGAGCTGGCCGGCGCCACCCTCCGGCCACCCGACACGGGCCCGGCCGTCGAGGGCGGCGTGCTGCGGATGCTGCTGGACCGGTTCTCCTCGCGGCTGCCCGTGTTCCTGCTGACCACCGGCGACTACAGCGACGAGACGCCGCTGTGGGTCTCCGAGGTGATCAACGGCTGGATCTGGCTGCTGGAGGACACGCCGGACTTCATCGCGGGCCGGATCGACTTCGCCGCGCGCACGTACCTCGACCACATCCTGCCGCCGTTCTTCCGCGAGCTGTGCCGGTTCGACGACACGCACCCGTACTCGTGGCACACGCCGGCGCACGCGGGCGGCATCGCGTTCCTCAAGTCGCCGGTCGGGCGGGCGTTCTTCGACTACTTCGGCGAACGGCTGTTCCGCACCGACATCTCGGTGTCGGTCGGCGAGCTCGGCTCGCTGTTCGAGCACACCGGCCCGGTCGGCGAGGCCGAGCGCAACGCCGCCCGCATCTTCGGCGCCGACGAGACCTACTTCGTGCTGCACGGCACGTCCACGTCGAACCGGATGATCATCCACAGCGCGGTGGCCAACGACGAGATCACCCTGCTGGACCGCAACTGCCACAAGGCGATCAACCACGGCGTCACGCTCACCGGCGCGCGCCCGGTCTACCTCGTGCCCACGCGCAACGGCTACGGGATCACCGGGCCCATCCCGCCGGAGCGGTTGACCGCCGAGGCGGTGCGCGCGCAGGTCGAACGCACGCCGATCGCCCAGGGCGCGGTGAGCCGGGACGCGGCGTACGCGGTCGTCACGAACTCCACCTACGACGGGCTCTGCTACGACACCGTGCGGGTGAACGAGCTGCTCGGCGCGTCGACCAGGACCCTGCACTTCGACGAGGCGTGGTTCGCCTACGGCCGGTTCAACCCGCTCTACGCGCGCCGCTACGGGATGGCGGTCGACGGCGACGGGCTGCCGGACGCGCAGCGGCCCACCGTGTTCGCCACGCACTCCTCGCACAAGCTGCTGGCCGCGCTGTCCCAGTCGGCGATGGTGCACGTGAAGTCCGGCGGCAAGGCGCCGTTCGACCGGTCCCGGTTCAACGAGACGTACATGATGCACGGCACCACGTCGCCGCTGTACCCGATGATCGCGTCCTGCGACGTCGCGGCGGGCATGATGGACGGCCCGGCCGGGAACTGGCTGACCACCGAGGCGATCACCGAGGCGATCCGGTTCCGGCAGGCCATGATCCGGCTCGGCAGGCGGCTGGCCGACGCGGGCGACCGGCCGCCGTGGTTCTTCGGCGTCTGGCAGCCGACCGACGTCGCCGACCCGGCCACCGGCGAGCGGGTGCCGTTCGACCGGGCGCCGCTCGACCTGCTGCGCACCGAACCGGGCTGCTGGACGTTGGAGCCCGACGCCGCTTGGCACGGCTTCCGCGACCTCGAACCCGGCTTCTGCCTGCTCGACCCGGTCAAGGTGACGATCACCTGCCCAGGTGTGGACGCGTTGGGCGACGTGTCGGCGTTCGGCATCCCGGCCCGGGTCGTCACGGCGTACCTGGAGACCCGCCGGATCGTGGTGGAGAAGACCGACGTCTACACGTTCCTCGTGCTGTTCTCCATGGGCATCACGAAGGGCAAGTGGGGCACGCTGCTCGACGCGCTCACCGACTTCAAGCAGCTGCACGACGAGCAGGCGCCGCTGGGCGAGGTGCTGCCGGACCTGGTGAAGGCGCACCCCGAGCGGTACGGGCGGCTGACGTTGCCGCAGCTGTGCGACGAGATGCACCACAGCCTCGCCGACACCAAGGTCGTGCAGCTGCTGAACGAGGCGTTCACCAGCCCCACGCCGCCCACGGCGGTGATGACGCCGGCCGAGGCCTACCAGCGCTTCATCCGCGGCGAGACCGAGCTGGTCGGCCTGGACGACCTGGCCGACCGGGTGGTGGCCACCCAGGTCACCACCACGCCGCCCGGGATCCCGGTGCTGGTGCCCGGCGAGCGCGTCGGCTCACCCGACGGCCCGCTGCCCCGGTACCTGCGCGTGCTGGAGGCGTTCGACCGGCGGTTCCCGGGTTTCGCGAGCGAGACGCACGGCGTGCACCACGAGGGCGGCAAGTACTGGATCTCGTGCGTCACCGAGTGATGGGCCCCGTCACTCGCCGGATCGGGTGACCGCGGGAAGCACGCGATCGCCGTACGCCTGGGCGGTGAGCCGGGCCGACCGGCTCGACCGACGGGAGGGTGGCCATGCGCTTCGGCAACACCAGGGTGGAGTTCCTGGGCGGTCGTGCCGGTTGCCTGACGATGCTCGTGGTGTCGATCCTGGTGTCGGTGCTGCTGACCGTGCTGCTCAACGCCCTGCTGTGAACGGCGGCGCGGCCGTGTAGTGGTGGGCCCGGGAAGCGGTGGCCGCCGAGTCGCCCAGGTGGATCACGACCCGGCAGCCGGGGTCGCCCACCGCGATGCGCTCTTCGAGCGTGACGGCGGCGCGGCCGGCGTTGCGGGCGGCGATCCCGCCGAACACGGCGGTGGTCATGCGGCACAGCGACGGCGACTGCCGCACCTCGGGGCCGAACGGGCACTGACCGTTGACCAGCACGATCCGCTCGTCGGTCACGTCGACCACGCGGAAGGTCCCACCGATCGCGGCCTTGAGCCGGATCACGCAGTCGGCGATCCGCTGCGCCGACAGCGAGGCGTCGGTGGTGCCGGTGGCCTGCCGGAACTCCAGCTCCACCTGGCCGCCGATGTCCACGGCGACCTGGGCGATGGCGCGTTGCGCGGCCTCCGGTCCCTGCTGCGCCTCGACGGCGTTGGCGAGCTGGACGACCAACGCGCGCAGGAAGCTCTCCCGGCCGAAGCCACCGCTCGGACCGGCTTCGGACAGGTGCGGCAGCGGGTTGACGGTGTGCCGGGGCGGGTCGAGCGGTTCGACCGGGCGGGTGACCGGCAGGACGGATTCGACGGCCTTGCCGACCCGGCGTGCGGCGACGGTGAACTCCGGCGCGAGCTGGGAGATCAGCCAGAGCCCGCGGCCGCGGGGCTGCGCGGTGTCCGGGACGTGGTCGGGCAGGGCGAAGGTGGCGCCCATGTCCCGCACGGTCAGCACCGGGTGGGCCTGGGACCACTCCAACGACACCCAGATCGGGCCGTCGCTGTGGTCGATGGCGTTGGCCAGCATCTCCTGCGCGATCAGCTCGGCGTCGGCGAGCTGATCGGGTCCGGCCTCCGCGTGCCGGGCCAGGTAGTCCCGGATGTCGCGGCGCAGTGCGGATGGCACCCGCCGGTCGTGTCTGTCCAGGAACCAGTCCACAGGCCGCACGTCTTCCGTTGTCGGCGTCCCGCGGGACGCGGGGCGCACGGCACCAGACGATAATCCGTCGCCGGCCGGGTGTCAGCCGACAAGCGGCTGACCACTACCGCAGGCGCAGCAGCACGCGCACGGTGGTGCCGTCCGCGCTGGTGTGGACGCGCACGAGGTCGGCGAGGTCGTTGACGAGCAGCAGGCCGAGCCCGGACGCCCGACCGGCCTCCGGTGGCCGACGGCCGGCGAGCGGGTCGGTCAGCCGGCCGCCGTCGCGGACCTCGCACACCAGGTGGCCGTCCTCGGCCCAGACGCCGAGACGGCACGGGCCGGAGGTGTGCTGGAGGCTGTTGGTGACGAGTTCGCCCGCGATGAGTTCGAGGTCGGCCAGCCGTTCCTCGGGCAGGCCGGCCCGGCGGGCGCGATCCGCGGCGAACCGGCGGGCCGGGGACACGTCGGCGGGTCGGCTGACCGGGAATGCGCGGTCGGCGGCGTCGGGCAGCGGCGCGTTGTAGCGGGCGACCACGCGGTCCGGGGCGTACTGGTCGCTGGCGTACCGCCGGTCGGCCTCCCAGACCACCGGGTGGGTCTGCCTCGCGTCCGCGATCGCCGTGGCGTCCAGCGCGGAGGTGTCGTAAGGGCAGAGGATCGTGACGTCACGGCCGGTGAACGCGGCGTTGATCAGCGCTTCGTGCTGCGCGCACGCGGGGTACTCCGCATCCGACCGGCTCGCCCAGATCGGCTCGCCGACGATGCGCACGTGGCCGCCGACCCGGGCGTCGGCGAACCCGCGCAGCACCCTGGCGATGATCCGGCCGGGGTTGCGGCCCTCCTCGGCCATGTCGAGCATCGTCACGTGGCGGGCGGTGTCGCCCAAGGCGTCGCGCAGCAGGTCCAGCCGCTCGCCGGGGACGGCCACCGCGACCGGTTGCTCGCGGGCCAGGCCCTCGGTGACGAACGGGACGAGGGCCGCCAGGTACTCCGCGTCGGAGCGGTAGAACAGGGCGGGGTGGACGAACCGGGGATCCGGCCGGGTGCCGGTGGCGTTCACGGGACCGGCTCCACGCGGACGCCGGGCAGGTCGAGCAGGCCCGCGATCCGCGCCGCACCGGGGAACTCGGTGCGCAGGACCAGCGTGGTGCCCCGGCTGCGGGCGTACTCGTCCAGGCCGATCAGGCCGCGGTGGTCGATGAACGTCAGATCGGAGCCGTCGAGCACGAGCCGCCCGTCACGCGTGGGCGGGCGGGCCCGGTCGAGCACCTGCTCCAGCACCTCCCGGTTGAACATGTCGATCTCCCCGCTGAGTTCGGCGCTGTGGCCCGGTCTGGCCGAGGCGTGCAGCCGGAACCCGACACCCGGCAGGTTGGCGCTCGGGTGCACGCTGGCCAACTGCTCCAGCGCCTGCTCGCTGAGCCGCGTCCGGTCGTAGGCGCACAGGGCGGAGAACGGGTGCCCGGCCATGTACTGGTCGACCAGGTGCTCGTAGTGCAGGAACGCGGTCAGCTGGGCTCGGCCGCGCACCAGCGGCGTGGCCTCGGCGGCGACCCGGAGCCCCCGGTACCCGGCCGCCACGGCCTGTTCGGTGGCCGCCGAGTAGGCCCGGAGCTGGACTTCCGGGTCGACGAGCCCGCCACCGGGGTAGAGCGCGTCCAGCGAGGTGACCCGCGCCGCGCCGGTGGCCAACGCCGCCTCGATCCCGTCGACCCGGTGCACCGCGTCGACCAGTCCCTCGGCGTCCCCGTGGCCGACGTACAGGACCTGCTGCCCCCGCGTGAGGCCGTCGAGGAGGAACTCGGCCACGCGCAGGCCGACGTCCGCACGGTCGTCGTACGACCAGCACACGTGGTCGTGACGCCCCAGGTCCCGGGTGTGCAGCACAAGGCCCGAACTGCGCATGCGACCAACTTAGCGGTGCGGCCGGAGCACGACATCTGCCCGGTGGCACTGGTGCGTGCGGAGGAACGCCGGCGTCCACCCGGAACGGCGTCGAGGAGGAACGGCGTCGAGCAGGGTGACGCCGATGGTGCTGCCGTCGGGCACGCGGTAGGTGCGCCGTTCGCCGGGTGAGCGCCGTGCCCGTGCATGCCCTGGTTCGGCGGTGCCGTCGTCGGCCGCGCTGCGGCTCGGCCAGTTCGGTCCGGAGGCGTTAGCGGGCGTGCGGTGTCAGCCGGATCGGCCGGTGTCGGTCATGGTGGCCTTCGTGGGTGGGTGCCGTCAGGGCGGCCGGCGGGAGGGTGGGCCGCCCTGACGGCGGGGTGTCCGCGGTGCCGGGTGGTGCAGCGGCGCCGGCTCCCCGGACGGGGTGGTTGGCTCGTGGCGATCAGCCGTGCGCGCGCAGGCGGAGGATCGCGTCGACGTCGTGGGCGTAGCCGGTGGCGACGTGCGTCAGGATGTCGAGCTGCACGCGCAGCAACGCGTTCTCGGCGCGCAGCCAGTGCAGCTCGGCCCGCTCGTCGGGGGAGAGCGGGTCGCGGTTGCCGTCCACGCGGGCGCTCAGCGCAGCGGGTCGAACGGGCGCAACGCGTCCGGCTGCTTGCCGGTGGTGATCTGGTCGGCGAGCAGCCTGCCGGTGACCGGGCCGTGGGCCAGGCCCCACATGCCGTGCCCGCCGGCGACGTACACACCGCGGGCGAGCACCTCGCCGATCAGCGGACGACCGTCGGGGGTGATCGGACGCGGGCCGACCCACACGTCACGGCGCTCCGCCCAGCGCACGCCGTCGAGCAGCGGGCGGACCGAGGCGATGATCGCCTCCAGCCGTGCCACCACACCGGGCGCGTCCGGGTCCCGGAACTCCATCGTGCCCGCGACCCGGAGCGCTCCCTGGTAGGGCGTGCACGCCACCCGTGCGGCGGGCAGGTAGACGGGGCCGGGCACCGGGCGGTCGACGGGCACGGTGAACGAGTAGCCGCGGCCCGCGCGCACCGGGACGCGCACACCCCACCTGGCCGCGAGCCGGGACAGCCACGCGCCGGTGGCGACGACCGCGACGTCGGCCGACAGCGACTCGCCGCCACGGGTGCGCACCGTGACGCCCTTGCCGGTGGAGTGGACGTCGACGGTCTCCAGCACGCGGAACGCCGCACCGCGCGCCTGCACCGACCGGGCCAGCGCGTGCACGAAACCACCGGGGTCGAGGTGTCGCTGGCCGTCGATCCGCACGCCCGTCGTCAGGGCTCCCGACGCCAGCGGCACCAGTTCGCGCAGCTCGTCGCGATCGAGGTCGGCGTGCTCGACCGGCTGGCCCGCGTCGGCCATCCGCCGCAGCTCGTGCCGCAGGCCCTCGGCCTGCCGGTCGTCCTCGAACCCGGCGGTGATCGGCGCGGCGATCGTCGGCGCCTCGACGCCGTTGGCGGTCAGCACGTCGAACGCCTCGACGCACTCCGCGTTGAGCGCCCGGTTCGCGCGCACCGCCCGCGTCCAGGACGACCACCGGCAGTTCGCCGCGAACCGCGCCAGGAACGACCACAGGCCCGGGTCGACGGACAGCGGGATGTGCAGCGGCGCGGTCGGGTTCAGCACCGACCGCAGGCCGTAGCGGAGCACGGACGGCTCGTTGAGCGGGATCGTCAGGCCCGGCGAGAGCCACCCGGCGTTGCCCCACGACGCGCCCGCGGCCACCCCGGTGCGGTCCACCACGGTCACCTCGACGCCGCGCTCCTGCAGGAACCACGCGGTCGACAGGCCGACGATGCCCGCGCCGACCACGACCGCGGACCTCGGCCCGCCGGCACTGCGCCCGACGTCGACCATGACCACCTCCACACCCGAGCGGAACTGCTGTCGAACCCAGCATCGCCCGGACGCCCCACCAGGCCGTTGTCGGTTGCCGACAATTCGAGCACGTGATCTTGTCGGGAGCCGACAGCTACTCCGTCGCGGCCAGGTCGATGATCATCGCCAGCCGCTTGCGCGGGTCGTCCAGGTCCAGCGGCGTCACCTCGACCATCTTGCGCAGCCGGTAGCGGATGGTGTTGGGGTGCACGCCGAGCCGTTCGCCCGCTCGCGCGAGGTCGCCCTGCGCCTCCAGCCACGCGCGCAGGGTCGGCACGTAGTGGGTGGCGTGGTCGTCGTCGTGGCGGCGCAGCTCGGCGACCGGTCCCCGCGCCGGGGTCCGGCCCGCCCGTGCGGCGGCGCGCAGGCGTTGCAGCAGGATGTCGTCCCACGACTCGTCGTACGCGGGCGGCACGGCCTCCGGCGTGCGCGCCTCGTGCAGCGCCAGGCACTCGTCGGCCTCCTGCCTGCTGGCGGGCAGGTCGGCCGCCGCGGCGGTCGCGCCGATACCGGCGGTCACCGTCACCCGGTCCGGCAGCGCGGCCCGCAGCAGGGCCACCCACTCGCGGGCCGCGGTCACCTGCTCGCCCGGCAGCACGGTGTAGAGCGTGTTGCCCGACAGCGTGCTGCGGCCGGGCCGCGACCAGCCGAAACCGGTCGTGGCGCGTTCGAAGGCCAGCAACAGCGCGGCGTGCCGCTCGTCGGCGATGTGCGCGCGGACCGCGATGACCCGCAACGGCCCCTGCGGCAACCCGAGCCTGCTGACCACCGTCGCCGCGTCCGCCGTGCCCTCCAGCAGCCGGATCACCAGGTCGGACTCCACCTGGCGCTCCAGGTCGGCGCTGGCCCGGGAGCGCAGCAGGTGCAACGCCACCGTGCGGGCGCCGTCGGCCAGCGCCGTGCAGCGGACCCCGGTCAACGGCACACCGCACGTCACCCACACCGAACCCAGCACCTCGCGGCCCGCCCGCACGGCCACGACCATCCGCCCGGTCAGGCCGTGCTCCGGGTCCGCCTCGACGAACAGCGGCTCGTCGTAAGCGGCGAGGTAGGAGAACACGCCGCGCCGCTCGAACGCCTCCCGCAGCCGCGGCGGCGCCTGGCGGCCCAGGATCGTCTCCAGCCGGGCCGGGTCGGCGCCCTGCTGCGAGCTGGAGTACGCCAGCACGTGGGAGAGCCGGTCCTCGATGGTCACCGAGCCGCCGACCGCGCCCGCGAGGCTGTCGGCCAGCGCGAACAGGTCCGTCGGCCCGCGGCCCGACTCCGTCTCCCGGCCCTCCAGCACCAGCCCGTAGACCACACCGGCCAGCTGGCTCCACGACACGGCCGGGTCGACCAGCATCACCGCGACGCCCTCCGCCGCGCCGATCGTGGCCGCCTCGCGCTCGGCGTCACCGTGCAGCAGCACCACGGCCGCCTTCGCCGCCACCGCCCACCCCACGGCCTGGGCCACCGACTCGGCGCCGACGGCCAGGAACACGTCGCCGCCGACCGCCCGCGCGTCACTGGCCTCGCGCATCACCACGCTGCGCAACTGCGTCGACCGGGGCACGGGGCAGCACGCCAACCGCACGCCGTAGCCACCCAGCACGTTCACCAGGCGGTCCAACCTGATCATGGGCAAACCTCTGTTCGGAGCCGACAGCACACCGTAACCGCCGGTCGCGTCAGCGCTCCTCGACCTCGTCCCGCCGCCGGATGGTGACCAGCTCGCTCGCGTCCTCGCGGCGCAGCCTGCGGATCATGGACCACGCGATCCGCTCCGCCTGCGACTTCGCCAGGTCCGCCTTCTCGCCCGCGAACAGCTCGTCGACGGTGTCGGCCCACAACGCCAGCCACCGGGTGAAGTGCGCCGTCGTCAAGGGGGAGCGCTCGTGCAGGTCGAGGTGCACGCGCAGCAGGTTCCGGCGGTACGTTCCGGCGCGGAACAGCACCGTGTCCCAGAAGTCGGCGATCACGGGCAGGTGGGTGGCGAGGTCGAGCCGGGCCACGTCGCGGAAGACCGGGCCGAGCAGCCCGTCGTCGAACGCCCGCCGGTAGAACTCGGTCACCACGGCCAGCGCGTCCTCCCGGCCGGTCAGGTCCCTGGCCGCCGTCACGGTGTCGAGCCCGGACGCCGCGGCACCAGGTCGAGCAGCACGGGGCCGGCCGGTTCGCTCACCAGCGCCCGCACGGTCACGTCGTCCAGCACGGCGAGGAACGCGAGTTGGGCCGCGCGCAGCGCGCCGCGCAGGTGGCAGCCGCCGCGCAACGGGCACGGGGGTCCGTCGCAGTCCACCACCTCGCGGTCGCCCTCCAACGCGCGCACGACGGCGCCGACCGAGGCGTCCAGCGTCGCGGCCGGCACCCCGACCCCTCCGGTCCGGCCACGCGCGGTGGTCGCGAAACCGTGCCGCTGCAAGCGCTGCACGACCTTGGCCATGTGGTGGCGCGGCACGTCCAGCGCGTCGGCGAGCTGGTCGACGGTGAGCCGACCGCCGTCGGTCGCCAGGAGCATCACCACGCGCAGCGCGATGTCCGTGGACCGGATGAGGTGCATGGTCGGCAACGGTAGCAAAAGCGGTATTCTCGGTTCCTGTTTAGGGTCGGACCAGGTCGGGAGCGACGGTGGAGTCGGACGAGAACGGCGTGCCGGAGCCGGCGGGGGACCCCGTGTGCTGGTTGTCGCTCGTGTGCCCGGAGTGCGGCTCGATGGCCGAGGGGCCGGTGTCTTCCGCGTGCGACCGGTGCGGCGCGGAACTGCCCGAGCGCGAAGGCGAGCGCTGATTTCCTTATTGGTTCATTGCCTGTCCTTTTGTTCACGAGTGTGACCCGGGCCGGGCGATTCTGTTCACGAATATGACCGCCCGTATTTGACGGACCGGTGGGGTTGAGCGCCGGAACCGTCCATCACCTCGGCGTTCGACGGTATTCGACACCTGCGCGCCCAATCCTCGGGAAAACCGTCGTTGACCTGCCGACGGGTGGCCTCTAACATCCCGCTGGAAAGCGGTTTCCCTCATTGCCGCCACGCTTGTCCAAGTGCGGGAAACGGTGCTTTCGAATGGCCGGCCGCCGACCTCGGCGTCCCGTGAAGTGAGAAGTGGAGTAGTTCATGAGCACAGCGGATCACCGTCGATCCACGCGGCCCGCGCCACCGCGTGGCGCACGATGGCGGACGGGTCTGGCCGCCGCGGCGGCGGCCACGGCACTGGCCGCCACCTTCACGATGTGGTCGACCGCCACGACGGCGCAGGCGGCCGTCGGGGCGGGCACCTACACCATCAAGAACGCGGGCAGCGGGCAGTGCCTCGACGTGCCCAACGCCAGCGCGGCCAGTGGCGTCCAGCTCCAGCAGGCGTCGTGCGGCAGCGCCGGCAGCCAGCAGTGGACGTTGGCGGCGGTCAGCGGCGGCTTCCGGATCACGTCGGTCTCCAGCGGCCTGTGCGTCGGCGTCCAGGACGCGTCGACCAGCGCGGGCAAGGCGATCCAGCAGCAGAGCTGCACGGGCGCCGCGAGCCAGACCTGGTCGTTGACCGCGAGCGGCAGCAACTACCGCGTGGTCAACACCAACGGCGGCAAGTGCATGAACACCAAGGACAACTCCACCGCCGCCGGCGCGCCGGTGCAGCAGAACTCCTGCGACAGCGTGGCCACCAAGCAGTGGACGTTCACGCCGACGAGCGGCGGCCCGACGTCCACGTCGACCTCCACGACCACCAGGACCACGACGACCACCACCACGGGCAACCCCGGCGGTGGCGACGGCAGCGGCCCGTGGCCGAGCGACACCGGCAGCGTGCACCAGACCACGACGCGCAACGTGGGCACGTACTTCAACGGTGGGATGAAGAAGTACTACGGCATCGGCGACGGTGGTCAGGGCGAGAGCCAGGACCCGATGTTCGTGGTGGCCAACGGCGGCACGATCGAGAACCTGTTCATCGACGCCCCGGCCGGCGACGGCATCCACTGCGAGGGCTCCTGCACCATCCGCAACGTCTGGTGGAACGACGTGGGCGAGGACGCGGCGACGTTCAAGGCCTCCAGCTCCTCGGCGACCTACCTGATCGACGGCGGCGGCGCGCGCAAGGCGTCGGACAAGGTGTTCCAGCACAACGGGGCGGGCACGTTGACCATCCGCAACTTCCAGGTCGACGGCGCGGGCAAGCTGTACCGGGCGTGCGGCAACTGCGCCACGTCCTACCAGCGGCACGTGGTGATGGACGGCGTGACGGCGCGCAACACCAGCGTGCTGGCCGGCATCAACACCAACTGGGGCGACACGGCCCGCTTCACCCGGATCACCGTGTACGGCGACACCACGATCTGCGAGAAGTACCAGGGCGTGCCGAAGGGCTCCGAGCCGAAGAAGATCGGTGAGGGCGCGGACGGCAAGAACTGCTTCTACTCCGCGTCGGACATCACCCAGCGTTAACGACGTCCGCACGGCACGGATCGAGGTCGCGGCCCACCGGGTCGCGGCCTCGATCCCGTTCGGCCCGCGGCGGTATCGCCCGGTTCCCCGGCGTCGCGGTCGAGTTCGGCTACGGTGTGGGACGACCGGGCGGCTTGGCGTGAGCGGGGCGAGGGGCAACTACGGTGACCAGCTGGATCGACGTGATCAACTACGTCCGGACGCGCTACGAGGTGTTGGAGGAGACCGACAGCTGGCTGCGCTTCCGGCTCGACCTCGGCGAGAGCCGGACCCAGCAGGTCTCCGTGCACCACGTGCCGGAGTCGGACGGCGTGGCGTGGGTGGAGATCTCCTCGCCCGTCGGCCGCGCCGACGCGATCGACCTGAAGCGGCTGCTCGTGCTCGCGGGCACGTCGGCCGTCGGCGGCGCCGCCGTGGTGGACGACGTCGCGCTGCTCAAGCACACCGTGCCGCTGGAGGACCTCAGCGTGCGGGAGGAGTTCGAACGCCCGCTGATGCTGCTGGTCACCGCCGCCGACGCGTTCGAGCACGAGCTGACCGCGACCGACGACTTCTGACGGCGACCGTCACGCCGGCAGGCCGATGACGGTCCGGTCGCCGTGCTCCCAGACGGGGACCATGGTCACCGCGCCGATCCGCCGGCCGCGACCGGTGCGCACGAGCCGGTAGTCGTACCGGCCGCCCAGCGTGTAGAGCCGGCCACCCGCCAGCGGACCGTCCCGGTGCGCGGCCTGGAAGTCCGCGGTGACGGTGGCCCGCGCGCCCTCGACGTGCGCGGTCTGGTTGCCGAGCAGGTGCTGGGTCGCCGACAGGTGGCCGAGGTTCGCGCGCCGGCCCGCCACCAAGTCGGTCGCGGCCACCGCGCCGGGTTCGCCGCCGACCAGGCCGGTGTAGTCGACCCACACCCGTGCGGCGAACACCTCCTGCAGCAGGTCCCACTGCTTCAGGTCGAACCGGACGGCCATCTGGACGGTGACCGCGATCGGGTCCTGGTCGGCCGCCGGCGTCGCGGCCGCCTGCCCGCTCGCCAACGCCGAGCCGATCGAGGCGCTCGCGCCGACGAGCACCGTCCGACGGGTCAGTCGGTCAGCTGTTCTCTCGCTCATGGTCGGCGATCGTGGCGCGGCGGGCGCGGCGGCGTCCAAGACCCGCTGCCATGACCAGAACGCATGACTCCCGACGCCGACGCGGGTTTCGCGACCGGGCCCCTCGCCGATTCGGAGTTGTAGGGTGAACACCACCGTGCCGCGACGGAGGAACGCCATGACGGCTGAACGGCTCGAAGGCCACCTGGTCCGTGACCCCCGCACCCTGCGCGCCGACGTCGAAGCGCAGCTGGACCACGCCGCGGAGGAGGTCAGCAGGCGGCTCGGCGGCAAGGTCGACTACCACGTCGTGCGCGCGGCCGTGTCCGACGCCTACCAGCGGCTCGCCGACAAGGCCAAGTTCCCCAACTTCCTGCCGATCCTGGCCGCCCGGTCCGCTCAGCGGAACCTCCGGGTGACCTGACGTCACGACAGGGGCAGCTCGGCCCACACCGTCTTGACGTCGGCGCCGAGGTACGTGCCCCAGCGGCGCCTCGACAGGTGGTCGACCATGATCAGACCCCGGCCGCGGAACGCGCCGAGGCGCGACGTGCCGACCACCGGGACGTGCTCGGGGCTGCCGTCGTCCACCTCGATCCGCAGGGCGTCCCGATCACGCGCTCGGTGCACGCGCAGCCTGCGTGGCGCGCACGCGTGGTCGTAGGCGTTGGACACCAGCTCCGTGCAGACCAACATCAAGTCCTGCAACAAGTCCTCGGTCAGCTCGGACAGGACGGTGGCCAGCCACTGCCGGATCTGCGCCAGCGGCGGGACCGGCGTGGTCAGGTCGACGCTGATTCTGGCGGCGAGCGCGTTCTCCGATGACGTCACGTGAGCGTCCCCCCAGGCCACTCGGCCGCTCTGCCTGGTCACAGCGGCCTCGGCCCGGTGGGGTACCCCGCCGCCCCGGCGTGCACACATCGTGTCCGGCCGGTGCGCTGAGCACATGCCGCGCTACGGATCGTGATCTACCCTTGCTTTCCGTGACAGAGGAAAAGGTTCCGGTGGACGATCCGGTGGCGGTGCTGCGCGTGGCGGTGGACGCGGCCGTGCAGGCCGTGCTGCGCCTGGATCCTCACCACGCCGACGCCCGGCAGGAGATCGTCCGCGTGCTCGCCGGGTTCGCCGCCGCCACCGCCCCGGTGCGGGATCGCCTGCAGGAACTGGCGACGCGGACGCCGAACGGCCCGGTGTCGGCCACGCTGGGCTTCCTGCGCGACGCCGGCGACCAGGCCGCCGGTGGCGACGTCCAGGCCGCTCGCGTCTTCCTGCTCGCCGGCCGCACCGCGTTGTTCCGCCTCGCCCGGGCGGGGCCGACCGACGGCTGATCACGCGGTCGGCTCACGTGCTCAGCTCATGCGGTCAGCTCACGCGGTCAGCCGGAACGGCCCGCCGGGCCACGTCTCCGAGCCGGACAGGGTGTCGCGCGCCAGCTGCTCCAGCACGTCGGACATCCGTCCCGCACGGGCGAAGGCGCGCCGCTGCCGGTCCGCGCCGCCGCCGTCCCGGTCCAGGGTGGACAGCAGTTCGCGCACGAGACCGGCGTCGTCGAGCTGGTCGCCGACGCGGTGCAGGAGCCGGTCGAGCAGCAGGCGTGCGGGCACGAGGCGGCCGGACAGCACGTCCAGCGACAGTCCGGTGATGCCGTCGCGCGCGGCCCGCCAGGTGGCGGCGCGCAACACCTCCGTCGGCACGGGCGAAGCCCGCAGCCCCCGCCGGAGGTCGGCCAGCGCCGTGCGGACGAGGGCGTGCACCAGGGCCGCCAGCAGCACGGCCTCGTCCACGGTGGCCGCGACGTCGGCGACCCGGACTTCCACGGTCGGCAGGTGGGCGGAGGGCCGGACGTCCCAGTAGATCATCCGCCGGTCCCGGGCCGTGCCGGCGGCGAGCAGCATGTCGCAGGTGGACTCGTAGTGCGCCGCCGACTCGAAGTACGGCGGCGGACCGGCGCTCGGCCAGCGTGACCAGACCATCGCGCGCCAGCTCGCGTAGCCGGTGTCGACGCCGTGGGCGAAGGGCGAGTTCGCGGTCACCGCCCCGAGCACCGGCAACCACGGCCGCAGGTGGTTGCACACCTGCACGGCCGTTTCCGGGTCCGGCACGGCGACGTGCACGTGGCAGCCGCAGATGGACTGCTCGGCGGCGAGCTGCCGGTAGTCCTCGGTGAGCCCGCGGTAGCGGTCGCGGTCGGTGGTCGAGCCGACCGGTCCGCCCACCGGCGGCACGCCGACCGCCAGCAGCCGGTGGCCCAGGGCCTGGGCGGTCTCGACGGCGACCAGCCGCAGGCCGTGCAGCTGCCGGCGCACGTCGGCGACGTCGTGGCACACCGGGGTGCGGGTCTCCACCTGGGCTTCGGTGAGTTCGACGTCGAGTTCGACGCCGAACCGCCGCCTGGCCGCGTCCACCACCTCGGCGCCGTGCGGCGCGGGCTGACCCGTCCGTGCGTCGACCAGCAGGAACTCCTCCTCGACGCCGAGCGTGGGGGCCGCGCCGTCCGCCAGACTGCCCATCGCGCCTCCGATGGCTGTTCGGCCAGGGCTGTCGGGATACCCCCGGTCGGACGCGTCAACCCGTCCGGGCGGACGGGCCACGAGGCCTGGCTCGATGGTCCGATCGGGTGAACTGCTGCTGGACCGCTCAAGTCAACGGGCTGTGGTGCCGAAGAGAGTGGTGAGCGCCGGAGTCCAGTACGCGGACCCGGCGCTTCGTCGTGTCGCCGGCCGTGTCGTGCCAGTGCCGGGCCGGGTGTCAGCCGCAGTCGGAGTCGATGGACCCGTCGCCCTGGGCGGGATTGGCCCCGCGTGGAGCATTGAAACTTTCTGCTCCACGCCCCTGGGTGATGACTTTCTCGGTCAAGTAAGGCGCAGGTCTGTGCGGTTTGCGGCAATCGCCAACTGAGACTGACCAGGGGTATCCGGGCATCCGGAGCATTGACATGTTTCGTGGAGCAGATCGAAACTTTAGGTCACTGTTTCGGTCATCGGTCCGTGTTGCCCACCACCCTGTCTCAAAGGAGAGCCCTGGTGATCATCAGTTCAGGCCGCTTGAGAGTCCGCGCGGCGGTGCTCATGTTGGCGATAGCGACGTTGGCGCTGGCCGGGACGTTGACGGCGGTGGCGCGGTCGACGACCGCGACCGCGGCGGCGTCGGGTGATGTGGTGGCGTTGGCAGGTGTCGAGGACGAGGGCGCCGACTGTCCCGTGAGCCTGCCGGGCTCGTACCCGTCGACGTCGCGGTTGCCGGATCCGTTCACGAAGGTCGACGGTCGGCGGATCTCGTCGCGGTCGGACTGGCGGTGCCGGCGGGCGGAGATCCGGGAGATGGCCGAGCGGCACGTGTTCGGCGACAAACCGGCCAAGCCCGCCACCGTCACCGGGACCGTGTCCGGCAGCAGCGTCACGGTGAACGTCTCGCACAACGGCCGCAGCTCCAGCTTCTCGGCGAGCGTGCAACTGCCCGCCGGCACCGGCCCCTTCCCGGCGGTGATCGTCTACGGCGGGTTCGGCGGCGACACCGCCACCATCCGCGCCGCCGGCGCCGCGACCATCAGCTTCGACCCCTACTCCGTCGGCCGCGAGGGCACCCCCCGCACCAACAAACAAGGCGCCTTCTACACCCTCTACGGCAACACCAGCCCCACCGGCCTGCTCATGGCCTGGGCCTGGGGCGTGTCCCGCATCATCGACGTCATCGAACAGTCCGGCGGCACCGTCCTGCGCGCCGACATCGGCGTCACCGGCTGCTCCCGCTTCGGCAAGGGCGCCTTCGCCGCCGGCGTCTTCGACCAACGCGTCGCCCTGACCATGCCCATCGAATCCGGCACCGCCGGCGTCCCCATCTACCGCGGCGTCAACGCCGAAGGCGGCCAGACCCTCGCCAGCGCCTACGGCGAACAACCCTGGTTCGGCGACCCCTTCAGCCCCTACACCAACAACCCCAACACCGCCCCCATCGACACCCACTCCCTCGTCGCCATGGTCGCCCCCCGCGGCCTGTTCATCATGGACAACCCCCACATCGCCAACCTCGGCCCCCGCTCCGCCAGCGTCGCCGCACTCGGCGGAGCCGAGGTCTACAAAGCCCTCGGC
>NZ_JBFAMT010000035.1:0-97114 GCF_040656635.1 Actinosynnema sp. NPDC049800 | reverse complement strand
GCAGGCTTGGCGGACGCTTTTCCCGCCAGGCCTGCCCGGCTTTGGCCTGCCTGGGGTGCCCGTAAGGGCCCCATGTCAAATCGAGCCGGACTGAAATCGTCGATCCGAGCCAGCCTCAACCACCGCACCTGCCCCAGATTGCCGGACACCGCACCACCCCGCCGGGGATCGCAAGCTGATCGCAAGGTTCGACGCGGGCGTTCCCGAGCCACCGCCCCCCGCACCACCACAAGAATCCCGGGTTGCCCCACCCCGCCCCACCACCCCGCCCCACCACCCGCACCACCACCCCCGCACCACACCCGACGAGGAAGTCGATCCCCGCACTGTGACCGCCATCCCCGGTGACCACCACGTGTCCGCGCTCGTCCTGATCTGCGACCACTGCGGACGTGTGCACAACCGGCCCGATGAGGCCGCCACCAGATGGCCGGCGCTCTGGGCACAGGCCGTCGCCGCGGGCTGGCACGGCCTGGACCGCCCGGTCGGCCCTCACTTCTGCTTCCGCTGCACCGCCTGACGGGCCACTCCCTCCCACCTCGCCCGGCCGCTCCCTCCCCACCGCTCCCTCCCCACCGCGGCCTCACCGCACCCCAGGCGACCTCCACCCCGTCACCGCCCGCCTACGGCCCTCCTCCGCCCAACCCCAGATACAGTACGGGGGTAGGGTGCGCGCCTGGCCCCTCCGTGGGTGACGCCAGTCACCCCACCTGACGTCCGAGTTGACTCAGGTACCCCCCAGGGGTATGAATATCCCTGACGGGCACGCAACAGGTGACCGAAGGGAGTGGACATGCGGGGTTACACCTCCGGCAAGGACGACGTCCTCAAGCGCTTGCGCCGGGTCGAGGGGCAGGTCCGCGGGCTGCAGCGGATGGTCGAGGACGACGAGTACTGCATCGACGTCCTGACCCAGATCGCCGCGGCGACCAAGGCGCTCCAGGCGGTCTCCCTCGGTCTGCTCGACGAGCACCTGAAGCACTGCGTAGCGGACGCCCTCACCCAGGGTGGCGAGAACGCCGACGCCAAGGTCCGCGAGGCGAGCGACGCGATCGCCCGCCTGGTGCGTTCCTAGCGGCTGCGCACGCCACCCGAGTCACACCGGATCAACGAACCAGGAGCACCCGATGGCCGAGTCCACTTTCACCGTCACCGGCATGACCTGCGGCCACTGCGTCGCCTCCGTGACCGAAGAGGTCACCAAGATCGACGGCGTGACCGGCGTGAACGTCGACCTGCCGACGGGCGCGGTCAAGGTGACCAGCGCCGCCCCGGTCGCCGAGGCGGACGTCCGCGCGGCCGTCGAGGAAGCGGGCTACGCCCTCGCGGGCTGACCCACGACCACCCCGATCAATCCCGACCAGGACCTGATCACGGCACAGCAGCCGAACCCCGGAGCCCGTCGGACGTGACGGGCTCCACCAGTCTCGAGGACTGACCAATGAACACAGCAGCGAAGCTCTCCGCCTACGGTGCGGTACTCGCCCTGGTCGCCGGTGGCGCCTGGGCGGCCGGTAGCGCTGTCGGTCCCTTCGCCGTCGAAGCCGCTCCGAGCGGCCACGACGACACGTCCGGTGCTGAGGGCGCCGGCCACGGGGACGACCACAGCGGCACCGTCGCGGAGACCGCGCGCAACGACCAGCCCGCGGGGCTGGCGTCGTCCAGGGGCGGTTACACCCTCACGCCCACCGACACGACGCTGACCACGGGAACCGACTCCTTCTCCTTCCGCATCCTCGGCCCCGACGGCGCGGCGGTCACCGCCTACGACGTCGAGCACGACAAGCGGATGCACCTCATCGCCGTCCGCCGCGACACCTCCAACTTCCGGCACGTCCACCCCGAGATGGCGCCTGACGGCACGTGGACCGTGCCGCTGGACCTGCCCGACGCCGGCAGCTACCGCGTGTTCGCCGACTTCAAGCCCACCGGTGGCGAAGGGGTCACGCTCGGTGTCGACGTCAACGCGGCGGGTGCGTTCGAACCGCGCGCCCACGAGCCGTCGCGCGTCGCCGAGGTCGACGGCTACCAGGTCCGCCTCGACGGCGACCTCGTGCCCGGCAAGGCCTCGCCGGTGCGGCTGACCGTGAGCAAGGACGGCGTGCCGGTCACCGACCTGCAGCCCTACCTGGCGGCGTACGGTCACCTGGTGGCGTTGCGCGAGGGCGACCTGGCCTACCTCCACGTGCACCCCGAGGGCGCTCCCGGTGACGGCAGGACACCCGCCGGCCCGGAGATCGCATTCGTCGCCGAGGTGCCGTCGGCCGGTGGCTACCGGCTGTTCCTGGACTTCCAGCACGACGGCGTCGTGCGCACGGCCGAGTTCACCGTGGGCACCGACGGCGCCCACGCCGAAGGGGCGGAGGAGGAGCACGGCCATGGCTGACACCCGGATCGAACTGGCGATCACCGGCATGACCTGCGCCTCGTGCGCGGCCCGGATCGAGCGCAAGCTGAACAAGCTCGACGGCGTGACCGCGACGGTGAACTACGCGACCGAGAAGGCGCGCGTCACGTTCCCCGCCGACCTCGACCCCCGGACCCTGGTCGAGCAGGTCGAGGCAGCCGGCTACCAAGCCGCCCTGCCCCCGCCCACCCCCACGACCGACACCCCGGACACCCCCAACGGCCCGACCGGCAACGACCCGACCGCCAACGACCCGACCGCCGTGCTCCGGCAGCGGCTGCTCGTGTCCGCGGTCCTCTCCGTCCCGGTGATCCTGCTCGCCATGGTCCCGGCGCTGCAGTTCACCTACTGGCAGTGGATCTCCCTCACGCTGGCGGCGCCGGTGCTGGTCTGGGGCGCGTGGCCGTTCCACCGCGCCGCGTGGGCGAACCTGCGCCACGGCGCGGCCACCATGGACACGCTGATCTCGATGGGCACGATCGCGGCGTTCGCCTGGTCGTTGTACGCGCTGCTGTTCGGCACCGCGGGCACGCCCGGCATGACGCACCCGTTCGAGCTGACGATCTCGCGCACCGACGGCGCCGGCGCGATCTATTTGGAGGTCGCGGCCGGGGTGACGACGTTCATCCTGGCGGGCCGCTACTTCGAGGCCCGGTCGAAGCGCCGTGCCGGCGCCGCCCTCCGCGCGTTGCTCGAACTCGGCGCGAAGGACGTCGCCGTGCTCCGCGACGGGCGCGAGGTCCGCGTCCCGATCGGCGAGCTCGCGGTCGGCGACCGGTTCGTGGTCCGGCCGGGGGAGAAGATCGCCACCGACGGCGTGGTGGCCGAGGGCAGCTCGGCGGTCGACGCGAGCATGCTGACCGGCGAGTCGGTGCCGGTCGAGGTCGGTCCCGGTGACGCGGTGGTCGGCGCGACCGTCAACGCGGGTGGTCGGCTGGTGGTCCGCGCCACGCGGATCGGCGGCGACACCCAGCTGGCGCAGATGGCCAAGCTGGTCGAGGACGCGCAGAACGGCAAGGCGCAGGCGCAACGGCTCGCCGACCGGATCTCGGCGATCTTCGTGCCCGTCGTGATCGCCCTCTCGGTCGGCACCCTGGCGTTCTGGCTCGGCGCGGGCGGTGGCGTGTCGGGCGCGTTCACGGCGGCCGTCGCGGTGCTGATCATCGCGTGCCCGTGCGCCTTGGGCCTGGCCACGCCGACCGCGCTGCTGGTCGGCACCGGGCGCGGCGCGCAGCTGGGCATCCTGATCAAGGGGCCGGAGGTGCTGGAGTCGACCCGGCGCGTCGACACCGTGGTGCTGGACAAGACCGGCACCGTCACCACCGGGCGGATGAGCCTGGTGTCGGTGCACACCGCGCCCGGCGTCGACGAGGACGAGGTGCTGCGGCTGGCCGGTGCGCTGGAGCACGCCTCCGAGCACCCGATCGCCAAGGCCGTCGCGGCCGGTGCCCTCGAGCGGACGGGCGAGCTGCCCGAGGTCGAGGGCTTCCAGAACCTCGAAGGACTGGGCGTGCAGGGCGTGGTCGACGGGCACGCGCTGATCGTGGGGCGTGAGCGCCTGCTGGCCGAGTGGAGCGTCCACCTGGACGGTCCGCTGGCCGAGGCCAAGCGTGCGGCGGAGGAGAAGGGGCGCACCGCGGTCCTGGTGGCGTGGGACGGCGAGGCGCGAGCGGTCCTGGTCGTGTCGGACACCGTGAAGCCGACGTCCGTCGAAGCGGTCCGCCAGTTCCGCGCGCTCGGCCTGACCCCGGTGCTGCTGACCGGTGACAACGAGGCGGCGGCCCGCGCGGTCGCGGCCGAGGTCGGGATCACCGAGGTCATCGCCGAGGTGCTGCCGAAGGACAAGGTGGACGTGGTCGCCCGGCTCCAGGGCGAGGGCAAGGTCGTGGCGATGGTCGGTGACGGCGTGAACGACGCCGCCGCCCTCGCGAAGGCCGACCTCGGCCTGGCCATGGGCACCGGCACCGACGCCGCGATCGAGGCCAGCGACCTGACGCTCGTGCGGGGTGACCTGCGTGCGGCGGCGGACGCGATCCGGCTGTCCCGGCGGACCCTCGCCACGATCAAGGGCAACCTGTTCTGGGCGTTCGCGTACAACGTCGCCGCGCTGCCGCTGGCGGCGGCCGGGCTGCTCAACCCGATGATCGCGGGTGCCGCGATGGCGTTCTCGTCGGTGTTCGTGGTGTCGAACAGCCTGCGGCTGCGCGGGTTCCGCAGCACCGCGACCACCGACTCGCGGCCGAGCCGTTCGGCGGAGTCGGCGCAGGACAAGGTGCCCGCCGCCGTCTGACCGCGCCGCACCGTGGCCCGGAGCCGAACGTGGCTCCGGGCCACTTCACGTGCACCTGAGGGTTGAACTCGGGGGCCTGAGCGTTCGACACGCAGGATCTGAGCGTTCGACACGCGGGGCTTGAACGTTCGACACACGGGTCAGTGCGGGGGTCGCCAGAGCGGGCGCAGGAGCGGGCCGCCCTCGGGGAGGGCGATCGGGGCCCCGGACGGGGTGAAGCCGTGCCGGGCGTAGAGCGCGGCGCTGCGCGCAGTGCTCGCCTCCAGGTACACCGGTTGGCGCTCGGCGTCGGCGCGGCTGAGGCGGTGGCGCAGGATGGCGCTGCCCACGCCGAGCCCCCGGCTCTCCGGCACCACCGCCATCGACGCCAGGTACAGGTGCGGCACGTCGGGGTGGGGGAGCGCGACCGCCGCCGCCATCCGCCGCAACGCCGGGTTCGCCCGGGCCTGTTCCGCCAAGGCGTCCGCCTGCCGCCGCAAGGGTTCGGCCGACTCCACCGCCATCCACGTGGACACGCCGACGACCACCCCGTCACGTTCGGCGACCACCACCTCCTGTTCGGTCAACGCGCGGGCCAGCCACTCGCGGAACAGCTCGGTGAAGTCGTGGCCGGTCATCGCCCACGCGGTCACCGCCTCGTCCGCGCACGCGGCCGCGAACACGGGGGCGATCCGGTCCAGCTCATCGACATCGGCGATTCTTTGTACGCTGTACACAAGAACAGTGTTTCCCAACGCCCAAGCATGTTCGACGGTATACGTCACACAACAGCAGCGTGACGAAAAGGAGGTCGACCGTGCGTTGCGCGCACTGCGGCACCGAACTCGCGCCGCCCACCCGGGGCCGACCGCGGCGGTACTGCGGCCGGGCCTGCCAGGCACGGGCCTACCGCGCGCGCAAGGACGGCGCGCACCCTCGACGGTCCTTTGTGGACAAAGTGCCCGCAGTGCCGCTCGACCGCGACCTGGTGGTCCGCACCGCCATCCAGCTCGCCGACGCCGAAGGGCTCGCCACCGTCTCGATGCGACTCGTCGCCGCCCGGCTCGGCACCTCCACGATGTCCTTGTACCACCACGTGTCCGGCAAGGACGACCTCGTCACGGCCATGGTCGACATTGTCCTCGCCGAGCACCGCCCACCCCCGCCCGACGCGACCGGCTGGCGCGCCCTGCTCGAACACGAGGCCCGCGAGGAGTGGGCGCTCTACCAACGGCACCCGTGGTCGCTGACCGCCCTCGCCACCACCCGCCCGCCACTGGGCCGCTCGCTCCTGGAGACCGTGGACCGCTTCCTCTCCGCCCTCGCCCTCGACCACCGCACTGCGCTCCCGGTGTACCTGCTGGTGAGCGGGTACGTGCAGGGCACGGCCCTGATGGCGGTGGCCGAGTTCGAGGCGGCCCGGGACACCGGCGTCAGCTCGCGCAGCTGGTGGCAGGCCCGGCTCGGCCGCCTCGGGGGCGTGGTCGGCTCGAACCGCTACCCCTGGCTCACCGAACTGGCCGCCGCCGACCCGCCGACCACCGCCGACCTGGACGGCTGGTTCGACTTCGGCCTGCACCGGGTCCTGGACGGCATCGCCGTCTTCCTCGAACCCGACGACCCCAACGCCCTCAACGAACCCGACAACACCCACGAGCCCCACGAACCCGACAACACCCACGAACCCCACAACACCGGACCCAACCCCCACGAACCCGGCTCACGCATGCCCGATCGCCGAGGTTGACTCACGCACGACCAACCGGCACGGCTGCCGGATCACCCCCGACGGCCGCCTCCCGTCCAACGCGTCGAACAGGTACCGCGCCGCCGTCGTGCCCAACCGCTCCAAGTCCAGGTCCACGGTCGTCAACGGCGGCCGGCAGTCGGCGGCGAAGTCCTCCCAGTTGTCGTAGCCGACGATCGCCACGTCCTCCGGTATCCGCTTCCCCAAGCGGGACAACGTGTCCGCGACCCCCGTCGCGATCTGGTCGTTGCCGCAGAACACCGCGTCCACCTCGGGATCGGTGGCCAGCAGCATCCGGGCCGCGTGCCGTCCCCAGCGCTGCGACCACTCGCCGTACAGCGGCGCGCCGCCCGCCAGCCCCAACCCGTGCTCGGCGAGCACCCGGTGCAACGCGGTCACGCGGTCACGGGCCGCGCGATACGTCTGCGGCCCGGTGATGTGGCCGATCCGCTTGCGCTGCAACGACACCAGGTGCTCCACCGCCAGGCGCGCGCCGCCCTCGTCGTCGGCGATCACCGACAGGTCGTCCGGGTCGCTGGACTCGCAGTAGACGTACACGACCGGCACCGGGATGTCGCGGGTCAGCGACGGCCGGATGTCGTTGTCGTCGCCCAGGATGATGAACCCGTCGACCTGCCTGGCCAGCAGCGTGCTGATGTAGTGCCGGCGCCGGATCGCGTCACCGCGCGCGTCGCACAGCAGCACCGACATCTGCTCGTTGGCCAACGCGTTCTCCACCCCCAGCAGGATCGGGATGGCGAACCGGCCGCCGAGCTCGTCGGTGAGCAGGCCGATGGTGCGCGTCCGCCCCGAGATCAACCCGCGCGCCAGGGCGTTGGGCTGGAACGACAACTCGGCGGCGGCCCGCAGCACGCGCTCGCGGGTGGCGGGCGCGACCTCGTCCCTGGCGTTGATGGCCTTGGACGCGGTGGAGATCGAGACGCCGGCCAGCCGCGCCACGTCGCTGAGGGTCACCGCGTCGGACCGCCGTCTGCCCATCGAAAGCCTTTCGAAAAGTTTGTCGAACGCCGAATCGATTGTAGGCGCTCTTCACGACCATGAACCGCCATCGTGGACGACGTTTCCGAGACGCCACAAGGATGATTGCCGAAAAGGTTTTCGGCTGCCAGAGTGCTGGACGAGCACACCGGACCGCGGGAGGTTGGGATGACAGTGACGTCGCCGGACACCACTGCCGTCGGGGGACGTCCCGTCGTGCCGTCGCGGGGGAAGCTGCGCCCGCTCGGCCAGGACGAGGTCCGCATCACCGGCGGTTTCTGGCGGGCCCGCCAGGACGTCAACGCCACCGCCACCATCCCGCACGCCCGGTCGTGGATGGACCGGCTCGGCTGGACCGGCAACTTCGCGCGCCCCGACGCCGGCTCCGCCACCCGCCGCGGCCGGGAGTTCACCGACTCCGAGGTCTACAAGCTGCTGGAGGCGATGTCCTGGGAGGTCGGCCGCACGGGTGCGCCCGGCGCCCTCGACGCGCAGATCACCGAGCTGACCGGCGCGATCGCGGCGGCCCAGGCGGCGGACGGCTACCTGCACACCGCGTTCGGCCGCCCGGGCCAACCCGCCCGGTACAGCGACATGCTGTGGGGCCACGAGCTCTACTGCACCGGGCACCTGCTGCAAGCCGCCGTCGCGCGGGCCCGCACCCGCGGCGGTGACGACGACCCGCTCCTGGCCGTGGCCCGCCGCGCCGCCGACCACGTCTGCGAGGCGTTCGGACCCGACGGCACGCCCGGCGTCTGCGGCCACCCCGAGATCGAGCTGGGCCTCGTGGAGCTGGCCCGCCTCACCGGCGAGCAGCGCTACCTGGACCAAGCCGCCCTCTTCGTCGAACGCCGCGGCCATCGGACGTTGCCGCGCCACCACTTCGGCTGGTCGTACTTCAGCGACGACCGGCCCGTCCGGCAGGCGGAAGTCCTGCACGGACACGCCGTGCGCGCGCTCTACCTGGCCGCCGGCGCGGTGGACGTCGCGGTCGAGACGGGCGACGACGAGCTGCTCCAGACCGTCGCCGCCCAGTTCGACCGCACGTTGGCCCGGCGCACGTACCTCACCGGCGGCATGGGCTCGCGGCACGCCGACGAGGCGTTCGGCGACGACTTCGTGCTGCCGTCGGACCGCGCGTACTCCGAGACGTGCGCCGGGGTGGCCGCGATCATGCTGGCCTGGCGGCTGCTGCTGGCCACCGGCGACGGTCGCTACGACGAGGTGATCGAGCGGATCCTCTACAACGTCGTCGCGACCGCGATCGGCGACGACGGCCGGTCCTTCTTCTACGCGCACACCCTGCACCAGCGCACGCCCACCGCCGCGTTGGCACGCGACGAGGAGCAGCTGGGGTTCGGCGGCGGGCCGCGGGCGCCGTGGTTCGAGGTGTCGTGCTGCCTGCCGAACGCGGCACGCCTGCTGGCCGGGCTCTCGTGCTACCTCGTCACGGCCGACGACACGGGCGTGCGGCTGCACCAGTACGTCGACGCCGAGGTCTCCACCCGGCTCGACGACGGCCGCGAGGTGGGCTTGCAGGTGCGCACCGGTCTCCCCGACGAGGGCGCGGTGGCCGTGCGCGTGACCAAGACCGACGACCAGCCGTGGTCGATCACCCTGCGGGTGCCGCGGTGGGCGGTGGGCGCGGAGCTCGTCACCACCCACGGGCGGCGGCAGGTGCCGGTGGGCGACATCGTGGTGTACCGGTCGTTCGCGGTCGGCGAGGAGATCCGGCTGGAGCTGCCGACCCGGCCCCGCTTCACCGCGCCGGACCCGAGGATCGACGCGACGCGCGGCTGCGTGGCCGTGGAACGCGGGCCGCTGGTGTACTGCGCCGAGTCCGACGGCGACGCCGACCTCGACGCGCTGCGCGTGGACGACACCGTGCCGCCGGTCGACGCGGAGGCGGGCGTCGAGGTCCAGGCCCGGTTCGACGCGCCGCGCCCGGACGCGTGGCCCTACGGACCGCCGGAGCCGACCGACGGCGCCACCGGGCCGACCACCCCGCTGACCCTCGTGCCGTACCACCGCTGGGCGCGCGGCGGCCCGTCGACCATGCGGGTCTGGCTGCCCAGGACCTGACCGACGCAACCCGACCGACCCCAGGACCTGACCGACGCAAAACCCGACCGGGACCCGACCGACGCAGGACCCCGACCGACCACCACCTGATGACCCACCCGGACCGTGCTCAAAGGAGAGACCGGTGAAAACCAGAGGGCTTCGCATTGCCTCCGCCGTGGCGGCGGGTGTGCTGGTGCTGGCCGCGTGCGGCGACCAGCGGGCCGAGGGCCCGGCGGGCGCGGACGACGGCGCGGTGCTGACGCTGTGGACCCGCGCGGCGACCGAATCCGTCTCCAAGGCCTACGCCGACGCCTACAACGCCACCCACCGCAACAAGGTGGAGGTGACCGCCTACCCGAACGAGGAGTACCCGGCCAAGCTCGCGTCGGCGGCGGGCGCGAAGTCGCTGCCCGACCTGTTCGCGGCCGACGTGGTGTTCGCGCCCCAGTACGCCTCGCAGGGCCTGTGGGCCGACATCACCGAGCGGCTCGCCGCGCTGCCCGTGAAGGACCGGCTCGCGCCGTCGCACCTGAAGGCCGGCACGTGGGAAGGCGCGAACTTCGCGTTGCCGCACACGATCGACCTGTCCGTGCTGCTGTACAACAAAGACCTCTACGCCAAGGCGGGCCTCGACCCGGAGCAGCCGCCGCGCACCCTGCGCGAGTTCGCCGACCACGCCCGCAAGGTCGACCAGCTCGGCGGTGACGTCAACGGCACGTACTTCGGCGGCAACTGCGGCGGGTGCGTCGAGTTCACGCTGTGGCCGTCGGTCTGGGCGGCGAACGGCGACGTGCTCGACCCCGAGGGCGAGGAGGCGAGGGTCGACTCGCCGGAGATGGCCGACGTGTTCGCCCTCTACCGCGAGCTGTACGAGCAGGGCGTGGCCGCGCCCGCGTCGAAGGACGAGGCCGGTCCCACCTGGCTCGGCGCGTTGCAGAGCGGGAACGTCGGCATCGCGCCGGCGCCGTCGGTCTGGCTGGACGCGCTGGAGCAGAAGGGCCTGAAGCTGGGCGTGGCCCCGATCAGCGGGCTCGCCGGCGGCGAGTCGACCTTCGTCGGCGGTGACGCGCTCGGCATCGGCGCGACCTCGGAGAAGGCCGAGCAGGCGTGGGACTTCCTGTCCTGGACCACGTCCGACGAGGCGCAGGTCGAGGTCGTCGCCAAGAACAAGGGCGTGCCGACCCGCACCGACCTGGCGGAGAACAAGTACTCCTCGGCCGACCCGCGCACCGTGCTGGTCAACGGCCTGGTGGCCAAGGGCCGCACGCCGTACGCGCGCAACTTCAACGTCTCGTTCAACGACCCGCAGAGCCCGTGGCTGCAAACCGTCCGGGGCGCGCTGTTCGGTGACGCGGGCACGGCGCTGGCCGACGGCAACACCGCCATCACCAAGTCGCTCCAGCAGGGCTGAGCAGCCACCGGAGGCTCGGATGTCCACGACGACGACGTCGAACCCGGCAACGACGGCCGCACCGGGCGCGCGCGCACCCCGACCGCGTTCGGAGTCGCGACCGGCGCGGAGGGGCCGTCGGCTGCGCGCGCTCGTCGGGGCCGCGTACGCCGCGCCGACCGCCGTGATGGTGGGGCTGTTCTTCCTGGTGCCGTTGGCGCTCGTGGTCTGGATGTCCCTGCACCGCTGGCCCTTGCTGGGCAAGGCGAAGTTCAACGCGCCGGCCAACTACAGCGGCATCGGCGAGGACGAGCTGCTCCGCTCCGCGGCCTGGTTCACGGTCAAGTACACGGTGGTCATCACGGTGCTGCTGTTCGTGGTCGCGTTCGGGCTGGCGCTGCTGGTGCAGCACCGGCGGCCGGGCGTCGGCTTCTTCCGCACCGCGTTCTTCCTGCCGACGGCGGTCGGGTTCGCCAGCGCGTCCCTGCTGTTCCTCGGCCTGCTCAGCGACGAGATCGGGCCGGTGACCGACCTGCTGTCGTGGCTCGGGCTGGTCGACGGGTACGTGTCGTGGACCAGCGGCAGCCCGGGCTCGGCGCTCGGGTCCGCGGTGCTGCTGGTGCTGTGGCGGTTCGCCGGGTTCACCATGCTGATCCTGCTGACCGGGCTGCACGCGATCCCACCGGACGTCTACGAGGCCGCCCGGGTGGACGGCGCGAACCGGTGGCAGACGTTCCGGCGGATCACGGTGCCGCTGATGCGGCCCACGATCGCGCTGGTGCTCACCCTGATGACGACCGGCTCGCTGCTCGCGTTCGACCAGTTCTGGATCCTCACCCGCGGCGGGCCGGACAACAGCACCACCTCGCTGGTGATGGTGATCTACCGGGAGGCGTTCATCCGGCTCGACCTCGGCTCGGCCGCGGGCATCTCGGTGGTGCTGCTGGTCGTGCTCGTGGTGTTCAACGCCATCCAGTTCCGCGTGCTGCGCCGGAGGTCGTCGTGAAGACCACCGCGGGCAACCGCCGGGGCTACTACGTCACCGGCACGGCGCTGGCGATCCTGTTCCTCTTCCCGCTGGTGTGGGCCGGGTTCGCGTCCGTGCGCACGGACACCGGGTTCGGGCTGGAGAACTACGCCCGGCTGTTCACCTCCGCCAACGGCGTGCGGCTGGAGCACGTGCTCAACAGCGTGGTCGTCAGCGCGCTCACGGTGGGCGGCACGCTGTTCACCGCCACCCTCGGCGGCTACGCGTTCGGCCGGTTCCGGTTCCCCGGCCGCGACGCGCTGTTCCTGCTCACGCTGGCGATCCTGATGGTGCCGTACGCGACGATCCTCATCGCCCTGTACGTGCTGCTGGGGTGGCTGGGGCTGGAGGACTCGCTGGTCGGGCTGAGCCTGGTGCTCATCACGTTCCAGCTGCCGTTCTCGGTGTTCATGATGCGCAACTCGTTCGAGGCCGTGCCGCTGGAGCTGGAGGAGTCGGCCCGGGTCGACGGCTGCACCAGCGCCGGCACCCTCGTGCGGATCATGCTGCCCGCCGTGCGGCCGGGCCTGGTGACCGTCGGCCTGTTCGCGTTCCTGACCTCGTGGAGCGAGTTCTTCGCGCCGCTGATCCTGCTCAACTCCACCGACAAGTTCACCACCACCCTCGCCGTGGTCAACATGCGGACCGCGAGCCACGGGTCGATCGACTACGCCGCCCTCGAAGCGGGGGTGGTGTTCATGGCAGTTCCCTGCCTCGTGCTCTTCGCCGCCATGCAACGCAGCTACGTCCGCGGGTTCACCTCAGGCGCCGTCAAGGGCTGATCCCGCTGTCCGATGCTGCTTCGTCCGGCAATCGGAAGGAAGATGATCGTGTCACGATCATGGATGAGAACGGTGCTCGGCGCGGTGGTCCTCGCGCTGGCGGTGAGCGGCGCGGGCGTCGCGCAGGCCGAGCAGGCGCGTGACGTCACGGCCGCCGCCAACCCGGCGACGTGGAGCCCGCCGTCGAACCTGGTGACCCCGCTGAACCAGGTGTGGTCGCACCAGGAGAGCACGTACGGCAACCTGTACGGGTTCCGCAACTACGGCTGGGACCAGGTCTTCGTCAACGGCGGCTACCTGAACTTCTGCGTGCGGTGGGACTCGTCGGCGCCGGTGAGCGCGTCGCTGCGCGACCGCATCCACGCCAAGCTCGCCGAGCAGTACAAGAAGTGGACGGACCTGATGGTGGGGCACAACAACTGGCCCTACGCGCAGGTGCCCGTCAAGGTCGTCGGCTGGGCCGTGCGCGACCGCAGCACGTTGCAGTGGAGCGACAACTCGGTCGACATCTACGTCAACAACATCCGGGAGAACGCGCCGCAGTGCGCCGAGCAGTGCGGCCGGTTCTTCGTCCGCGACGGCCAGTACCGCAACTGTCCCGGCGGGGTGCCCCGGCACTACGACCAGTCGTTGTGGCTGACCGCCGGCATGGGCGGCGGCGCGGGCGGCGACTGGGGCCAGCGGATGGGCAGCGAGTACTTCGTCAACAACCTCGGCAGCACGGACGTGACGATCCTGCTGCACGAGATCGGGCACACGTTCGGTCTGGACGACTTCTACGACTGGACGCCCACCGGCGTGTCGAGCTTCATCATGAAGGCCGGCAGCGCCCGGAACATCACCGAGTTCGACGCGTGGATGTTCCGCGACTGGTGGCGGCACCTGAAGAGCCGCTACGGCCGCTGAGCGACGCCGGCGCCCCCGCGGCCCTGCACCCCGGGGGCGCCGGCCCTCCTCCCCACCGCGAGTCCTGTGCCACCACGTCACGGAAGGTGACGCGCATGTCCATGCCCACTCCATCACGTCGTGCCGTGCTGCGAGCGGGCGCGGTGGTCGCCTCGGCCACCGCCCTGCCCGCCCTGAGCAGCACCGCCGCCGCCGCCGCCGACCCGGTCGCCTCCGCCGCGAGACCGGACACGGGCGCGTCGGCGCACGCGTTCCCGCTCGGCGCGGTGACGCTGCTGGCCGGACCGTTCCAGACCAACACCTCCCGCACCCACGCCTACCTCGAGTTCCTCGACGCCGACCGGCTGCTGCACACCTTCCGCCTCAACGTCGGCCTGCCGTCGTCGGCCGTCCCCTGTGGAGGGTGGGAGTCGCCGACCACCGAGCTGCGCGGCCACTCCACCGGTCACGTGCTGACCGCGCTGGCCCAGGCGTACGCGAGCACCGGCGACACCGCGTTCCGCACCAAGGGCGACTACCTGGTCGCCCAGCTCGCCACCTGCCAGGACCGGGCCCAGGCCGCCGGGTTCAACACCGGCTACCTGTCCGCGTTCCCGGAGAGCTTCATCGACCGCGTGGAAGCACGCCAGCAGGTGTGGGCGCCCTACTACACCCTGCACAAGATCCTGGCGGGCCTGCTGGACATGCACCTGCTGGCGGGCAACGCCCAGGCGCTCACCGTGCTGACCCGCATGGCGGCGTGGGTCGGCTGGCGCAACGGCCGGCTGACCCTGGCGCAGCGGCAGAACATGCTCAAGACCGAGTTCGGCGGCATGAACGAGGTGCTGACCAACCTCTACCAGCTCACCGGCGACCCGGCGCACCTCACCGCCGCGCAGTACTTCGACCACGCCGAGATCTTCGACCCGCTGGCGAACAACGTCGACGCGCTCAACGGCTACCACGCCAACACCCAGATCCCCAAGGCGGTCGGCGCGATCCGCGAGTACCACGCCACCGGCCTGACCCGGTACCGCGACATCGCGACCAACTTCTGGAACATCGTGGTGGGCACGCACACCTACGCCATCGGCGGCAACTCCAACGGCGAGTACTTCAAGGCGCCCGGCCGGATCGCGTCGGAGCTGTCGGACCACACGTGCGAGTGCTGCAACACCTACAACATGCTCAAGCTGACCCGCCAGCTGTTCCGCACCGACCCGAGGGCCCACTACTTCGACTTCCACGAGAAGGCCCTCTACAACCACCTGCTCGGCGGGCAGGACCCGGCGTCCGCGCACGGCCACCACAGCTACTACGTGCCGCTGCGGCCCGGCGGCCGGCGCACGTACAGCAACGACTACCAGGACTTCACCTGCTGCCACGGCACCGGGATGGAGACCAACACCAAGCACTCCGACAGCATCTACTTCCACGCCGGCAACACCCTGTACGTCAACCTGTTCATCGCCTCCACGCTCACCTGGCCGGGCCGGGGGATCACCGTGCGGCAGGACACCTCGTTCCCCGAGTCGCCGTCCACCCGCCTCACCGTCACCGGGTCCGGCCCGATCGACCTGCGCGTCCGCATCCCGTCCTGGGCCGCCGGCGCCCAGCTCAAGCTCAACGGCGCGGTGCAGGACGTGCCGACCGTGCCGGGCACGTACGCCCGCCTGGACCGGACGTGGAGCAACGGTGACGTGGTGGACCTCAGCCTGCCGATGGCGCTGACCCGGGAGCCGGCGCCGGACAACCCGGCCGTGCAGGCGGTCAAGCACGGACCGATCGTGCTCGCGGGCGGCTTCGGCACGACCGACCTGACGTCGATGCCGACGCTCCAGCCCGGGACCCTGCGGGCCACGACCACCCCGCTGCGCTACACGGCGACGGCGAGCACGGGCCAGGTGACGCTGCTGCCGTTCTACCAGGCCCACGGCCAGCGCTACACGGTCTACTGGAACGTCACCGACACGCCCGCGCCGCCGCCGTTCATCGCGCACTACCCGTTCGACGAGGCGGCGGGCTCGGTGGCGGCCGACGCCACCGGCAACGGCCGGACCGCCACCCTCGCCGGCGGCGCGCGGTGGACCACCGGGCGCACCGGCTCGGCGGTCGACCTCGGCGGGGCGGGCGAGCACGTGCTGCTGCCGGCCGGCCTGCTGGCGGGCGCCACGGCGTTCAGCGTGGCCACCTGGGTGTGGCTGGGCGCCGTGACCACGTGGGCGCGGGTGTTCGACTTCGGCGCGGGCACCAGCACCTACCTGTTCCTGACCCCGCGCGGCTCGGCCGGCGGCGCCCGGTTCGCCATCACCACCGGCGGCGCGAGCGCCGAGCAGCGCATCGACGCGCCGTCACCCCTGCCCGCCGGCGCGTGGACGCACGTCGCCGTGACGCAGGCGGGCAACCTGGGCGTGCTCTACGTCAACGGCGTCGAGGCGGCCCGCAACACGGCGCTGACCGTGCGGCCGTCCGCGCTCGGCAGCACCACGCAGAACTGGATCGGGCGCTCCCAGTACGCGGGCGACCCCTACCTGGACGGCGCCGTGGACGGCTTCCGGGTCCACGGCCGCGCCCTCACCGCCGCCGAAGTGGCCGACCTGCACGCGACCGGCCGCTAGCCACCACCCCCCCACCGTTAGGACTCACCCATGCGCACCCGACATCGGGCGGTGAAGCTGGGCGCGGCACTCGCGCTCGTCGCCTCCGCCGCCGTCGCACCGGCCGCGTCCGCGGCCAACCCGATCATCACCAGCGTCTACACCGCCGACCCCGCGCCACTGGTCGTCGGCAACACCTTGTACGTCTACGCGGGCCGCGACGAAGCGCCCACCGGCACCAACAACTTCGTCATGCGCGAGTGGCGGGTGCTCTCCTCGACCGATGCCGCCACCTGGACCGACCACGGGGCGAAGGCGAACATCGGCACCTTCCCGTGGGCGGGCGCGGACGCCTGGGCCAGTGAGGTCGAGGCGAAGAACGGCAAGTACTACTGGTACACCTCCGTCAACGGCAACGGCGCGGGGTGGATGGACATCGGCGTCGCGGTCGGCGACAGCCCGCTCGGGCCGTTCCGCGACGCCAAGGGCGGTCCGCTGATCAGCGACGGCACGCCCAACTCGTCCGGGCTGAACATCGACCCGACGGTGTTCACCGACGACGACGGCCAGTCCTACATCTACTGGGGCGGCTACTGGGGCGCGCGGGCGGCGAAGCTCAAGCCCAACATGATCGAGCTGGACGGCGCGGTGGTCACGCCGCAGGGCCTGGCGAACTTCTGGGAAGCGCCCTGGATGTTCAAGCGCAACGGCCTCTACTACCTGATGTACGCGGCCAACGACACCAACGGCTGCGTCACCGACTCCAACTACGCCTGCCAGCGCTACGCCACGGCCACCAGCCCGCTGGGGCCGTGGACGCACCGCGGCGTCGTGCTCGACCGGGTCTCCTCGACCACGAACCACGCGGGCGTGGTGCAGTTCAACGGGCAGTGGTACATCGTCTACCACAACGCCAACGCGCCCGGCGGCGGCAACTTCCGCCGGTCCGTCGCGGTGGACCTGCTGCACTTCAACGCCGACGGCACGATGCGCAAGGTCACCCAGACCACGACCGGTCCGCCGCCGAACCCCGGCGCCGACCCCGGCACGGGCACGAACCTGGCCACCTCGGCGACCGCGTCCACCTCGCACGTCTCGGCGTGGGAGTCACTGGCCGCGCTCAACAACGGCGGCACGCCCGCGAGCTCCGCGGACCGCTCGAACCTCGCCTACGGCAACTGGCCCGAGCGCGGCACGCAGTGGGTCGAGTACCAGTGGCCGACCAGCCGCTCGATCAACAAGGTGGCCACGTACTGGTTCGACGACGACCAGGGCATCGACCTGCCCGCGTCGTGCAAGGTCCAGTACTTCAACGGCAGCGGGTACGTCGACGTGCCCGGCCAGTCCGCTTGCGGCGTGGCGGGCAACGCGTTCAACACCACCACGTTCACCGCCGTGAACACCACGCGGCTGCGGTTGTCGATCACCTCGAAGCCCGACTTCTCGACGGGGGTGTTGGAATGGCAAGCCTTCCAGGCGTGACCCGACGGCTGGCGACCGCGGTGGTGCTCGGCGCGCTCCTCGCGCCGGTCCCGAGCGCCTCCGCCGCCCAGACCATCGGCTACCCGACGTTCAACGGACCTTCGATCCCCGCGCCGCCGGTCGGCTACAGCACCGGCAGCACGATGAAGGCCATCTACGACGCCGAGAGCGGCGGCACGGACTTCTGGATGGACCGCCTGCTCGCCCGCCCGGGCAACGACCCGGCGGGCCCGTGGCTGATGACCCGCGGTCGCGGCGCGTTCATGTACACCCACAACCCGGCCGTGATCGGCTTCGGCGGCAACGCCGCGTACTGGGACAACATCAGCAGCCAGAACGCCTACGCCGTCACCGTGGGCTCGGGGACGCTGACCGAGCAGGTGTCGAGCCGGTGGCAGGCCCCGAGCCACTGGAAGGGCGTCTACACCGGCACGGGCGTGCGGGTGGAGGTGGCGAAGTTCATCACGCACAACAACGTCGCCGTGACCAACCTGACCGTCACGAACACCGGCTCGGCGTCCGCCACCCTGCCGCTGCGCGTCACCTCGCCGTACGCGACCACGGTCAGCGGCGCGGAGCTGACCGGCTCGCGGCAGGTGAAGAACAACCTCACCACCATCCGGCCGCGGTTGTCCGGCGACGGGTTCACCGCCGCGAGCGGCGCGCTGACCAGGTCCGTCACGTTGGGCGCCGGCCAGTCGACCACCACCAAGGTCGTGATGGGCTTCGTCACCGACGAGATCCCCGAGTCGCTGACCGAGTACAACGCCTACCGCGGCCACTCGCCGTCGGTCGCGTTCGCCACCCACGTGCGCGACTACAACCGCTGGTGGGCCGACCACATCCCCTACATCGACGTGCCCGACCCGGCGATCAAGAAGAACGTCTACTACCGCTGGTGGCTGATGCGCTTCAACCACCTCGACGTGGACATCCCTGGCCAGGACTTCCAGTTCCCGGTCTCGATCGAGGGCGTCACCGGCTACAACAACGCGATCGCGCTGACCCAGCCGATGCACATCGACGACCTGAAGTACCTGCGCGACCCGGTCTACTCGTACGGTCCGTGGCTGTCGGTCGGCCAGTCGTCCAAGGGCGGCCGGTTCATGGACAACCCCGGCGACCCGGAGAACTGGTCCAACTCCTACACCCAGTACATCTCCGAGGCGGCGTGGCGCAGCTACCAGATCCACGGCGGCCAGCCCGCCATCGCGGGCAACCTGGCCAAGTACGCCGAAGGTGACGTGAAGGGCCAACTGGCCACGTTCGACACCAACAACAACGGCGTCATCGAGTACGACTGGGGCGCCATGACCGGCAACGACGCCGACGCGGTGTCGTTCGACTGGCGCGCGGGCAACCTCGACCGGGCCGAGACCGCGTACGTGTGGAGCGGCGCGTCGGCCGCGCAGCAGGCGTACGCGCTGATCGGCGACACGGCGAAGGCGAGCGAGATGCAGGCGCTGGCCGACCGGATCCGCAACGGCGTGGTGACCACGCTGTGGAACCCGTCGCGGCAGCTGCTGGAGCACAAGCACGTGGCCGCGAACGCCCACGTGCCGTGGAAGGAGATCAACAACTACTACCCGTTCTCGGTCGGCCTGATGCCGAACACCGACCAGTACAAGCAGGCGCTTCGGCTGTTCGCGGACCCGGCCGAGTACCCGGTGTTCCCGTTCTACACGGCCAACCAGCGCGACAAGGCCGAGGCGGCGCAGGCGGGCCACCCCGGTTCGAACAACTTCTCCACCATCAACTCCACGGTCCAGTTCCGGCTGTACTCCTCGGTGCTGCGCAACTACCCGAACCAGTGGATGACCGCCGAGGACTACAAGAAGCTGCTCTACTGGAACACCTGGGCGCAGTACGTCGGCGGCAACACGCAGTGGCCCGACGCCAACGAGTTCTGGGCGAACTGGAACGCGGGCGCCAAGACCATCGACTACCGCTCGTGGATCCACCACAACATCCTGGGCAGCAGCAACTGGACCGTGGTGGAGGACGTGGCCGGGCTGCGCCCGCGCACGGACAGCCGGATCGAGCTGTCGCCGATCAACATCGGCTGGTCGCACTTCGCGGTCAACAACCTGCGCTACCGCAACATGGACCTGAGCGTGGTGTGGGACGACCCGGCCGACGGCGTCACCCGCTACAACGGCGTGCCGCAGGGCTACTCGGTCTACCTCAACGGCACGCGCGCGTTCACCGTCGACCGGCTGACCCGGGTGCTCTACAACCCGGCGAACGGCGAGGTCACGTTCCCGTCCGGTGCCGGCACGGTGAACCACAGCGTGCCGGTCAGCGGGTTGCAGGCGCCGCAGAACGTGGCGCACGGCAGCGCGCGGATGGTCGACGTGTTCGCCAAGGCGGGCGTCGACCTGACCTCGACCACGCCGAACCTGGCGCAGGGCGCGGGCGTCACGGCGTCCTACACCGCGTCCGGCACGTCGGTCGGGGCGGCGGTGGACGGGTTCCCGACCAACGAGCCGCTGTGGGGCACGTCGGGATCGCCGAACGGCACCGACCACTACGAGATCGACTTCCGGCAGCAGCGGACGGTCGACGAGGTGCGGCTGCACTTCCGCGACGACCGGGCGGGCAACCGGTACCGCGCGCCGTCGTCGTACGCGGTCCAGTACTGGAACGGCTCGGCGTGGGTCGCCGCGGCGGCGCAGAGCAAGACGCCGACGACGCCGAAGGCCAACTACAACCGGGTCCGGTTCACGCCGGTGTCCACGCAGCGGATCCGGGTCCAGGTGACGCACGCGTCCGGGTTCAAGACCGGGTTGACCGAGGTGAAGGCCTACAACCGGGGCGGCGGCACGGATCCGCAACCCCCGCCGAACCTGGCCGGGTCCGCCACGCCGTCGGCCTCGTACACCTCGCCGTGGGAGTCGGTGGCCGCGATCAACGACGGCGTCGACCCGCCGTCGTCCAACGACACCGTCAACCCGCGGTGGGGCACCTGGCCCAACACCGGCGAGCAGTGGGCCGAGCTGACGTGGACCTCGGCGCAGTCGGTGCGCTCGGCGCGGGTGTACTTCTTCGACGACAACGGGGGAGTGCGCGTGCCGGCGTCGTGGAAGGTGCAGCACTGGAACGGGTCGGCCTACGTCGACGTGGCCGGTGCGAGCGGGTACCCGGTGGCGACGGACGCCTACCAGGAGGTGACGTTCACGCCGGTGAGCACGACGCGGTTGCGGGTCGTGCTCCAGAGCGGGACGGACTCGGTCGGGCTGCTGGAGGTGAAGGCCTTCGGGTGACCGGACGGGTGTGAAGAGGGGGACCGGTCGCGCCGCCGGTCCCCCTTTCCACGCGGCGGTGTCAGCAGCCGCCGCAGTTGTAGTAGGTGACGTCCCAGTGGTTGCTCTCCAGGAAGTAGACGTTCCCGGAGCCGGAGCGCCACTTGTTGCCACCGATGTAGGCGAAGGTGCCGCGGATGTAGTTGCCGAGGCACGTGGAGAGGCTGTAGTCGAGCTTGTAGCCGTTCCAGTGGCTGTAGGTGCCGCTGGCGTGCCCGGTCTCGGTGCCGCCGGTGATGTTCAGCGCGCAGCCGGTGGCCCGCCTGAGGGTCTCCGCGCCCTGCACGGTCGTCAGGTTGATCTGCGAGAACGACGTGCAGGTCGGGTTGTTGCGGTCGCTGCACCCGCCGCTGGAGGACCACGTGATGCCGGCGGCGCGGAAGCGGGCCGCGGCCTCGGCGTGGGTCAGCTTCGTGACCAGGGCGGTGACCGGGGTGTCGGCGGCGGGGGAGAAGACGGTGTCCTGGACGGCTTCGGCGGGCGCGGCCGAGGCCATCGTCGCGCCGGTGAGGGCGAGCAGTGCCGTGGCGGCGGCCACGACGGCGGCGCGGAAGCGACCGGTACGCATGGGGGACTGTCCTTTCGACGGGCAGCCCTCGCCGAGGCCGGGATGGCGGGGAACGGCGTGAGGGCTGCGGCAGGGGTCGTCGGACAGCCAGCTTAAGTGCCGGCAACTTACCGCACAGCAGCCAAGTGGGAGATTTTCTGACCAAACGAACCGTGGTATGGCGGCCGAGTCGTGCGCACGGGCTTGATTGCCGGAAACCGGCAATAAACGGGGTCTCGGAGCGGCCGGGGTGCGACATTGTTCCCGTACGCCTCGTCGATCACCATTGATGCAGGTCAGGGGAAGTCGGGGGACAAGGGATCCGGGGGGATCGGGGGGAAGGGGATCGGGGGGACAGGGGGAAACGGGGGAACGGTTCCACGCCGGTTGGGGAGCGGGCGGGAACCGGTCGGCACACCGGAGCACGGGCAGACCACGCCCGTGCTCCGGTGTGCTTTCCGCCGGCGGTTCGCACCTCGCGGGGTCGGCGGTAATCGGCCGGCGCGATCGGGGCGTCCGCTCTACGGTGGGCCGCGGCAGGTGATCGAGCCTTGAGGAGGAATGAGATGCGGCGACTCGACGGTGTGCTCCGTCCCGGTGCCCCTTCCCACACCCTCGAGGACCGTCATTCCCACTCGAACCCTCAACCTGGGCGTGCTCGCGCACGTCGACGCCGGTAAGACCAGCCTCACCGAGCGGCTGCTGTTCGACCACGGGACGATCCCGCGGCTGGGCAGCGTCGACGGCGGTGACACGCAGACCGACAGCGGCGAGCTGGAACGCCGCCGCGGCATCACCATCCGCTCCGCCGTCGCGTGGTTCAGGCTGGGCGATCCCGTGCTGGGCGACCTCCAGGTGAACCTGGTCGACACGCCCGGGCACCCCGACTTCATCGCCGAGGTCGAACGCGCCCTGTCCGTGCTCGACGGCGCGGTGCTGGTGATCTCGGCGGTCGAGGGCGTGCAGGCGCAGACCAGGGTGCTGATGCGCTCGCTGCGGCGGCTGCGCCTGCCGACGCTGCTGTTCGTCAACAAGATCGACCGGATGGGCGCGCGGCACGACGACCTGCTCGCCGAGATCCGCCGCAGGCTCACGCCCGCCGTGCTGCCGATGGTGCGGGTCGAGCGGCTCGGCACGCGTGACGCGGCCGTCGTCGCCCGCCCGTCCGTCGACGGCGCGTTCCCGGCGGAGGCGGCCGAACTCCTGGCCGACCACGACCTGCCGCTGCTGGGCCGGGTGCTCGACGGCGACGTGCCCGACGACGTGTCCGGGCCGCTGCGGGACCAGACGTGCCGGGGGCTGGTGCACCCGGTGTACTTCGGCTCGGCGGTGTCCGGCGCCGGCACGGCCGAACTGGCCGACGGCGTGCGGCGGTTCCTCGCGCCACGCCCGGCGCCGTCCGACGACCTGCGCGGCACGGTGTTCGCCGTCGAACGCACCGGCAAGGGCGAGAAGGTCGCCTACCTGCGGCTGTTCTCCGGCACGCTGCACGGCCGGCAGCAGGTGGCGTTCCGGCGGCGGGACGCCTCGGGCGCGGTGGAGGAGTACCGGGGGCGCGTCGCCGGGCTGGAGGTCGTCGGCGGCGGGTCAGGTCCGCTGACCGCGGGCGACATCGGCAGGCTGCGGGGTCTGCCGCGGGTGCGCGTCGGCGACCGGTTGGGCGCGGACGACGACGGGCCGAGGGCGCACTTCTCGCCGCCGATCCTGGAGTCGGTCGTCCGGCCCGAGCACCCCGACCGCGCGGCCGCACTGCACGCCGCGCTCACCAGGCTGGCCGACGAGGACCCGCTCATCCGGACCCGGACGGCCGGGGGCGGCGCGACGTCCGTGCTGCTCTACGGGGCCGTGCAGCGGGAGGTGATCGCGGAGCGGTTGCAGCGCGAGTTCGGCATCGTCGCGGTGTTCGAGCCGGTCCGGCCGGTGTACTTCGAACGGCCGGTGGGCCGGGGCGAGTCCGTGCACGAGTTCTCCCCGCGCGGACCGAACGACTTCTGGCAGACGGTGGGCGTGCGCGTCGAGCCGTTGCCGCCGGGCACCGGCAACACCTTCACCAGGCAGGCGCAGCTCGGCCTGCTGCCCAAGGCCTACCACCGGGCGATCGAGGAGGCGGTGACGTCGACGCTCCAACAGGGCCTGCACGGCTGGGAGGTGACCGACTGCGCGGTGACGATCACCCACGTCGGGTACCGGGCGCCGAGCACGGTCGCCGCCGACTTCCGCCACCTGACACCCATCGTGGTGCTGCGGGCGTTGCGGCAGGCGGGCAGCGCGGTCCACGAGCCGGGCTACACGGTCGAGGTGGAGGTGCCGGACGACGCGCTCAGCGCCGTGACCGGTCTCCTGCTCTCGCTCGGCGCGGACCTCGGCCCGGCCGCGGAGTCCGGCTCGTCGTGGCTCGTGCCGGGCGACATCCCGGCCCGGTCGCTGCACGACCTCGCCGCCGCCCTGCCGGGCCTGACCCGCGGCGAGGGGAGCATCTGGCACGAGCCGGGGCCCGCCCGCCGCGTCCGCGGCCCGGCGCCGACCAGGGCCAGGACGGACGGCAACCCGCTCGACCACGACGAGTACCTGCGGTTCCTGTCCAACCGGAACCTGGTCGACCGGTGACCCCGTGACTACCCCACCGGGCGAGCCGTCAGCCCGATCCCGGCCGCGGTCGGGTCACCCTCAAGCAGGGCGGCCATGACGGGGCCGTCCAGCTCCGCCAAACGCCCGTCGTCCGCCGGCCGCGTCGCCGTCCACTCGGGTTTTGACAGGTACCTGTCAAACTGCCAGATTGTCCGATGTGACCGCACTGTCCGATCCGGGCCGGGAGTTCACGGACCTCCTGGCCGAGGTGTCCCGGGTGCACGGCCTGCTCCTCGCCGCCGGTGACGGGCTGGCCGGGCCCGCGGGCCTGACCGGCGCCCGGTGGCAGGTGCTCGCCGTGGTGGACCACGGGCCGCGCACGATCGCGGACGTGGCCCGGGCGATGGGGCTGACCAGGCAGGCCGTGCGGCAGACGGCGACCGGCCTGGTCCGCGCGGGCCTGGCCGAGTTCCGGGACAACGTGCGCGACCGCCGGGCCAGGCTGCTGGCGCCCACCCCGCGCGGCCGGACGGCCCTGCGCGAGGTCGAGCTCCGACAGGCGGAGTGGGCGAACGACCTGGCCGCCCGCCTCCCCGCCACCGGACTGCGGGCCGTCACCGGGACGCTGCGCCACCTCGGTGAGGTGTTGCAGGGCCGATGACCGTTGCTCGGCACCGGGATGCGGGCCGGCACGCGGTGAGGGTCGGCTAGGTCAGGAACATCGAGCCCGCGAAGGCCCGCACCATCGCCTCCGGGTCGCGATCGGTCCGCGACAGCGCGCCGGTGTTCCACAACGTCGCGAAGCCGTGCACGAGCGACCACGCCGCGACCGACGCCAGCTCCGGGTCGGGCCGGTCGGCGACGCCGCCCGCCAGTGCCGCCCCGGCCCGGTCGCGCGCCTCGGTCAGCGCCGGGTCGTCGCCGTGGTAGAGGTCGGGCCGGAACATCACCTCGAAGTGCGCCCGGTGCCCGACCGCGAAGCGCACGTAGGTCGCGCCCAGGTCGACGATGTCGCCGCCGGCCGCCACCGTCGCGTCCAGCGCGTCGGCCAGGAGCGTGAAGCCCTCGGCGGCGAGCGCGGTGAGCAGGCCCGCCTTGTCCTTGAAGTGGTGCACCGGCCCCGCGTGCGACACCCCGACCCGCCGGGCCAGGTCGCGCAGGCCGACGCCGCCGGGGCCGTGCTCGGTGATCGCCTCGACGGCCGCGTCCAGGACGGCGCGGCGCAGGTCCCCGTGGTGGTACGGGCGCTCGGTGGTCACCCCCGGCAGCCTACCCGCGATCTAGTCATTGACAAGTTGCCTGGTCGCACGCAATCTTGTCACTGTCAAGTTCGCGTTCACGAAGGAGTGCCAGTGGCACCGCTCGTCATCCTCGTCGTCGTCACCCTCGCCCTGGTCGGCCTGCGGGCCGTCGGTGTCACCCGGGTCCCGGCCTGGCCGTTCGCCGTGCGGTGCGGTGTCGCGGCGATGTTCGTCGCGACCGGGCTGGCGCACTTCATCGGCATGAGGGAGGAGCTGATCGCGATGGTGCCGCCCGCAATCCCCGCACCCGGCCTCGTGATCACGGTGACCGGCGTGCTGGAACTCGCCGGCGCGGCGGGCGTCCTGTGGCGCCGGACCGCGCCGTGGGCGGCGGCCGGGCTCACCGCAATGCTCGTGGGCATGTTCCCGGCGAACGTCTACGCCGCCGAGAAGGGCCTCTCACCCTCGTTCGGCGACGCCCTGCTGCCGCGCACGCTCATGCAGCTCGTCTTCCTCGCGGCCACTGTGAGCATCGTCGTGCACTACGCCCGCACCCGCCGGTCCCTCGACTCGCGCGAGGAGGTGCGCGCCTGACCGCGGCCGTGCTGCTCCAGGTCGTCGGCGACGCCCTTGTCGAGAGTGACGCGGACCAGCGCGGCGGCGAACCGGGCCAGGTCGTCGGCGGGCACGAGGCGGGCCAGCGCGCGGCGGTCCTCGGGCAGCCCCACGCGGCCGGCGCCCGCCAGCGCCTTGTCGTCCAGGAACGGGCGCAGCTCCGGCCACACCCCCTGCGCCTCGCGGCAGAAGATGGCCGAACCGACCGGGCCCAGGCGCGGTGTCCGTTCGAGTGCCGCGCGCAGGCGTGCCACGTCACCGGCCGCGTCCTCGCGCAGCCGGCGCAGGTCGCCCTTGTAGTCGTCCAGCACCAGTTGCGCGCCTTCGCCGAGCGCGGTGGCCGTGCTCTCGTCGTAGCGGACGTAGTGGGCACGGCCCAGCGCGTCGACGCGTTGCTGCCACGTCGTCCCCGCCGTGCCGCGAGGGGTGGTGCAGCCCGCCGCGGCCAGCTCCCGTGCCGCGGCCACGGCGATGTCCGCGCGGATGCGGGTGGACAGCAGCACGCTGAGCACGAGCAGCCGGTACAGCGGCGACGGCGTGTCCGCCAGCCGGATGCCCGACTGCTCGGCGTACGTCCGCCCGGCCCGGTCCAGCAGGCGTCGGGCGATGTCCTCGTGCTCGCTCATGCCGTCCGGTTACCCCGGCGGGTCCACGGCCACGTCATCAACGCCCACACCGCGAGCACGAAAGCGCCTTCCGGCACCAGGTACCACGGCCAGTCGCCGAGCAGGTCCAGCACGGACGCCGTCGACGGCTTGCGGTTGAGGTAGCCGTAGTTGGAGCCGAGCGCCGCGTTGAGCGCGAACATCGCAGCCGCCCACCCGACCGTGACCAGCACGGCCAGCCGGTAGCCGCGCCAGTCGGGCCGCAGCCCCAGGCCCCACGTCAGGTAGACGGCGGCCCAGACGACGAACAGGTGGGTGGCCCAGAACAGCAGGAAGCCGAGGTCCGGGAAGTCGACCCGCAGCACGGGCGTGATCAGCGCCTGGACGCTCAACGTCAGGCCCCAGTAGTACGTGAGCGCGAACGCCCACCGCCGTTGCGACCACAACGCGTAGGCGGCGATCGGCCCCGCCAGGTCGGACAGCTGCAACGGCAGCGAGTACTGGACGTTCCAGCGCGGCGGCAGCATCAGGTAGGTGTGGATGCCGACCTGGAGCAGCAGCACGATCGCGGCGAACACACGCGAGAAGCGGCGTGACGGGCGCGTGCGGCCCAACACCACCACGGCCGCGGCGCCCACCGCGAACAGCCCGAGCACGACCCAGTGCGAGAGGCCGAACGCGGTGAACTCCCGGGCGATGGGCAACGACGCCACACGTCGGGCTACCCGCGGCACGGCCGGGCGACACCCGGTGGAGTCAGCCGGCGACCACCTGGTCGAGCGTCGGCACCACGGTCAGCACCCGGTCGACCTCGGTGAGCCGCAAGGGGTGGACCACCGACCGCCGGCTCGCCACGACCGCGAACCGGACACCGGCCGCGACCGCGCGGTGGTGGGCGTCCAACAGGGCCGAGATGCCGAGCGAGCCGAGGATGGTCACGTCGGTCAGGTCCACCACCAGCACCGGTGGCCGCAGCTCCAGCTGCACGTCCAGTTCGGCGCGGATCAGGTCGACGCCCGCCAGGTCGACCTCGCCGGTGACACGCGTGACCGGGAGGCCGTGCACCTCGGTCGTGTCGATGGCGAGCTCCTCACCCTGCCAAGGCCGATCGGTCATGGACGACGCCCCCTCGCTGGACCTCCGTTGTGACCGTGGCGTCGTCCCCGTCCGGCTCGGCGTTACGCCTGGCGTGGACGCGGCATCGGTTACGCCATCCGCACGCCGGGTACTCCTCCGGTCTCCGGGGACATCGGAGGTGGTGGCATGGCCGACCCGCCCAACGGCGACGGTCGCGGCGCGGTCGTGGTCGGGTTCGACGGTTCGGAGCAGGCGCGGCTGGCGGCGTTCTGGGCGGCTCGGGAGGCCGCGAGCCGCGGGTGCGCGTTGCTCGTGGTGGACGTGCTGCGCGTGCCGATGCCGGACCTGGCGTTGACGTCGATGACCGTGCCGCTGCCCGAGGCGATGACCGAGGAGGCGGTGCGCGGGTACGCCGAGGGGGAGCTGGCCGCCGTGGCCGCCGAGTGCGAGCGGCTGTGCGCGGGCCTGGAGGTGCGGACCCGGCTGGAGCACGGCCACCCGGCCGACGCGTTGAGCGCGCTCGCCCGTGACGCCGAACTGCTCGTCGTCGGCTCGTCCGGGCGTTCCGGGCTGTCCAGGGCGCTGCTCGGCTCGACCACCGCGGACCTGGTGAACGCCCACCGCCGACCGGTCGTCGTGGCCCGCGGCGACGGCGGTGGTGACGGCCGGGTGGTCGTCGGGGTGGACGGGTCGCCGACGAGCGAGCGCGCCCTCGGCTTCGCGTTCGACTTCGCCGGGCGGCACGGGCGCGACCTGCTCGCCGTGCACGCGTGGGCCGACCTGCCGGTGGAGGCCGTGGCCCCGATCTGGGCGGCGCGGTCGGACCTGGGGCAGGTGGAGGCCGAGGCGGAGGCGCTGGTGGAGCGGACCCTGGCCGGACACCGCGAGGCGCGCCCGGAGGTGCGGGTGAGCCGGGCGGTGGCCTTCGACGGTCCGGCGCACGCGTTGCTGGAGCACGCCCGCGACGCCGACCTGCTCGTGGTGGGCAGTCACGGCCGTGGCGCGGTCCGCCGCGCGCTGCTCGGCTCGGTGAGCCACGCCGTGCTCTACCACGCGCCGTGCTCGGTCGCGATCGTCCACCGCGACCACGACACCACGACCCCACGAGGAGGGGACGCGTGAACCCGCAACTCCGCGACCACGGACCGGACCTGTCCGTCCGGTCCGACCAGGCTCTCCGCGACCACCAGCGGACCGCGGCGACCCCACCGCATCGTGACCACGAACCGGACCCGCCCGACCCGCTGACCCCGGATCCGGTCCCGCGCCGGCCGCAGCCGTCCGGACCCGACCCGGTGCCACCGAAGCCGATCCCGCCACCGATCCCACCCACCTCCGACCACCTCGACCGCGCCCTTGATCTCGACCGCGTGGTCAACCGCGGCCTCGACCTCGACCGCGCCCGCTGATCGTGGCGGACATCGGAGGTCTCACCTGGGCGCTCACCATCGGCCTGGTCCTCGTGCTACTGGCGGTGGACCTGGTGCTGGCGGTCGTGCGCCCGCACCGCGTCAAGATCGGCGAGGCGACCGCCTGGTCGGTGTTCTACGTGCTCTTCGCGCTGCTGTTCGGCGTCTGGTTCACGCTGGCGCACGGCGGGCAGGCCGGCACCGAGTACTTCGTCGGCTACCTGGTGGAGAAGAGCCTGTCGGTCGACAACCTGTTCGTGTTCGTGATCATCATGTCGACGTTCGCCGTGCCGGAGGCGCACCAGCACAAGGTGCTGACGTTCGGCATCGTGCTGGCGCTGGCGCTGCGCGGGGTGTTCATCGCGGTCGGCGCGACGCTGCTGGCGTTGTTCTCGTTCGTGTTCCTGCTGTTCGGCCTGCTGCTGCTCTACACGGCCGTGCAGCTGTTCCGGCACCGGGACGAGGACCCGGACGTCGAGGACAACGTCGTGGTGAAGACCGCGCGCCGGGTGCTGCCGATCACCGAGGACTACGAGGGCGGGAAGCTGTTCACCCGCGCCGGGGGCCGGCGGATGGCCACGCCGCTGTTGCTGGTGCTGCTGGCGATCGGCAGCATCGACGTGCTGTTCGCGCTGGACTCGATCCCGGCGGTCTTCGGGATCACGTCCGAGCCGTACGTCGTGTTCGTCGCCAACGCGTTCGCGCTGCTCGGGTTGCGGGCGTTGTTCTTCCTGGTCAAGGGTTTGCTCGACCGGTTGGTGTACCTGTCGACGGGTCTGTCGCTGATCCTGGCGTTCATCGGGGTGAAGCTGATCCTGCACTGGGCGCACCAGGACCTCGACCCGCGCGTGCCGGAGGTGCCGACGCTGCTCAGCCTCGGCGTGATCGTGGTGGTGCTGACGGTGGTGACCGTGGCGAGCCTGGCCAGGACGCGGCGCGACCCGTCGGTGAAGGCGCGTCCCGGCTCGCTGCGCGCCCGGCGTGCCCAGCCCTCCGAACCCCACCGTCCGGAGTGACCCCTCCCCTGACCCCGCGTGCCCGGAAGGCAGGACACGCGGGGTCAGGGGAGGTAGGTGGTGCCGCCCGCGGCGGCGGACAGGCGGCGCACGTACTCGTTGTGCTCGACCATGGCGCGCAGGGCGGAAGGTGAGTCGGCGGTGCGCAGCAGCGCCAGCAGGAACACGGTCGGGCTGTCCGGCAAGCGGAGGCCGGGCGTGCGGAAACGGGCCCGTGGCAAGGGGTAGACGAGCACCACGCCGGTCTCGCCGACGGTGAGCCCGGCCAACGACTCCGCCAGCACGGCCTCGGCCGCGGAGTCCGGCAGCAGCACGTTCAGCCACGGGTGCGGCCACCCCCACGGGCCGAGGTCCCGCAGCACGGCGACGTCGTCGGCCATCCGGTTGGCGAAACGCCGGTACGTGACGGTGTCGACCTCGGCCGCCGCACGCCGGTCCCGCAGCCCGTCCAACGGCTCCGGCGGCGGCATCGGCGGTGTGAAGTACGCCGTGGCGTCGATCCGGAACGTCCACCGGGCGCCGTCCGGCTTGGCCCGCCCTTCCAGGTGGTCGAACCGGCGTTCGGCCATCAGCAGCCGCTGGTCGTGCAGGAAGTCGGCCACCCGGTCGTACCGGAGCCGGAAGCACCGGGCGTGGGTGTGCGCCGGCACCAGCCGCAACGTCGCCCGCAGGACCACGCCACGCCGACCGCGGCCCGCGCGCACGGCGTCGAACACGTCCGGGTGACGGGTCGGCGAGCACGTCACCCGCTCGCCGTCGGGCGTGACGACGTCCAGGTCGAGCACGTTGTCCGTCTGCGCCCCGAAGTGGTGGCCGGCCCCGCCGAGACCGCCGACGGACAACGTGCCGCCGACGGACAGGTCGAGGTAGTCGGTCAGCACGGGCGGCGTCACGCCGAGTGGCAACGTGGCCGCGAGCACGTCACTCCACCGCGCACCGGCGTCCACGACGGCGTGCTCGGGCGTCACCCGGTGCACGGTCCGGAAGCCGGTCAGGTCCAGCACGATCCCGCCCGGCGCCTGCGCCTGTCCGCCGGTCGAGTGGCCTTCGGCCCGCGGCACGACGGTGAGGCCGTGCGCCCGGGCCAGCCGCACCACGGCCGTGACGTCGTCGGCGGACGTCGTGCGCAGCACACCGACCGGCCGCTGCCGCACGACGTGCCCGAAGTCGTCCGCGGCCCAGTCGAGCGCCGCGTCGTCGGTCAGCAGCACGCCGTCGGGGAAGTCGACCACGCCCCGAAGCGTGCCACCGACACCGACATCCCACACGCGGCGCCCGACAACCCGGGCCTAACGCGCGAGGAGGTCGCGCAACGCCTTGACGACCTCACCGGGCGCCTCTTCGGCCATGAAGTGACCGCACGTGACGGTCCGGTGCTCCAGGTCCGCCGCCCACTCCCGCCACCGGCCGGCGGCGTCGAACCCGAGCGCCGAGCCCCAGTCCTGCTGCAGCACGGTCACCGGCATGCGCAGCCGGTTGCCCGCCTCCCGGTCGGCCAGGTCGTGCTCGACGTCCACGGTGGCGGAGGCCCGGTAGTCGGCGACGATCGACGGGACCGCCTCCCGGGACGCCTTCAGGTACGCGGCGCGGACGTCGGCCGGGATCGCGGCCGGGTCGTTGGCCCAGACGTCCAGGAAGTGGCCGAAGAACGCGTCCGCCGACGCGCCGATCATGGCCTCGGGCAGACCGGGCGGCTGGGCCATCAGGTACAGGTGGAAGCCGATGGCCGCGGTGGCGCCGTGCATGACGTCCCACATGTCGAGGGTCGGCAGCACGTCCAGCGAGGCCAGGTGCGTGACCGCGTCGGGGTGGTCGAGCCCGGCGCGGATCGCGACCAGCGCGCCCCGGTCGTGGCCCGCCAGCGCGAACCGCTCGTGCCCGAGCGCGCGGGCCAGGGCGACGACGTCGGCGGCCATCGTGCGCTTCGAGTACGCCCGACCGTCGTCGTCCGGCTTGTCGCTGTCGCCGTACCCGCGCAGGTCGGGGCAGATGACGGTGTGGTCGGCGGCCAGGTCGGCGGCGACGTGCCGCCACATCAGGTGGGTCTGCGGGAAGCCGTGCAGCAGCACGACGGGGCTGCCCGAGCCTGCCACGGCGACGTTGAGCGCCACGCCGTCGGCGACGGTGACGCGCTGCCTGCTGAACATCGTGTGAAGCTCCGTTCCGGGGGTGTGGTGCGGTTGCCCGACCCACTCTGGGCGGCCCCGATCAGCGCTCGATCAGCAACCGGTCAGCACCGCGAGGCAGCCGCCGACCAGGTCGGATACGTTGTCGGCGATGGTGCGTTTCCGGGTGCTGGGCCCGCTGGAGGCCGTGGGCGAACGCGGGCCGCTCGACCTCAAGGGGCCGCGGCACCGCGCCGTGCTGGCACGCCTGCTGGTCGCCAGGGGCCGGGTGGTGCCGGTCACGCGGCTGATCGACGACCTCTGGGGTGACGACGCGCCGGACGGTGCGCTCGGCGCCGTGCAGACGTTCGTCGGCGCGCTGCGCAAGGCCCTCGAACCGGACCGCCCGCCCCGGACGCCGGCCCGGCTGCTGGTGACCGTGCCGCCGGGGTACGCGCTGCGGGCGGACGAGGTCGACGCCCGGCGGTTCGAGGAGGCGGTCGGCGAGGCGGCCCGGTTGCTGGCCGACGGCCGGCCCGGGAACGCGAAGGCGCTGCTCGACGACGTGCTCGAACTCTGGCGCGGCCCCGCCTACGCGGAGTTCGCCGACCGGCCGTGGGCGCTGGGCGAGGCCGCGAGGCTCGACGAGGTGCGGCTGCTGGCCGTCGAACGGCGGGCGGAGGCGGCGCTGGCGCTGGGCCTGGCCGCGGAGTCGGTGCCGGACCTCCGGGCGCACGTCGCCGCGCACCCGTTGCGCGAGGACGGCCGACGGCTGCTCGCCCTCGCGCTCTACCGGACCGGGCGCCAGGGCGAGGCGCTGGCCACGCTGCGCCAGTCCCGCGAGGTGCTGCGGGTGGAACTCGGCGTCGACCCCGGGCACGCCCTCCGGCAGCTCGAGACCGACATCCTCACCCAGTCGCCGGCCCTCGCGCCCGAACCGCCGCCCGCCCGCTCCAGCCCGTTCATCGGCCGCGTGGCCGAGCTGGCCGAGCTGGAGCGGGCCGCCCGCGCGGGCCGGCGGCTGGCGTTGATCTCGGGCACGGCCGGGGCGGGCAAGACGGCGTTGGCCGAGGAGCTGACCGCACGGCTCGCCGCCGCCGGCTGGGCGACCGCGTGGGGCGCGTCCACCGAGGACGCGCCCGCCGCCTGGCCGTGGACGCGGATGGCGGAAACGCTTGCGCTGGACGCGGACCCGCCCGCCGGCCGGTTCGAGCGGCACCGCGCGGTCGCCGCGTCCCTGGCCGGGCTCGGGCAGCGGGTCTTGCTGGTGTTCGACGACCTGCACTGGGCCGACGAGGACACCCTCGCCCTGGTGACGTCGCTGGCCGCCGACCCCGACGCCGCACGCGTGCTGATCGTCGCCACCTACCGCTCCACCGACATCTCCGCCGCCCTGACCGAGGCCCTCGGCCGGGCCGCCCGCACCGAGCCGACCCGCGTCTACCTGGGCGGCCTGACCGAGCCCCAGGTGCGCGAACTGGTCGAGGCCACCACCGACCGCGAGCCGACCGACGCCGACGTCCGCGCGATCCACACCCGCAGCGCGGGCAACCCGTTCTTCGTCCGCGAGCTGACCCGCCTCTGGGAGACCGACCCGGCCCTGCGCACCGTCCCCGCCGGCGTCCGCGACGTCCTGCGCCACCGCCTCGCCCAGCTCACCGGGACCGCGCGGACCCATTTGCGCCAGGCGTCGGTCCTCGGCCAGGAGGTCGACCTGGACGTGCTGATCCCGCTCGCCGGTGACGAGGAGGCGGTGCTGGACTCCGTCGAGTCGGCGCTGCTCGCGGGGTTCCTGGTCGAACCGGACGCCGACCGCCTGCGGTTCGCCCACGCGCTCGTGCACGAAACGCTGTACGACGACATCGCGCACGCCCGCCGGGCCCGGTGGCACGCCGCGGCGGCCGACGTGATCGAGCAGGTGCACCCCGACGACGTCGAAGCCATCGCGCAGCACCTCCTGCGCGCCGGCAACCGGGCCACCGCCGAACGCACCGCGCGCTACACCCGGGCCGCGGCCGAACGCGCCGAACGCCGGTCCGCGCCGCACCAAGCGGCCACGTGGTGGCGGGAGACGCTGGCGCGGACCGGACAGGACCGCCTCGGAGCCGTGATGGGCCTGGTGCGGGCACTGGCCGTGACCGGCGACCTGGAGCAGGCCCGCCGGCACCGGGCGGAGGCCGTCGCCGAGGTGGAAGGCGACCCGGTGCTGACCGCCCGCACGATCGGCTCGTTCGACGTGCCCGCGCTCTGGACCACCAACGACGACGAAGCCCTGTCCGCCCGCCTCACCGAGGCCGCCGAACGCGCGCTGGCCGCCCTGCCACCGGGTCACGAGGCCGAACGCGCCCGCCTCCTGATCACCATCGCCGTGGAACGACGCGCCGACGCCGAACGACGCGGCCGGGACGCCGCGCTCGAAGCCGAGGCGATCGCCCGCGACCTGGCCGACCCGTCGTTGCTGGCCCTGGCGCTCAACGGCCGGTTCCTGCAGACGTTCCACCGGGCGGGCCTCGCCCCCGACCGGGCCCGGATCGGCGCCGAGCTGCTCGACCTCTCCGCCCGCCACGGCCTGGTCACGTTCGAGGTGCTCGCCCACCTGATCCTCGTGCAGTCCCACGCCGCGCTCGCCGACCTGGCCGCCGCCGACCGGCACGCCGCCGCGGCCGACGCGCTCGCCGAACGGCACGACCTGCCGCTGGTCGGCGTCTTCACCACCTGGTACGCCGCGCTGCGCCTGGCCGTGACCGGGCGGCGCGACGAGGCCAGGGCCGCCTACCGCGCCGCCGCGTCCCGCCTCTCCGGCGCCGGGATGCCGGGTCTGGAACGCGGCATCCTGCCGCTCGCGCTGCTCGGCCTCGGCGACGTGCCGGACGACGACTGGGGCCCGTACGAGCCGTGGGCACGCCCGGTCGCCCTGCTCGCCCGGGGCAGGCGGGCCGAAGCCCTCGCGGCCGTCGTCCCCGATTCGCCGCACGACCTGCTGTTCGAGGCCCGGACGTGCCTGCACGCCGTGATCGCGGTCGAAGCGGGGGACCGGCCGACCATCGAGCGCCTCTACGACCGGCTCCTCCCGGCGGCCGGTGAACTCGCCGGCGCGGGCAGCGGCCTGGTCTCGTTCGGCCCGACCGCGGACCACCTCGCCACCCTCGCCGCCGCGCTCGGCCGGCACGAGCGGGCCGCCGAACACCGCCGCCAGGCGCGGGAGATCGCCGAGGAACTGAAGAAGTCCACAATGGACTGACGGTGACGTCACCTAGTGGCTGCCTCAGGGTGCCGCTGGGTGATCATCCTGATCCGGCACGCGGACGAGCCGCCCTAAGTTCGCCTGGTGACTGGACAACGATTGCTCGTGCCGGCCCTGCTCGCCGGCGTGGCGCTGGCCACCGCCGTGCCCGCGGCGGCTTCACCGTCGCCGGTGCGGTTCGAACTCCCCGCACCCACCGGCCCTTACGCGGTCGGGACCACCGAACTGCACCTCGTCGACCACGCCCGCCCGGACCCGTGGCTGCCGGACACCACCAGGGAACTGATGGTCACCGTCCGGTATCCGGCCACGCCCGCCGCGCCGAGCGCCGACGACGCGGCGCCGTTCATGCCGCCCGCCGTCGCCGAAGCGGTCGCCGCGAGCGACGCCAGGGCCCTGCGCATCGACCCGGCCGAACTGGACTACGGCTTCGCCACCCACTCGGTCCCCGACGTGCCCGCCGTCCCCGGTCGACGGCCCGTCGTGCTGTACTCGCCGGGCCGCGGCAACCCGCGCGCCCTGGGCACCGGCCTCATGGAGCAGTTGGCCGGCAAGGGATACGTGGTCGTCGCCATCGACCACACCCACGAACCGCTCGCCGTCCAGTTCCCCGACGGCCGGGTCGCGCCGCGCGCCGTGCCACCGCTGACGATCGACGTCAACAAGAAGTTGATGGCCACCCGCGCGCGCGACACGAGCTTCGTGCTCGACCAGCTGGAAGTCCTCGCCGCCGGCGGCAACCCGGACGCCGGCCGACGCCGCCTGCCGCCGAACCTCGCCCGGTCGCTCGACCTGTCCCGGGTCGGCATGCTCGGCCACTCGGCGGGCGGGTTCACCACGGGCGAGACCATGGTGTCCGACCGCCGGATCGACGCGGGCGCGAACCTCGACGGCAGCATGGCCTACGACCAGACCGCGGGGGACTTCGGCCGGGTCGCCGACGAAGGCCTGGACCGGCCGTTCCTGCTGATGAGCGCGGGCGACCACAGCGCCGCTTCCGACCTGTCGTGGCAGGCATTCCTGGCCAACCACCGCGGCTGGGTGCGGCAGCTGCACCTGCCGGCCGGCGAGCACTCGTCGTTCACCGACCACCAGTCGCTGGTGCCGCCGCTGGCTGCCCACCTGGGCCTCGACCCGGCGGTGACGGCGCCGATCATCGGCACGGTCGACCCCGCCCGCAGCACCGCCGCCCAACGCGCCTACCTGACCGCGTTCTTCGACCAGCACCTGCGCCACCGGCCGCAACGCCTGCTCGACGGACCGTCCGACCGGCACCCCGACGTGCGGTTCCTCGGCTGAGCCGTCAACCCTGCCCGCTGGGCGTGACCAGCCCGGTCTCGTAGGCCACGACGACGGCCTGCACGCGGTCGCGCAGGCCCAGCTTGGCCAGGATGCGCGCCACGTGCGTCTTCACCGTCGCCTCGGACAGGTGCAGGTTCCCGGCCAGCTCGGCGTTGCTCAGCCCGCGCGCCAGCAGGCGCAGCACCTCCAGCTCACGCGGGGTCAACGCGGCCAGGTCGCGGTGCAACGACGCGGTGTCCGCACCCCGGTTCGCGAACCGCTCCACCAGGCGGCGGGTGATGGCGGGCGCCAGCAACGCGTCGCCGGAGCGCACCATCCGCACCGAGGCGACCAGGTGCTCCGGCGTCACGTCCTTGAGCAGGAACCCGCTCGCACCGGCCGACAACGCGGCGTAGACATAGTGGTCGAGGTCGAACGTGGTCAGGATGATCACCCGCGGCTCGGTCTCCGCGCCGGTCAGGATGCGGCGGGTGGCCTCCAGGCCGTCCAGCTCGGGCATCCGGATGTCCATCAGCACCACGTCGGGCACGGTGCGCCGCACCGCCTCCACGGCCTCCAGGCCGTTGGTGGCCTCGCCGACCACGTCGATGCCGTCGGCGGTGAGGATCATCCGGAAACCGGTGCGCACCAGCACCTGGTCGTCGGCGACCACCACCCGCAGCGGGGCGCTCACGGCGCCTCCACCGGGATCGACGCGGTCACGTGGTAGCCGCCGCCGGGCCGCGGCCCGGCGTCCAACGTGCCGCCGTAGACGGCCAACCGCTCCCGCAGGCCGATCAACCCGTGCCCGTTGCCCGCCGCCGCACCCGGACCGGGCTCGCCGCCGGTGTCGACCACCTCCACCCGGAGGTGGTCGGCGCCGTAGTCCACGGTCACCTCGGCCGACCCGCCGGAGGCGTGCTTGACCGCGTTCGTCAACGCCTCCTGCACCACCCGGTAGGCGGCCAGCTCCACCCCCGACGGCAGCGGGCGCGGCTGCCCGGTCACCCTCGTCCCGACCGGCACCCCGGTGTCCCGGAGCCGGTCGACCAGGGCCGCCAGCTGGTCGAGCCCCGGCTGCGGCGCGAGGTCGGCCGGGTCCGCGCCGTCCACCGTCAACAGCCCCATCACGTGCCGCAACTCCGTCATCGCCGCCCGTCCGCCCGCCTCGACCGCGAGCAACGCCTCCTGCGCCTGCCCGGGGGAGGAGCCCATCACCTTGCGCGCCGCGCCCGCCTGGATCGTCATCACGCTGACGTGGTGCGTCACCACGTCGTGCAGCTCGCGGGCGATGCGGGCCCGTTCGTGCTCGACCGCCCGGTGCAACGCCTCGGCCTGCTCGCGTTCCAGCGCCGAGACCTGCGCCCGGCCCTCGTCCGTGCGGACCTTCCACGTGCGCAGGCCGTTCGCCGCCACGATCAGCGGCACCAGGATCAGCAGCGGCACGTACTCGTTCGGCACCACCGGCAGCTCGGAGTCCCGGAACACCGCCACCACCAGCACCGTCACCAGCAGGCTCGCCAACGCGGGCGGCCGGTGCGGGCTGTACGCGGCGGCCGAGTAGGCGGCGATGACGCAGGCGTAGAACGTGAGCCGCGGCGTGTCCGACGGCGCCGCCAACGTCGCGTACAGCACCACCCACAGCACGGCCAGCGGATAACGGCGACGCAGCGCCAACGCCACCGCCGCCGCCACCGCGATGACCACCGCGCCGAACAACGTGTCGGGTTGCGGCGGCGGTACGGGCAACGGTTGCGGCAGACCACCGATCAGGACGGGCGCGGGCACGTCCTGCGAGTCGACCGCGAACCGCACCGAGGCGATCCCGACCACCAGCGCCACCACCGCGTCGAACACGTAGTTGCGCACCGCGGGCCGCGGCAGCGGACCCGTCGGCAGCACCACCAGGGCGGCCCAGGCCCGCAGTCGGTCCACCACCGCCGCGTTCGTCACCCGGCCATTCTCACCGACCGCCGGCCACCGGACATCCACCCGGGCGACCACCCCGCCTCCACCGCTCGACTACATCGCAGGGATGACACCGCGCCGCCCTCATCCCGGCGGGGTACCGGAAATGCCCCGGCCGACCGACGCGCCCGGCTCCGCGCCGCTCCTAGCGTCCACCGCGCCACATCGAGGACGAACCAGGGAGCCGACCATGACCACGCCGGTGATCGAACTGCGCGACGTGAGCCGCAGGTACGACGACGGGCCACCGGCGTTGGACGACGTGACGCTGACCGTGCGGGCCGGGGAGGCCGTCGCGGTCCTCGGCCCGTCCGGCAGCGGCAAGTCCACGCTGCTCAACCTGATCGCGGGCCTCGACCGGCCCGACACCGGCATCGTCACCGTGGCCGGCGAGCGGGTCGACAGCCTGGGCGAGGCCGCGTCCGCGCGCTACCGGCGGGCCCGGATCGGCATGGTGTTCCAGTTCTTCAACCTGCTCGACGACCTGACCGTGGCCGACAACGTCGTCCTGCCCGCACAACTGGCGGGCATGGCGCGCGGCGAAGCGGCCAAGCGCGCGGCCGAGCTGCTCGACCAGCTCGGCGTCGCCCGGCACGCCAACGCCTACCCCGGACGCCTGTCCGGCGGCGAACGCCAGCGGGTCGCGGTCGCGCGGGCGTTGATGAACCGGCCCGCGCTGCTGCTCGCCGACGAACCGACCGGCGCGCTCGACACCGCCTCCGGCGAGGACGTCAGCGCGCTGCTCACCGAGCTGAACGCCGACGGCCAGACCCTCGTGGTGGTCACCCACGACCTGGCGCTGGCGCGGTCGTGCACGCGTCGCACGATCCAGCTCGTCGACGGCCGCATCGCCGGCGACGTCGCCGTGGAGCCGACCCGATGAGCGGGCTGGGACGGGTCGTGCGCTCGGGCGTGGCACGGCGCCGCGTGCAGACCGCGGTGATCGGGCTCGCCACCACGATGGCCGTCACCTCGTCCGTGCTCGGCGGGTCGCTGCTGGTGGCGTCCACCGCGCCGTTCGACGACGCGTTCGCCGCGCAGCGCGGCGCGCACCTGTCGGCGCAGTTCGACGCGGGCAAGGTGACACCGGAGCAGCTGTCGGCGCCCATCACGGGCGTCACCGCGTCGGCCGGGCCGTTCCCGACCACCTCCGTCACGCCGAGCGATGAGGGACCCGGCGACCCCGCGCCGCTGACCGTGGTGGGCCGGGCCGAACCCGGCGGCGGACCGGTGGACGCGGTGACGTTGACCGACGGGGAGTGGGCCGACGCGCCGGGCGAGGTCGTGGTGTCCGCCGACAGCCCGCACGCGCACTCGCCGACCGGCTCCGGCGTCGGCCGCCGGATACCCCTCGCCGACGGCTCGACGTTGACCGTGGTCGGCGTGGCCCGCTCGGTCAGCCGCACCGCCGACGGCTGGGTGCCACCGTCCTGGATCACCTCGCCCGGTGGCTACCAGGTGCTGTACCGCTTCGCGTCCGCCGCCACCGCCGAGCAGGTCGACGCGGGCCGTGCGGCGGTGGCGGCGGCGTTGCCCGAGGGCGCGATGACCGGCTCGCAGTCGTGGCTGGTGCTCAAGCGGGCGGCCGACCGCAGCATCGCGGTGTTCGTGCCGTTCCTGGTCGCCTTCGGCGTGCTGGGGCTGGTCATGTCGCTGCTCGTGGTCGGCAACGTGGTCGCGGGCGCGGTCGGCGCGGGGACGCGGCGGATCGGCATCCTCAAAGCGCTCGGCTTCACCCCGGCGCAGGTCGTGTGGGCGTACCTGGCGCAGGCCCTGATCCCGGCGGCGGTCGGCACCGCGATCGGTGTCGTGGCGGGCAACCTGCTCGCGATCCCCGTGCTGGCCGAGACCGAGGACGTCTACGGCGCGGTGCGGTTGACCGTGGCCCCGTGGGTGGACGTCGTGGTGGTCGTCGCCGCGTTGGCACTGGTGTCGGTGACGGCGTGGGCGAGCGCGTTGCGCGCCGGTCGGTTGCGCACGGTGGACGCGATCGCCGTCGGCCGCACCCCGCGCCCCGGCCGCGGCCGGTGGGCCGCCAGGCTGACCGCCCGACTGGCCGTGCCGCGACCCGTCGGCCTCGGCCTGGCCCGCCCGTTCGCGCGGCCCGCCCGTGCGCTGGCGATGGTGGCGGCGGTGCTGTTCGGCGCCACCGCGGTCACGTTCGCGGTCGGGTTGGCGTCCTCGCTCAACCAGCTCCAGATCGCCCGCAACCACAACTCGGCCGACGTGACGATCGGCGTGGACGGGCCGGGTGGTTCCGGTCCTGGCCCTGGTCCTGGTGTCCATCCGAGGAAGCCGGAGGCCGACCCGGCCGCGGTCTCGGACGCCATCAGCGCCCAGGCCGGGACGCGCGCGCACTACCGCACCAGCCGGACGCGGGTGACCGTCAGCGGCGTGGCCGACGCGACCGAGCTCGTGTCGTTCACCGGTGACGCCACCTGGGACGGCTACCAGCTGGTGTCCGGCCGGTGGTTCACGGGGCCGGGCGAAGCCGTCGCGCCGACGCCGTTCCTCACCGCCACCGGCACCCGCGTCGGCGACACCGTGACGCTGAACGACGGCGAGAAGTCGGTCACCGTGCGGATCGTCGGCGACGTCTTCGAGATGGGCAACGACGGCATGGTGGTGCTGACCGACGCGGCCACGTTCACGTCCGGGTCGACGGACACCAGCCACTACATCGCGGTCCGGCCCGGCACCGACGTCACCTCCTACGTCGAAGGGCTGAACACGGCGCTGAAGCCGCTCGGCGCCACCGCGCGGCCCGGTCGGTCCAACCAGGCCAGCGACACCGTCATCCTGATCAACAGCCTGACCACGATCCTCACGCTGATGCTCGTCGCGGTGGCCGCCATGGGCGTGCTGAACGCCGTCGTGCTCGACACCCGGGAACGGATCCGGGACCTGGGCGTCCACAAGGCGCTCGGCATGACGCCCCGGCAGACCATCGCGATGGTGATCGCCTCCGTCGTGCTGATCGGGGTGGTCGGCGGTGCGGTCGGCGTGCCCGCCGGGGTCGCGCTGCACCGGGCCGTGCTGCCGGCGATGGGGGAGAGCGCCGGGATCGGCCTGCCCGCGTCGGTCTTCCCCGTGCACGACCCGCTGACGCTGCTCCTGCTGGCCATCGGCGGCTCGCTGATCGCGGTCGTGGGTGCCGTGCCGCCGGCCACGTGGGCGGCGAAGACGTCTACGGCAAGGGCTTTGCGGACCGAATAGGGCGGAGGACGGGGACCAGGGCGAGCGCCGGTAGCAGCAGCAGCGGCACGACCAGCAGCGCCCGGAGGACGCCGACCTGGTCCCCGAGCAGGCCGACGACCGGCGGCCCGGCCAGGAACGCGGTGTAGCCGATCACCGCGACCACGCTGACCCGTGCGGCCGCCCGGTCCTCCTCGTCGGCGGCGGCGCTCATGCCGACCGGGAAGCCGAGTGACGTGCCCAGGCCCCACAACGCCACCCCGGCCACCGCCACCGCCGGCGAGCCGCCCAGCACCGCCAGGGTCGTCCCCGTGATCGCCAGCAGCATCGTGCCCACCAGCACCGGCACCCGTCCCCACCGGTCGAGCGCCACCGTGCCGACCACCCGGCCGAACGTCATCGTGGTCACGAACACGCCGAACACGATCGCGCCCGCCGCCGGCCCGAACGCGTAGCCGTCCACGAACGCCACCGCTACCCAGTCGTTCGCGGTGCCCTCGGTGAAGGCCAGCACCAGCACCAGCAACCCGATCCGCAACGTGCGCGGTTCACACCAGGCCGCCAGCACACCGCTCTTCTCGCCGATCGCGTCGCTCGTGCTGTGCCGGAACGACCGCGCGGCCGCGACCGTGCCGGCCAACGTGACGACCGCGACGCCCGTCAGGTGCGCCGTCACCGGCAGGCGCAGCGAGGCCGCCGCCGCGGCCAACCCGGCGGCCACCACTGTGCCCAGGCTCCAGACCGCGTGGAACCGCGGCATGACCGTGCGCCCGACCACCCGCTCCACCGCCGCCGCTTCGACGTTCATCGCCACGTTGCACGTGCCAGATCCGTACCCCAGGAGGAACAACCCGACCGCCGTCGCCGCCGCCGAGGGCCAGATGCCGATGGCCGCACCCGCCACCACCAGCCCGGCGGCGACTCCGACGGTCGACGCGCACACCGTTCGCCGGGCTCCGAGGCGGTGGGTCACCTCGCCGGCGGTGAGCATCGCCAGCGTCGCGCCGGCCGACATGGCCAGCAGGAGGAGCCCGAGCGCGCCCGCGCCGAGGCCCAACGCGTCGCGGGCGGCGGGGACGCGTGCGAACCAGGACGCCACCGCGACCCCGTTGAGCCCGAACGTCACCGCGACCCCTGCAGCGGCCCCTCCGACGCCACCCGACGTCACCTCGACTCTCGACATGCAACTTCCTTCCCCTACCGTCCCGATCCTCGCGCCCTGCCAACCCACCGCCCCGCCCCCAGCCCTGACCCAGCCATGACCCCGAACCCAGCCCTGACCCGGCTTCCGTGACCTCATACGTGGAAGCGCTTCCACCACAAGGGCGGGGCCTGGCAGACTTCCCCCGTGGCCAAGGCCGAGCAGGGACGGGAGCCGATCTCACCGGATGGGCGGGAGCCGACCTGGCCGAACGGGCAGGAGCCGATCTCGCCGAACGGGCGGAATTCGACCTCGCCGAACGGGCAGGAGCCGACCTTGTCGGACGTGGCCCGCCGAGCCGGCGTGTCGCCGGCGACCGCGTCCCGCGCCCTGAGCGTCCGCGGCCCGGCCTCAGCGTCCGCCCGCCACCGAGTCGCCACCGCCGCACGCGAACTGGGCTACACCCCCAACCCCGTTGCCCGCGCCCTGGCCACCCGCAGCGGCACCCGCGTCGCGATAGCCGTCGGCGGCCAAACCTCGCACGTGCTGAACGACCCCTACGTAGCCCGCGTAACCGCCGCCACCGCCGGCGCGGCCGCCGCACGCGGGGTCGGCGTATCCCTCCACTGGCTCCCACTGCACGATCCCGGCGAACTGGGCAGGTTGGCCGACGACCGCGACATCGGCGGCGTGATCGTCGTCAACCCCACCACCCCGGCGCTGGCCACGATCCCCAAGTCCGCCCGGGGCCGGATCGCGTCGATCGGCATCGGCACCCGCCACGTGCCGTCCTTCGACGTGGACAACTCCACCGGCACCACGAAGGTGATCGAACACCTGCTCACCACGGGCCGCCGGCGAATCGCCATGATCACCGGCCCCCGGTGGCTCCCGTGCACCGAACGCGCCCTCACCGCCTACCACCGCGCCCTCGCCGACGCCGGAGCCCCACCCCGCCTGGCCGCGGGCAACTTCACCGCAGCCACGGGCGAATCCGCCACCACCGAAATCCTGACCCGCTGGCCGGACACGGACGCGATCTTCGCCCTCGGCGACCTGTCCGCCCTCGGCGCGCTGACCGCCCTGCGCCGCAAGGGCGTCGACGTGCCGGGCGACATCGCCGTCGCCGGCTTCGACGACCTCCCCTACGCCGCCCTGAGCCACCCCGGCCTCACCACCACCACGCACCCGGTCGAAGCCATCACCACCGCCGCCGCCACCGCCGTCCTCAACCACCAACCCGCACCACCACAAACCTTCTACCCGACCACCCTGATCCTCCGCGCCAGCACCTGACCCGCTGAGCCGCTGACCGCTGCCGGCTGACGTCAGGCGGTCAGGCATCACGCGTCAGGCATCACGCGTCAGGCATCACGCGTCAGGCATCACGCGTCAGGCATCACGCGTCAGGCATCACGCGTCAGGCGTCAGGCGTCAGGCGTCAGGCGTCACGCGTCAGGCGTCACGCGTCAGGCGTCACATGACAGGCGCGTCAGGCGTCAGGTGTCCGGCCAGCCAGCCAGCCAGCCAGCCGGCCCGCCGGCCGGGTGGCGGCTCGGGGGTGTGGCGGCTTGGGGTGGCTGTCTGTGTTGGTGGCCGGCGGCTACGTTCGGTCGCGGGGTTGGGTAGGTGGTGGTGCCCGCTGCGGGTTCGGCGGGGCGGGGGTTGGTTGCCGGCCTCGTTGTTCCAACCGACGTTCCAGGGCTTCGATAACGGCGTTTCGATTGTTGGTCGAGTTCAGATTCACTCGATAGTGGACGGGAGGTCGATGCGTTACCGCTGGTCAGAGGCAGTCTAGCGGGAAAGTGGATGTTTGGCGACTGAGCTGTGCCTGCGGTCGACGGCGACGGCCGCCATCAGCACGCAGCCGGCCATCGGGAGCAGGAGTGGCGGCAGTTGCCACGTCACGATCAGCATCACGGCCAGTGACATCACCAAGAGCAGCGAGCCGCCGAAATCCGACGCCGCACGACGCCCCGCCTCACGCATCACGGACGGCCACCGGGCACCCACCGCCCACAACGCCGCGGCACGCAGCACGACCACCGCCAGACCGACCGCCACCACCCCGCACACCACGGCCACGACACCGCCACCGGCGACCCGCGTCCGCAAGAACACCACGTCCACCACCAGCACGGCGAAGCCGCCGACCACCCCGACCGACACCACCCACCCACCGGGCAACGCCGACCGCACCCGCTCGAAGAACGACCGGACCGACGTGGTCTCCCCGTCGACGTGAGCCTTGATGTGCGCGCACCCGGCCGCGAGCGCCGGCACCAGCGTCACCACCGGCAGGGCGGCCAGCAGCACGAGCAACCCCGCCATCAGGCACTCGCCGAACAACGAGAACCGCCTCACCGGCTCACCCCTTCAACCCCGACGTCGACACACCCTCCACCAGGAACCGCTGGAAGAACAAGAAGAACAGGATCACCGGCACCAGCGCCAGCATCGACATCGCCATCAAGGCCCCGAAGTCCGAACCCGTCGACTCGTCGATGAACAGCTGCAACGCCAGCGGCAGGGGGTACTTGTCCGGCGTGCTCAGGTAGATCAACGGCCCGAAGAAGTCGTTCCAGCTCCAGATGAACGTGAAGATCGCCGTGGTGATCAGCGCCGGCCTGCACAGCGGCAGGATGATGTGCCAGAACACGATCCAGTGCCCCGCCCCGTCGATCTTCGCCGACTCGTCCAGCTCACGCGGCAGCTGCCGGATGAACTGCACGATCAAGAACACGAAGAACGCCTCCGACGCGAGGAACTTGCCCGCCAGCAGCGGCACGTACGTGTCCACCAGGTCGAGGTTCTGGAACACCACGTACTGCGGGATGATCAACACGTGGAACGGCAGCAGCAGCGTCGCGATCATGATCCCGAACAGCACCGTCCGACCGCGGAACCGCAACCGGGCGAACGCGTACGCCGCCAACGCCGACGACGCGACCGTGCCCACCACCGACAGCACCGCCAGCACGGCGGAGTTCCAGAAGAACCGGCCCACGCCGATCCCGACCACGCCCTCGAACACCCGCTCGTAGTTCGCGAACGTCGGATCCGTCGGCAACAGCTGCAGGCTGCCGACGATCGCCTCGGACGGCTTGAACGTCGCCGCCGCCACCCACGCGATCGGGTACAGCACGACGGCCAGCAGGGCCAGCGCGCCGACGTGCCACGCCACCCTGGTCAACGTCTGCCTCATCGCTTGTCCCCCGAGTCCCCGGAGTAGAAGACCCAACCCCGTGCGGTGCGGAACAGGAACACGGTGACCAGGCCGACCCCGAGCAGCAGCATCCACGCCATCGCCGACGCGTAACCCATGCGGTAGTCGCCGAAACCGCGGTCGAACAGGTAGATCGTGTAGAACAGCGTGCTGCCGGCCGGCTGCCCGTTCGGCCCGCCGACCACGTACGCCGACGTGAACACCTGGAAGGCGTTGATCGTCTCCAGCAGCAGGTTGAAGAACAGCACCGGCGAGATCATCGGCAGCGTGATCGACCAGAACCGCCGCGCGCGGCCCGCCCCGTCGACCTCCGCCGCCTCGTACAGCTCCCGCGGCACCTGCTTGAGCCCCGCCAGGAAGATCACCATCGGCGCGCCGAGCTGCCACGTCGCCAGCAGCACCAGCATCATCAGCGAGAAGTCGGGGTTGCCCGCCCAGCCGCCGGTGTCGATGCCGAACCGCAGCAGCAGCTGGTCGACCACCGAGTCGTCGCTGAACATCATCTTCCACACGATCGCGACGCCGACGCTGCCGCCGATGAGCGACGGCCCGTAGAACGCCGCCCGGTAGAAGCCCTGACCCGCGCGCTTGCCGTTGAGCAGCACGGCGACGCCCAGCGCGGCGGCCAGCTTGATCGGCACGGCCAGCGCCACGTAGATCGCGGTGACCTCGACCGACCGCAGCCACCGCGCGTCGGAGAACATCCGCTGGTAGTTCTCCAACCCGATCCAGGTCGGGGTGTTGAACAGGTCGTAGTCGGTGAACGAGAGGTACAGCGAGGTCACCATCGGCCCGAGGGTCAGCAGGACGATCCCGATGATCCACGGCGACAGGAACAGGTAACCCGCCAGGCCGTCGCCCGGCAGGCGGGTCCGCTTGCGCGCACCCGCCTGCCGCGACGTGGCGACCTCGGCGCCGCGTTCCGGCGCGATCGTCGCCCGGCTCACGACCCGAGGGTCTCTTCCGCCTCGGTGAAGAACTGGTCGACCGCCTGGTCCACGGAGATGCGGCCGTACTGGAGCTCTTCGGTGATCCGGATGAACGCCTGCTCCAACGTGCCGGCGCCCTTGGGCGGCGCGGGAGGCGTCTTGCCGAACTTGTCCTTCAACCCGTCCTCGTACGCCGCCACGGCGGCCAGCGGGCCTTCGAGCTGCGCCGCCGCGCGCTGCGCGTTCGTCGGCGGCAGGCCGCGGTTCGCGCCGAAGATCTTGCCGACCTCCGGGTCGTTGACCATGAACGACACCAGCTTGGCCGCCGCCGCCGGGTGCTCGCTCTTCTGCGACACGCTCAGCAGCATCGACGGCTTCAGGTACTGCCCCCCGGCGTCCGGCTTGTCGGACGGCACCGGCCCCAGCTTCAACTCCGCCTTGGCGCCCTTGTCGTAGCGGGCCATGAAGTTGTCCCAGCCGAGGTCACCGGCGATCAGGTCCATCTCCAGCGCGTGCGAGGGCTTGATCTGGACGCCCTTCTCGATCGGCAGGGTGACCTTGGCCTCGGCCAGCGCCTTGCCCTCCTCGAGGAACTCGGCCAACCGCGGCTTGTCGAAGCCGAGCTTGCCGTCCTCGGTGTAGAGCTGCTTGCCCTCCTGGCGCAGCTGCAGCTCCAGGTTGTAGTAGCTGCCGATGTAGTTGCCGCCGCCGGGCACGCCGGTCTTCTCCGCGATCGTCTTCACGGCGGCCCGGTAGTCGTCCCAGGTCCAGCCTTCCTTCGGCTCCTCGACGCCCGCCTGGGCGTACAGCGCGGGGTTGTAGATGTAGCCCCACGTGTTGCCGCCCGTCGGCACGCCGTACAGCTTGCCGTCGATCTCGCCGGCGCCCTTGAGCCCTTCGAGCAGGTCACCGAGCTCGAGGTTCTTGCCGTCCTGCTTCTTCAGGTCGTAGAGCGCGTTGCGGTCGGAGTACTCGCGGATGTAGGCGAAGTCCATCTGCATCACGTCGGGCGCGTTGCCGCCCGCGGTCTCGGTGGCCATCTTCTGCCAGTACGCCTCGAACTCCTGGAAGCTCGGCGTGACCTTGATCTCCGGGTTCTTGCTCTGGAAGAGGTCGATCGCCTTCTGCATCAACTCGGCGCGCTCGGCGTTCCCCCACCACGAGAACCGCAGCGTGGCGGGACCGGCCTTGGTCTCGTCGCCGCCGCCGTCGCCGCTGCCGCCGCAGGCGACTGCCAACAACGCGACCATCGACGTCGCCAGGACTCGGCCTCTGAAACGTTTCAGTGCACCCATTCGGATAACCCTCCGGTCTCGACCGCTTCCCGACGTGACGCGCGGCGCAGCAGGGAAAGCGCTTTCCGGGAGGCTACGAGCAGGTTGCGCGAACGTCAATGCCCACTTTGGAAGCCGTGCGGCCGCCGAACGGGCGTCGCGGACCGCGGCCGTCGCCACCGCCCACCGCGAGCCGCGGCGGACGGTGGCGGACGGCCGGTCGGCGATCATCGGACGTACGGCCACCCTGCGGAATCGAAGGCCAGCAGGTTGATGCCCAGTCGGGACGCGCCGTCGTCACCGTAGTAGTGGTAGACGAGGATGTCGCTGTCCACGTCCGAGAACACGTCCTGGTGCCCGGTGCCGTGGACGCTGCCCTGGCCGGCGAGGATCTCCGTGCCGCCGCCGGAGGTCATGGCCGTGCCGTTGCGGGCGACGTAGGGGCCGGTGACGCTGGTCGACCGGCCGACCATGATCCGGTAGGTGCTCTGCGCGCCGCGGCAGCAGTAGTCGAACGACACGAACAGGTAGTAGTAGCTGCCGCGCTTGACGATGTTCGGCGCCTCGATCGCGCCGCCGTTGCGCCCGGCGATGGCGCGGATCGTGGAGTCGGAGCGCAGGCCCGTGGACGGGTTCAGCGCGATCATCTTCAGGCCCGACCAGAACGAGCCGAAGCTCAGCCACCAGCGACCCTGGTCGTCCACGACGAGGTCGGGGTCGATGGCGTTGAAGTTGTCGCTGGTGCGCGTCTCGATGACCAGGCCGCGGTGGGTCCACGTGCCCGCGTTGCCGCTGGGGCTGGTGGCCAGGAAGATCGCCGACCGGTTCGAGCCGAACGACGAGGCCGAGTAGTACAGGTAGTACTGCCCGTTGCGGTAGGAGATGTCCGGCGCCCAGAGGTTGCGGCTGCCGTTGGTGTAGGTGGTGGTCCAGGAGGCGCCGTTGGGGAAGGCGGCGCCCGCGTTGCGGAAGGCGGTGCGGTCGGTCGAGGTCTTCAGGCCGATGCCGTCGGCGGTGTGCGCGACGAGGTAGCTGCCGTCGGGCCTCTTGACGACGCTGGGGTCGTGCACCCGGATGTCGCCGGTGACCACGCCTGGTCCGGGGTAGGCCGACGCGGGCGGCGCGGCCACGACGGTCACGCCGGTGACGGCGAGCGCGGTGACGAAGGTGGCGAAAGCGCGTTTTCTCAGTGCAGCCACGGGTTTCCTCGATGCTCTCGGGGTGGACTGGACGCGGCGGCGTTGGTGTCCTGAATGGACTACAGCGGTGCTGGGAGCGGGGAGGCTCGGCGTCTCGACCCGGCAGCGAACGGCCTGCGCGGACTCATGCTTCGCCTCCTTGCGAGCAGAATCGTGACGCGCCTCCGGTCGCCTGCCGGGTCGGCCGGACTGGGAGCGCTTCCTGGGCACCGTAGCGCAGGCCGGTTGAGGCGGGCAAGCCTGCCTGTTAGCGATAACAGGCAGGCTGTGCACCTGGGACGGCTGTGACTGTTAGCGCTCACAGGCCGCCTGATCAGCCCAGGACCCGCCCGAGGAAGCCGCGGACGTACCCGGCGATGGTGTCCAACTGGTCCTCCAACGCGAAGTGGCCGGTGTCGAGCAGGTGGATCTCGGCCTCGGGCAGGTCGCGCCGGAAGGCCAGCGCGCCGTCCGGGCCGAAGATCTCGTCGTGGCGCCCCCACACCGCGAGCAGCGGGACCTGCGTCTCGCGGAAGTACCGCTGGAACGCCGGGTACGCGTCGAGGTTGTTGCGGTAGTCCCGGAACAGGGCCAGTTGCACCTCGGCGTTGCCGGGCCGGTCGAGCAGGGCCTGGTCGTGCGCCCAGGTGTCGGGGTCGATCCGGCTCGGGTCCTTGACGCCGTGGGTGTACTGCCAGCGGGTGGCGTCGAGCGTGAGCAGGGCCCGCACCGCCGGTTCGGTGTCGGGGCCGGGGTTCGTGGCGTAGGCGAACAGCGGCTCCCAGAACGGGGTGAAGCCCTCGGTGTAGGCGTTGCCGGACTGCGTGATGACGGCGGTGACGCGGTCGGGGTGGCGTGAGGCGATCTTGAGGCCGATGGGTGCGCCGTAGTCCTGGACGTACAGCGCGAACCGCCGCACGCCGAGGTGCTCCAGCAGGCCGAGGGTGATGTCGGTGAGCGCGTCGAACGTGTAGTCGAACTCGTCGACCGACGGCGCGGCGCTGTGGCCGAAGCCGACGTGGTCCGGCGCGATCACGCGGTAGCGGTCGGCGAGTTCCCCGATCAGCCCGCGGAACATGTGCGAGCTGGTGGGGAAACCGTGCAGCAGCACCAGGACGGGGGCGTCGGCGTGGCCCGCCTCCCGGTAGAACACGCGCTGCCCGCTGATGTCGGCGTACCGGTACGAGGTCATCGGCTGCTCCTGACTCGAGGGATCTAACCGTTCTAAGTCATTTGAACGGTTAGGTACGGCGCTCAGGCAACCAGGTCCGTGTTAACCTGTCAAGCGACTCAGAACGGTTAGACCAGGGAAGGGGGGCCGGTGCTCGGTGCCGATGACGCCGTGACCGGCGCGTTGCTGGCCAAGGGCTGGCCCGCGCGCCCGCTGGCGGACCAACCCCTGGGCATCGACCTGCTGAACACCCGGTGGGTGGTCGGCGGTGTCGCCTACGACCTGCTCGACCACGACGACCTCACGGTCGCTTGGCTCGCGGACCGGGAGCTCCCCTCCGCCCGGCCCGTGCCGCGGCGACCGCTGCGCGAGGCCCGTGCCGCGGTGGCCGCCGTGATCGCGGACCCGGCCGACCACGCCGCCCTCAACGCCCTGCTGGACCACGGCCGGGTGCGGTTGGCGGTCGACGAGCGCGGCCGGGTCGAGCGGGACGACGTGCCCGACCCGCGGTGGCGTGCGGCCTGGGCGTGCCTGCGCGACTTCGTCGTGGTGCGCGAGGCGGCGCCGGACCGCGTCCGCAAGTGCGCGAACCCGGAGTGCGTGCTGCACTTCCAGGACGTCTCACGCACCGGCAGGCGGCTTTGGTGCTCGATGACGGGCTGCGGCAACCGGCTCAAGGCCCGCCGCCACCACAGCCGGGTGCGCGCCACGCCGTGACCGCTGTCAGGTCGGCGGCGTGGCGTGACCGCCACGCCTGACGCCCGTGCGTCAACCGGCGGCCGTTGGGGTATGGCAAGGCCATGACGGACCAGGAACCGCTGGACCTCGGCGCGACGGAACTCCCGGAGGCCGAGGAGGCGCGCGTCAGGCGTGCGCACGACCTCGACCGGCCGGAGGTGTTCGACCGGCGCAACGACGTCGACCGCAGGTCCCGGACCAGGGCGAACCTGCTGCCCGAGGAGGAGCGGACCGGCAGCGCCGACCCGGAGGCCCAGGCCCGCGAGGTGCTGCGCGACTCCGACGTGCGCACCGAGATCCCCGAGTCCGCGCCCGACACGATGGCGGAACGGCGCGAGTCCGATGCCTGAAAGTGCTCACTCGGTGAGCACTTTCACCCCGCACGATGGGTCCATGAACGCGCTCACCGACACCCGGGCCCTCGACTTCGCCGACGCCGCCGAGTGGGAGTCGTGGCTGGCCCGGCACCACGGCACGAGTGACGGTGTCTGGCTCAAGATCGCCAAGAAGGGGTCGGGCCGGACGTCGGTCACCATCGCCGAGGCGCTCGACGTCGCCCTGTGCTTCGGGTGGATCGACAGCCACCGCAAGGGCCTCGACGCCGAGCACTACCTCCAGCGCTACTCGCCGCGCCGACCGGGCAGCTCCTGGTCGCGGGTCAACGTCGAGAAGGTCGAGGCGCTCATCGCCGCCGGGCGGGTGCGCGAGCCCGGCTTCGCCGCGATCGAGGCGGCCAAGGCCGACGGCCGGTGGGACGCGGCCTACGAGCGGCAGCGCGACGCCACCGTGCCGCCCGACCTGGCCGAGGCGCTGGCCGGCGACGAACGCGCGCGCGAGGGGTTCGAGCGGCTCGACCGGACGCGGCAGTACGCGTTGTTCCTGCGGCTGATGAAGGCCAGGACGCCGGCCGCGCGCGCCGTCCAACTGCGGCGGATCGTGGCCGAGCTGGCGGCGTGACCGGCGAGTCCACAGTGGATCTTCAAGTGGGGGCCGGGTGGGCGGACGGGGGAGAGTCGCGTCCGCCCACCCGGCAAGTCGGTGCTCGCGTTGTCGGCGAAGGTAGCGCAATGTTATCGCTAACACCAGCCCTGGCGGCAGAACACGTCGGTAACCAGCCGCTTTGGCGCGCGAAGGTGGAGCGGACGCGGCTCGCCGGTTCCGGGACCTCAATCGTCTCGTAAAGAGGTATTGAGGCGCGAGGACCTGCGCTGTTAGCGTTAACAGCGCCGCATTCGCATCCCGACGCGCCACGATGGAGTGGAACCGATGAACAGTGCCGTTCTCCGGTGGAGGGCCCGCAGGCTGGCGGTGGTCGCGGTGGTGGCCGTGACCGCTCTGGCGGGGCTGGTCGTCACGCCCGCCGCGCACGCCTCGCCGGCCGTGCAGTACACGAACCCGCTGGCGAACCAACGGGCCGACCCGCACATCTTCAAGCACACCGACGGCTACTACTACTTCACCGCGACCGCGCCGGAGTACGACCGGATCGTCCTGCGCCGCGCGACCACGATCCAGGGCCTGGCCAGTGCCCCGGAGTCGGTGATCTGGCGCAAGCACTCGTCGGGTGAGATGGGCGCGCACATCTGGGCGCCGGAGATCCACTTCATCAACGGCAAGTGGTACGTCTACTTCGCCGCCGGCCGGACCGACGACGTCTGGCGGATCCGCCCGTACGTGCTGGAGAACTCCAGCGCCAACCCGCTGACCGGCACTTGGACCGAGCGCGGCAAGGTCAACGTCCCGTGGGACACCTTCTCCCTGGACATGTCGACCTTCGTGGTCAACGGCGTGCGGTATTTGACCTGGGCGCAGGCCGAGCCGGGCATCTCCACGAACTCCAACCTCTACCTCGCCCGCATGGGCTCCACCCCGTGGTCCATCACGGGGTCGGTGGCCAGGCTGACCGTGCCGACGCTGGCTTGGGAGACCCGCGGCGGGGTGAAGGTCGCCGAGGGGCCGTCGGTGATCCAGCGCGGCGGCCGGGTCTTCCTGACCTACTCCGCCAGCGCCACGGACGCGAACTACTGCCTCGGCATGCTGACCGCGTCGGCGTCCGCCGACCTGCTCAACCCGTCGTCGTGGACCAAGGGCGCGAACCCGGTGTTCGCGTCCAACGCGTCGACCAGTCAGTACGGTCCGGGGCACAACTCGTTCACCGTCTCCGAGGACGGGCAGAGCGACATCCTCGTCTACCACGACCGCAGCTACCGCGACATCTCCGGCGACCCGCTGCGCGACCCGAACCGCCGCACCCGCGTGCAGAAGGTCTACTGGAACTCCGACGGCACGCCGAACTTCGGCATCCCGGTCGCCGACGGCGTCACGCCCGTGCGGCTCAAGTCCTACAACTACCCGGACCGCTTCGTCCGGCACTGGGAGTACCGGGCGCGGGTCGAGGCGGACGTCAACCCGCTGGCCGACTCGCAGTTCCGCGTCGTGACGGGCCTGAACGGCTCCGGCACGGTGTCGCTGGAGTCGACCAACTTCCCCGGCTACTACCTGCGGCACCGCAACCACGAGATGTGGGTCGAGCGCAACGACGGCAGCGCCGTCTTCCGCGCCGACGCCTCCTTCCACCGCCGCGCGGGCCTGGCCTCGGGCTCCGCGGTGTCCTTCGAGTCGACCAACTTCCCCGGCCAGTACATCCGCCACAACGGCACGACCGTCAACCTGACCACCGCACCCGACGCCGTCGCACGCGCCGACGCCACGTTCATCCTGGAGTGACCGAAAAGTGCTGCGCTTCCCGTTGATCCACCCGCCGCTGCTGCACGCCCTGGCCACGGCGGGCCACGGGTCCAAGGTCCTGCTCGCGGACGCCAACTACGCGCACCGGACCAACGTTCACCACCGGGCCGAGGTGATCCACCTCAACCTGCGCCCCGGCCTCGTCACGGTCGACGAGGTGCTGGAGCCGGTGCTGTCGGCGATCCCGGTGGAGGCCGTGCACACCATGCGGCCCGACGACCTGGGCACGCCGGAGGCGTGGACCGACTACCAGCGGGTGCTCGGCCCCGACCTGCCGCTGCAACCGTTGGCGCGGCAGGACTTCTACGCGGCCTGCCGCGCGCCGGAGCTGGCGGTGTGCGTGGCGACCGGTGACGGCCGGCACTACGCGAACGTGCTGCTGACGGTCGGCGCCATCTCCTGATCCCCGGTCCCCCGACCCGCGTGCGCCGGCGTGCGCGCGGGTCGGGGGACCGGACCTACCGGCCGGGGTCCGGTGTGGACAGCCACCCGTCGACCAGGTCGGTGACGATCGCGCCGCCGCGGTCGCCCAGGTGGACGTGGTCCACCAGCAGGCGCAGCCCGTTGCCCCGCGCCACCTCGTCCCACTCCCGCCCGAGCAGGTAGTGCTCGGCCGCGGCCAGGTAGGCCACCCCGAAGTCGAACCCGAACGGCGTCGGCTCGTCGGTCCGCTCGCGCAGCGCCTCCACCATCCGCTCGTGCACGGGCAGGTAGGACAGCCCGGCCTCGGCGGCGACCTCCTCGATCGCCGCGTTGTAGCCGCGCAGCTCCACGTTGAGCTCGCTGTCCAGGTCCTCGCCCAGCGGCGGCAACGACAGCAGCGCGATCCGCGCGGTCGTCCCGGCCTGCACCCGCGCCACGATCGCGCGCAGGTTGGCCCGGTACTCGTCGAGCGGGACGTCGCCGCGCACGTCGTTGGTGCCGATCAGCAGCGTGACCGCGTCCGGTCGGCACGCCACCACGTCCGCGTCGACTCTCGCCAGCAGGTCGGCAGTGGTGTTGCCGTTGACGCCCGCGTTGACCAGCCGGTGGCCGCGCTCCCGCAGGGCGCCCACCCAGTCCGCGCCGAGCGTCCCCCTGGTCATGCTCGCGCCGGCCGCGACGACGACCGGCCCGGACCCCGGCACGCCGTCCCCGCCGCACGCCTCGGCCGGCGGGTTCACCGGCGACCGCACGAACGTCAGGTATCCCACGGCGCCCGCGACGCCGAGCACTCCCACCAGCACCGCGCACAGGGCGATGACCGCCCGCTTCCTGCTCCACATGCCGTCCCCCAGAGAGGTTAGTGAACACTAGCCCCTATCGTGAGCTAGTATTCACTAACCTGTCAAACGGCGAGGTGGGACGGCATGGGCACACGGGAGCGGATCCTCGACGCGGCGGCGGAGATCCTGCGCACGCGCGGCGTCGCGCAGGCCACCACCAAGGAGATCGCGCACGCCTCGGAGGTCTCCGAACCCACGCTCTACAAGTACTTCGGCGACAAGGAACGGCTGCTCCTCGCCGTGCTGGAGGAACGGCTGCCCGGCCCGTCCCGGGTGTCGGTCCGGCCGGGGGAGGGCGACGTCGAGGACAACCTCGCCGAGCTCGCGCACGCGGTGCTCGACTTCTACCAGCGGTCGATCCCGATGCTCGCCGCGCTGCTCTCGGACCCGCAGCGGATGGCCGCCCACCGGGTGGCGATGAGCAGGCACGGCGGCGGTCCGGAGCAGGCCGCCACGCCGTTCGCCGAGTACCTGCGGGCCGAACGGGCGCTCGGCCGGATCGCGTCGGACGCCGATCCGGACGCGGCGGCGTCACTGCTCGTCGGCGCGTGCTTCCAGGAGGCGTTCCTGCGCTACTACGCCGGAGGTCCGGATGCCGCCGCCGCACCACGTGCGCACGCCGAAGCCCTGGCCCGCGCGGTCGTCAGGCCGCTGCGCTGAGGCGACGGGAGAGTTCAGCCCAACGGGCTGTGCAGGATCGCCGCGTACCCGTCGGGGCCCACGGCCACGCAACGCCGCTCGTGCGGGCCGGTGGTGATCTCGCCGACCTGGAACCCGAGGGCCTGCGCGCGGGTCCGCGCCTCGTCCAGGTCGGGCACCTTCACCAGCATCGCCGGGCCGTCGTGGACGCGGTCCGCGCCGGACAGGGCGAACCGCCCGCCCGCCACGTCGAACTGCGCCCAGCGGTCGCCGTCCACGAACGTCGGCGCGACGCCGAGCAAGGCCGACCACCGCTCGACCGCGCCGGCGAGGTCGTCGGTCGGGACAACGGGGGCGATGCGTTCAGCGGTCACGTGATCGACGTTAATGACGCCGCACAACGCGGTCAACGCCCCGGCGGCGGATCGAGCAACAATGAACAAGGCACTTCGGACGGTCCGTGCCGGAACCGTCCGAAGTGGAGGATCGGCTACCGCGGTTCGTCGATGCCGGGCACGGTCACGTCGTCGTCCGCGGGCGGCTCGGGATCGCGCCACTCCTCGGCCCGGCTCGGGCGGTTGCCGCGCAACGTGCCCTCCAGCTCGTGCTTGAGCTCGTCGTCCTTGACCGGGCCGTGCTTGCTGCTCTCGCGGTGCATGGGCGCGTCCTCCTCCATGCTCCTGGGGATGGGTGCTTGCCCGGGTGGAATACCCCGGCGCGTTCGGCCGAACCGCGCTCACCCGTCGGCCTCGCCACGGACGGTGTCGATTCACCCGATCGACTCAGCATGGGCGGTGCCCGACCGGGGTACTTCCCACTGAGACGACCAGGTAAACGGGAGGTGGCGTCGTGGTCGAGCGGCTGACAGTCCGACGCCGAGACCCCGGCACGGGCCCCTGCTGCGGGCCGGATCCGGTGGTGGAGATGGACGTGTGGTGGGATCGGATCGGCCGCAACCTCGGCCGGGACTGGGACCTGGCCACGGCCGACGAGCGGCCCCTCCTCGTCGACGTCGCGGTGACCGAGCAGGCCTACTTCTTCGCCACCCTGCTGCACGACGTGCGACCGCGCGACGTCCGGGTCGAGATCCGCGACCAGGACCTGCGGTCCGACGGCACGCCGATCCGGCGTGACCGGGTGGGCATCACGGTGCGCCCGGCCGATTCCCCGCGCAGCTACTACTACTGCGCGACCGTGCCGGCCGAGGTGGACGTGGAGCGGATCGACGCGTGGCTGCTCGACGGGATGGTCGTCGTGCGGGTGCCGACCAGGTAGGCGTTTCGCGGACGGGGTCGGGGGTATCGCACCGGCAGGCGCGAAAGAGCTGGAGGAGTCATGGCCGGGACGCTGACCCGCGACCACCTGAAGGACTGCCTGACCGACGTCGACTTCCCGGCGAGCAAGGACGACCTGCTCGACGCGGCGATCCGCAAGGGCGACCCGACCGCGGTCCAGGCGCTGCGGGCGATACCGGAGACCGACTACGCGAGCCTGCACGAGGTGTTCGGGGCGGTCGAGCTCGGCGGTGGCGACAAGCCGCGGTAAGGGCCGTCAGCCGGACCAGGCCGCGAGGCCCGAACGGGACGGCGTGGCGCCGGGGAAGGCGGCCGACAGCGTCTGCGCGTACCGGCGTGCCTCGGGCGTCGTCAGGTCCGGCGGCGCCAGCCACGGCGCGAGGTGGTGCCGCGTGCCCGGTGGCGGTGTGCCGCCGAGCACCAGGACTTCCGAAGAGCCTGGCGTGATGGCGTAGCCCAGGCGTGCGGCCTCTTCGCGCACGACGGCCTCCGCCTCGGCCGCGCGCCGCGAGTCGTCCGCCACGACGGAGAACGGCCCGCCGATCGACGCGACCTCCGCGCGCAACGCCACCGAGTCGGCGCCGGTCAGCCCCGGCCACGGCAGGTCGCCGCGCTTGCCGGTCAACTTCGCCGCCAACACCGCCGACGCGTACTCCGGGCCCTCCGGGCCGCGGATGTCCGGGCCGGTCCACGCCACGCGGCCGGTGTCCACCGGGACGGTGGTCCGGGTGCCCTCCCGGTCCAGCCAGAGGTCGCTGCGCCCCTCCGGCAGCCACACCAACGCCCACCGGCCCGTGGTCCCGTCCCGCGTCTGCGCGGGCACCAAGGCGTTCGGCGCGTTGCCGACCGAGAGCGGTGCGTCGGTGGTGTGCACGATGTTCCAGCCGGGCATGTGCGGCACGACGAGCACGTCCACCGGGCTCTCGCCGAGGGCCACCCGGGTCAGCAGCGGGTCGCCGGCGGCCGGGGTGGCGAGCTGCCCGGCGATCGTGACCTGGCCGAGGCCCGCCAGCAGGGTCACGCCCACGGCCGCGCCGACGACGCGCACCACCGCGGTCGGCGGGCACAGCGCGAGCCAGGACACCGCGACGAACGCGGCCATCAACGTGATGTAGGCGAACGACGACGGCGGTCCGGCGAACCACGTGCCGGCGGCCACCGTCGCGAGGACGGCGGCCATCACCACGAGCCGGCCGATCACCGGCCGCTCGACGCGCAACGCGGGAGGCACGGCGAGCAGGCCGATCAACGCCACCGCGGCCAACGGCGGCATCCACGACGCTTCCGCGATGAGCAGCACCACGACGCCGCCGATGCCCGCGAACCCGGTGACCGCGCGTCGGGTCGACAACCCCGACGCGGCGGGCACGAACGGTCGGGCCAGGGCCCAACCGGCGACCACGGTCACCGCGCCGAGCAGGATCAGCCGCAGGAGGGTGAAGCCGAGCGGCAGGCCGACGGCGCCGTGGTTGTGCATGCGATCAGGCCGCTGCGCCGACCGCGCAGGTGCACTGCATCTCCGCGCGCTCCTCGCGCGTCGGCCGCATGTGCAGCACCATCGCGATGACCATCGGGATGAACACCACGGTGTTGTAGAACAGGTGCAGCTCCACCCGCGGGATGATCAGCTGGATGATGCTCGTCGGCGCCGGCTTGCCGAGCAGGTTCGTCGACGCGGACGCCTGGATGATCAGCAGCAGGTGCTCGATGTGGTGCCAGAACTGCAGGCCGAGCGCGACCGTCCACCACGTCTTCGAGCGGCCGACGAACCCCTTGCGCAGCGCGAAGAGGAACACGAGCATGACCAGCGCGTAGCCGTAGTGCATGACCTCGGACGTGACCAGCCACGGGAACCACAGGCCCAGCGCGCCCTTGGCCTGTGGCACGGGCCAGCCTAAGGCGTAGATCTGCACGGCCTGGGTGATGTGCTCCACCCAGTGCGCGACCACGATCAGCGTGAAGGCGTAGAGCGCGGGCTTGTGCCGGAGCGTGTTGAGCGGACCACCCGTGGAATGGGTATGGGCTTGAGTGTCGACCATGGATTTCCTCCTGCTGCGCCGGCCTCGGTCGGGCCGATTGCCCTGACCAGCGACGATACCGGGTTCGGGACGCGCCAAGAACGCCGTTGTGCGGAGTGCGCAATCGTGGAGAAGGTCATTGGTCCACGCGCCGGTACGGTGGTCGTCCCCGATGACCGCGCGGCAACCGCACGTCGACTGTATAGCGTTCCTATGCGCTGCTCCTCTTCTGGTTTGCGGTTGTGGTATCAGCTCTCACGGCCCTCGCCGGTGGCAGGAATGCACACTTTCGCCGGACGCGGGATTGCGCGGCGCGTGCTATGGCCGGCGGGGTGTGGCGAGCGTCCGACCCGGTTCTAGTAGGAACTTCATACCAGCAAGTTGCTTTTTAGGACCAAGATCGGTAGCGTGTGGTTCACGACGTCGACTGCGGACCGAAGCTTCGGGGGTGCCGGTGGCCGCGACCTTTCAGGTCGTGTTGCCGGGCACCGCGATGGCCGGATTCCGTGCCGATGCCGTGCTCCGACTCCGCGACGGGACCCCCAGCTCGTCCGAGCGGAGCGCACGGGCGGTCCGCTGAGTGACCGCCGCTGGCGCGGATGGGCTGGTACCGGCCCATCCGCGCGGCCGCACGCGCGTACCCCGCGGGCCCCAACCCGCCGGGTGCGCCGTGCTGTGCTGTCCCGGGTTCGCCCTGTCGCGCAACGGGATCGGTGTGGTCGGGCCTTGGTCGCCGGGTCGACGGAGGGTCGCGTTGGGCGGCCGTCGTCCGCGTGAATGGCCGGTGATGGCCGGAATGGCCGTTGTGCGGCGATCGGGCGTCGTGCGGGCGTTCATCCGGGTGGTGGTCGGCGCATCTTCGGGATTGCGGCATTCAGGCTGAAGCGCGCGGCGGCTGATCGCCGATATATCCATCGGGACGACCTCCGGCGGCCGATCGGGTGGTCCGGGGTCCGACCGGGCGACTGGGGCCGCGGTCGCCGGCGTCACCCGAAAGGCGCAGTATCCGAGTCCAGTTGATGACGGAATGTGAGTCCGGGGTCGGCGGTAAATGGAGGCGAGCGGCGTTCACGATTCCATCGGATGGGGCAAGGGCTCATCACCGGACGTGCTCGTCAACCGCATCCTTGCTGCTTGTGCGCGCTGTCGCGCCCCTGGTAGCTTGCCGGAAATCGTCAGCACAGGGGGCACTGGGGTTTCACTGGGGATTTACTGGCGGTTCACTGGGGGACCGCGACAGGCTGGTACGCCGATTCATCGCCGTTCGATGAGTCGGCCGGCCGGTCGGGGTGATGCATTCACCGGTCATTGACTACGAATTGGGGGTCGTAGTGGAAGGTGTAATTGAACGTGCCGTGGGTCGGGTCATCGACTTCATGCACGAGAACCTGGGTGAGCAGTTCACGATAGACGACATGGCCCGCACCGCCATGTACAGCAAGTTCCACTTCTCGCGAACGTTCCAACGCGTTACCGGCGTCTCGCCCGGCCGATTTTTGGCCGCGATCCGGGTGCAAGAGGCCAAACGGCTGCTCGTGTGCACCTCGTTGACCGTGACCGACATCAGCCATCGGGTGGGTTACACGAGCGTCGGGACGTTCAGCTCGAAGTTCCGCGCCAGTGTCGGCGTTCCGCCGACGACGTACCGCCAGCTGGGCGGGCTGACCGAGCCGACGCCGCTGCCCAGGCGCAGTCCCGACAACCGCACGTCCACCGTGCAGGGTGAGGTGCGCGCGCCTCTGGGTTGTCCGCCCGCGATCATCTTCCTGAACCTGTTCCCCGAACGGGTGCCGCGCGGGAAGCCGGTCCACTGCTCGATGCTGCAACGGCCGGGACCGTTCGTGCTCACCAACGTGCCGCCGGGGACTTGGCACTTACAGGCCCATTCCGTGGCGCTGGGCCGGGGCGGCGCCGTGCCGGACCGGGGGGCGTTGGGGCGGAACCGGGTGCTGAACGTGGGGTCGTGCGGTCCGGTGGTGGTCAGGCCGGGTGCGCGGGTCGAGAACGTCGACCTGAACCTGCGCCCGATCGACGCGCTCGACCCGTCGGTGCTGCTCGCGCTGCAGTACATCCGCACGGTGGCGGTGGACGCGGCCGCCGCGAGCTGACGGCGCTTCCCGGATTACCCGCCGCCCCAACCGGGACGGCGGGTCGTCGTCGCGCGCCGAGTCGGGGCAGCGGGTCCTCGTCGCGCGTCGAGCCGTCGCCCCGGGCTGTCGCCGCGCGCTGAGTCGGGTCACTTCCCCGGAGCCGAGCTCGGACTCCGCGGCACACCCGGGGCGGGCGAATGGCCCAGTAATTCGCGAATGGCCCAATGCCCCTTCGGAGCGCCGTAGCCATCGGCCGCCGCGTGGAATGTCCCAGGACCAGCCGGGGGGAGCAGGAATCACTCCGGACCGTGAGGGCCCGAACCCACCACGGCGTTCACCCGATTGCGAGTCGCGCCAACGCGCGACACAACGCGTGACCCCGCCAACCCCCGCCAACCCCGCCACACGCGGTCCAGGAGCGCCCGATCCGCTACCAGGACCGCTACCAGGACCGGGCCTGGCGCGGATGCAAGACGACCTCCCGCGCCGCACCGCGCAGGTAACTTTCGCATCGTTGCAAATCAATATGAATCCGCCCGCCACCATCCGCATCCCGTCGTGTCCGAAGTGGACGATGCACGACCTCGTGACGCACCCGGGTTGGTCGACGCCTGGCGGACGTTGGAGCTGGGCCTGGGCTCGGATGTCGACGCGCGGATCGACGGCGGTGGAAACAGCCCCGCAGTACCGGTGATGGGCGGCCCGGTCGCTGCCGGCGTTCGTGCGAGGCCGGTTCGCCTGATCTGCCGGGGCCAGGCCGTCGGGTGCACGCGTTCGCGAGGGGGCGGTTGCCCGGTCCGTTCGGGCCGGGTGCCGGGTGGTCCGCAGGTCTGTTCGCCGGGTCCGCCGTCACCTGCCCGTGGAGGCGGGCGGTGCGGTCCGCTGACCCGTGGAGGCGGGTGGTGCGGTCCGCTGGGCCGTGGAGGCGGTCAGCGGCGGGTGCCGGTGACGGCTCCCGCGGGCTCCGAGTCGGCCCCCGCCTCGCGTCGCCGGCGCTTGGTCGACGCCGCCATCGAGGCGGCCACCAGGGCGGGATCGTCGCCGACGCCGATGAGCAGGCCGTTGAGGATCGAGTCGTAGCAGCGGTCGGCGTCGACCGGGTCGATCAGGTAGCCGCCGAGCTCCAGGTTGACCAGGCCGTGCGTCGCGATCCACATCTGGTGGGCGATCAGCAGCGGGTCGTTCTGGCTGAACCGGCCCGACTCGATGCACCTCGTGGCGCAGTCGACGACCGTGACCAGCGTGTACCGGCCGTACTGGCGGTCGTCCTCGGTGAGGGAGAAGCCGGCCAGCGACTGCCCGCCGAACATCACCGCGTACAGGTGGGAGTTCGCCTTGGCGTTCTGCCGGTAGGCGTACCCCAGCAGGATCATGTCGGCCACCGGGTCGTCGGTCCGCCGCACCTGGGCGAACTGGCGCTCCAGGCGCGTGAAGCCCTCGTGCACCATCTCCCGCACGAGGCCGCTCATGCTGCCGAAGTGCGTGTAGACGGCCATGGTCGACGTGCTGGCCTCGGCGGCGATCTTCCTGGTGGACAGCGCCTCGGCGCCGTGCTCGGCGAGGAGCCTCGCCGCGATGTCGACGAGGGCGGCACGGGTTCCGGGATCCAGCTTGCGTGGACTCACCTTGACAGTGTTGCACAACGCCGTTATTCTTTGTGTAACGTTGTTATGCTAACTTGCGGCATCCGTGTGACTTTTCCACGCCCCGAACGAGGGTGGACGGCACCCGGACGAGCCCGGCACCGCGGTCGGACACCCCCAGGTCCGCCCCGGAACGGTCGGATCGTCGCGGCGCGTGGTCAAAGGTCTCGGAGCGTGTTCGCGCTGATCGGTCGCGCGACCGGGCGCTCGCACGGGTCGCGCCGGGTGTGTCGCGGCGGCGAGGCCGCGCCGACGCCCGGCACGGCGGTGACGCGGCGTGGTGGCCGTGCGTCGACACCGGACTCGTCCCTCGCCGGACCGTTCGGCAAGCCGAACCGACATCCGTCGCGCTCTTGCGGAGCGCGGCTCCATCACGGCGCAAAACCCAAGCCCGGGAAGGAGAACGGCCGACAGCCGTCTACAGTGGAGCGTTCCACCGCCGCGCCGTCGGCGGCGGGGTGGGGCGAGGCAGCGGTCGGGGGATTGCCGCTGCCCCGCCCGTGGTGGAGCGGGCGACTCGGTGCGCCGACCTCTCCTCCACCACCGCGGGCGCCACCGCGGAGCCGGCCTGGGGTGCCGAGTCCGCGATGGGCTTGAGGAAGCTGGTCGCCCTGGCGACCACGGCGATCGACGACGGGTGCGGGGGATCGGCGGAGCCGCCGGTGGCCCGCGGGCCACCTGTCCGCGGTTCTGCGCTCATTCCCACTTCCCGTTTCCGGCCCCGGTGATCGGCGTCGGGGCGCCCGGCTGTCGGACGTTCGCCCGTGGCTTCGGTCGACGGTTCAGTTCATGTAAGGGAACCATCCCTAGCATCTGGTCCGGGCAACGCTAACGCAGGTCGCATCGGTCAAGCAAGTGGTGTTCTTGCGGGCGTTCGCGGGTTCGCGGGGGAATGGGAGGAATCGGTCGCGAAGCTGTCGGGCATAACGCCGGGCAGTCGGCTTTCGAGCGTGATCGACGGCCTGGTTCCCCGGCCGGGCCGGCGGTGTGGACGGCTGTGTGGACGGCTGTGCCGGCCTGCGGGATCCCGATGTGGGTCCACGATCCGGGAGCTTCGGGGGAGTGCGCCGACTTTCGCTCGTGGAGCCGCGACAGGGTCCGGAGCGCTGGTAGGCTAATGGAGGGAATCGTCGGGTGGAATTTCCCGGCGGCGATCACTGCCCGTGATGCCGGCCGACGTGGCATCGTTCATCAGGGGCAGGGGAGCGGTGGCCGTCGGGGCCGACCGGGTGGCCGCCGGGTGACGGCCCGACGCCGTGCGGCGACCGTTTCGACGCCTGTCAGGCGATCGGTCCCGCCGCCGGCGGGCACGGGTGGACGTCGACGGGCGTGGTTCCCGTCGGGATCGGGTGGGGCCTTCGCGGTGACCGCTCGAGTGGTCACTCTTCGTGACCGAGGACGGGGCGCTTCGGTGCTCGGATGCGTCCGCGTACCCCCGTGCGGCCCTGTCGGTTGGGCACAACGGCCCACAGTCGTCTCGCAGATTGCGGTTCTGGTTCCGGGGTAATTACCAGCGGCACCCGGCCCTGCTAGCGTCCTTCACGGTGCGGAGTTATGGGGGCTTCGCACAAAGGCCATCTGGGGTGGTGAAGATCGGGCCAGCGAGAAGTGCCGCCGTATTCACGAAAATGGGTGGGTACGGATAGGTTCGCGCCGCACCGTCGCGGCTTTCCCAACGGCTCCCATCAGCCGGTTCGTGTTGATCCGGCTTGTCGGCGCCGTGCCGCGAATGATCCGATCGCAATTCAGGCCGAAAGGTAAATACCGTGCACGATGCCGTCCGTCGCGCCATCAAACTGATGCGCTCGAACTACTACGAACCACTTACGCTGCGCGATGTCGCAGCAGCCGCGCTGGTCAGTCCGTTCCACTTCTCGCGTTTGTTCCACGCGACCGTGGGCATGCCGCCGGGCCGGTACCTCGCGGCCGTCCGATTATTCGAAGGCAAACGGCTGTTGTTGACCACGTGGATGACGGTCGCCGACATCGTCTCCACGATCGGGTACAGCAGCGTCGGCACGTTCACCACCAGGTTCACCCGTGCGGTCGGCCTCTCGCCGACGCAGTACCGCAACCCCGAGGTCAGCGGTCTGCTGGCGGCTGTCGCGCTGCCGGACTTCGACAACCCGCTGGAGACCGGCTCCCGCGTGTTCAGCGCGATGCCGACGCCCCGGTACGGCGGCAGCGGTTCGGTGGTCGGCACGCTGGAGGTGCCCGCGCAGGCCGACGCGTCGGAGGTGACCGTGGGGATCATCGACGACCTGATCCCGGCCTTCGGGCCGGCGCCGAGCACGCTGGTCGAAGGTCCGCTCGACCGCGAGCTCGTGGTCGGCGCCGCGGCCACCCGCTGCATCGCGGTCGCGTTGCGCGGTGCGAACCCCCGTCCCGGGGTGGGGCTCGCCGGTGGGATGGGGCACACGATCGCCGTCGGCGCGGGGGAGCACCTGCGGGTCAACGTCCGGTTGCGCGATCGGGCCCAGGAGCCCGCGGCGGTCGGCGCGGGGTGGCGGTAGGCGTCATCGCCGGCGCCCCGCACCGCAAGGGTGAAGTAGACCGGTCCGGACCCGGGGAGCATCCTCGAGCGGACCGCCGGCCGCGGCGGCCGGACAGCGACGGGAGGACACGTTGGCCAACCTGCACCGGTCGCCGCGGCGTCGTGTCCTGGCGCCGTTCGGGTCGGGAACGGGGTCCCCGGTGCGCGGCCGCACCGGGTGGGCACGGGTCGAGGGGGACGGCGTCGGGCGGCGCCGGCCGGACCTGGTGGGGGATCACGCGGATCCGGCCGCGGCGTGCGGTCGGTCGGCGGGGGTCCGACTTGGACTGACGGCGGGCCACCGCGAGCGGGAGACCGCTGCCGTTCGGGGCGCTCGCCGGTACCGCGTGAGCGAGGGGGATGGAGGAGTGTTGTGCAGAGTGCGGTAGAGCGCGCGATCGACACGATGTGGAACCGTTACCACGAGCCGCTTTCACTGGACGACATGGCGGACACCGCGATCTTGAGCAAGTTCTACTTCTCCAGGGTCTTCCGGACGCTGACCGGCACGTCGCCGGGCCGGTTCCTCACCGCGGTCCGCCTCACGAAGGCCAAGCAGCTGCTGCTGGAGACGTCGTTGAGCGTCACCGAGATCTCGTACATGGTGGGGTACAACAGCCTCGGCACGTTCACCAGCCGCTTCACCCGCAGCGTCGGCGTGCCGCCCGCCCGCTACCGCGCGCTGTCCTTCGGCGGCATGCTCTCGCTGTCGTCGTTCTCCGGACCCGCGAGCGGGACCCGGGCCGGCGCGGTGGCGGGGTGGGTCGGCGTGCCGGAGACCGGGACGCCGGTGCGGGTGTACGTGGGGGCGTTCAAGGACCCGATCGCTCAGGGCATCCCGGTCGCGTGCGACATCCGGGACGGCGCGGGGCCGTACCGGCTGGAGGCGATGCCCGAGGGCAAGTTCCACCTCCGGGCCGCCGTGGTCGCGGTCGACGACCTCGACCCGAACCCGTCGAAGAGACGGCCGCTGTTCGTCGGCGGCACCGACGCCGTCACCGTGTCGACGGGTCGGACCGCGGAAGCGGACATCGAGACCAGGGCGGCGTGCCCGCTGGACCTGCCGATCCTGCTCGCGCTGCCCGAGCTCGACACCCGCAACGCGCCCGACGCCGAACTGGCCGTGCCGTCACCGGGCTAGCACGCCGATGCCCGACGCCCTCCGCCGCCACCCCGGTCACCCGCCGCGCCGAACGTCCGGTGTGGACGGTGCGGCGCGGGCCGTCCGGGCGAGGACGTCGGCACGGCCGCAAGACCGTGCCGACATCGCGCGGCGCCGATCAGGCTCCGAGCGCCTCCGCGGCCAGCCTCGTGCCCTCGACGCGCGCCGAGATCTTGGCGAACGCCGTGTCACGCGAGGTGGAGGTGTCGTCGGCGAACGGGGCGAACCCGCAGTCGTCGCACGTGCCGAGCCGCTCCACGGGGATGAACTCGGCCGCCTCCAGCACCCGGTCCCGCACCTCCTCGGCCGTCTCCACCCGGGGGTCGATGGAGTCGGTCACGCCGATGAAGATCCGCGCGTCGGCGGGCAGGTGCTCCTTGATCACCGCGAGCACCCGCCGGCGGTCGGGTTCGCTCGCCAGCTGCACGTAGAACCGGCCGGCCTTGATCCGGAACAGCTCCGGCAGCAGCTCGGCGTAGTCGACGTCCGCGCTGTGGGTGGAGTCCCAGTCGCCGCCGGGGCACGTGTGCACGCCGATCCTGGCCCGGTCCGCCTCGGAGAACCGCTCCAGCACCGCGTTGTTGAGCGCTACGAAGTCCCGCAGCAACCCGCCCGACGGGTCGAGCTTGAGCGACAGCCGTCCCTCGGTGAAGTCGAGCTGCACCACGGACGCACCCGCCTCCAGGCACGCGCGGATGTCGGCCTCGGTCTCGTTGACGAGGTCGGCGGTGAACTCCTCGCGCGAGTAGCCGTCGATCCCGTCGGCCGGGTAGAGCAGGCTCAGCGCGGACGGCGCGATCACCGGCTGCTTCACCGGCAGCGACGTGAGCCGTTGCGCGTTGCGCAGCTGGTCCACGGCGTGCGCGGCGTAGCGGAACGGCCCGCTCGTGAGCACGGGCAGCTGCCGGGTGTGCCCGTCGGCGAACGGCACGACCGGCCCGCCCGCCGCCAGGTCGGCGATGCCCGCCACCGGGTAGGTCAGGAAGCTCGGCTTGTCCTGCTCGCCGTCGGTGACCACCGGCGAACCGGTGGCCTCGAACCGGCTGACGGTGTCGGCCAGCGCCTTGTCGGTCAGCGCGCGCAGCTCGGCGGCGTCGATGCGGCCTTCCGCGTGGTCGCGGAAGCCCTGCACGAGCTCCGCGGGACGCGGAACGCTGCCGATCGGCTCGGTCGGAATGCCCATGTTCGTCCTTGTTCCCCTCGAAGTGGTCAGGCCCACGGAGCCGTCGGGTACCACGGGATGATCTCCCGCCGGGCCAGCAGCCTGATGTCCCAGTACATGAAGGTGAAGACGCCGGCGACGATCAGGGCGACGGCGGTCACAGTGGCGATCCTGCTCGGTTTGGCGGTGAGCCACCGCTGCAAACGGCCGCCCGTGAAGTAGGCCAGCGCGAGGAACAGTAGGGCCATGATGATGATGTTGCCAACCGACTGGAGGGTGAATGCGGCGGCGCCGTACAAGGGGTTGCCGCTCTCCGCCGCGTCGCGGAACATCTTCCGGAACAGGCCGAACGGGCGACCGATCAGGAATCCGCCGATCAGCACGCCCATGAACACCATCGGCGCGTTGGGGAACCGCTGGGAGATCTTGCGGAACGGGTCGCGCACCAGGCCCAGCGCGGCGAGCCCCAGGTAGAACATCACCAGGCCGATGACGCCGAACACGATCAGCGACTGGATGCTGCGGCTGCTCAGCGTGCCCGGCGCGTTGGCCGCGGTGGAGAACTGCGGCATGCGCGTGCCGATGATGCCGACCAGCACGCCGTACAGCGCGGACACCGGGATCATGCCGACGGCCAACCACCCGATCGGCTTAAGCGTGGCGGCGAGCTTCGCCCACCGCGACCCGGCGGAGCCGAGCATCGGGGCGACGGCGCCGAACGCGGCGATGTTGCACGCGGTGAACGTGCCCGCGATGCCGCTGACGAAGGCGAACGCGATGCCCGCCGCGATGCCCTGGATCGGGGTTTCCTTGGCGTCGTGGCCTAAGAGCGAGTTGGCGACGTTGTCACCGATCACCGAGTCGACGAAGTGGGCCGACCACACGACGGTCAGCAGGAAGCCCGCGATGGAGGCGAGCAGGACGATGAGCCCGCGCCTGCGCGGGAAGTTGCCGGTGACGAACGTCGACGTGCCGACGGTCGGTGTCAGCTCCAGTTGGTCCTTCTGGTTGGTGCCGGTGCGCGCCATGTGATCCCTCTCCGGAGCGGGTGGTGCGGGGGACAGGAGCCCCTGGTGGTGAGCGGCGCTCGTGGGGCCCGGGAAGCATCTCAGTGTGATGCAACGTGGATTTCTTCGTTCGTGCGCACTTGCTGAGCCGAACGGATCGACCTCGCCGGGTCGGGCTCCGGCGACCGGGGGAGTCGACGGGTCCACCGGTCCCCGACGCGGCGGGCGGGGGAGCGGACGCTGCGGCCGCGTGACCGGGTCGTTGCGCGGAGAAATCGAATCACGCTGTTATGGAAAAGCGCAGGTCACAGGGCAAAATAGGAGAAGCAAGTCGTCGGTTGGTCGTGCAGTATTAAGTCGAGCACATATTCCGAAGTGCCGTGAGCCTTTGTCGCGTATGCGCACGGCCGTTTAACGGATTATCCCGAATCCCCGATGTCCACAAAGACGGTGAAAGCATGAGCAGTGAGCGGATCGCAATCGTCGGCATCGGCCTGCGCTACCCCGATGCCGGTTCCACAGGGGAACTGTGGGAAAACGTACTGGCCGGTCGTCGGGCCTTCCGCAGGCTGCCCGACGAGCGGATGAACCAGGCGGACTACTACTCCCCCGACCCCGAGGCGCCCGACCGCTTCTACAGCACGAAGGCCGCGGTGCTGCGCGACTTCGAGTTCGACCGCGTCCACTACCGAGTGGCGGGCAGCACGTTCCGCTCCACCGACCTGACGCACTGGCTCGCGCTCGACGTGACCGCCCAGGCGCTGGCCGACGCGGGATTCCCCGACGGCGAGGGCCTGCCGAAGCGGTCCACCGGCGTGGTGCTGGGAAACAGCCTCACCGGTGAGTTCTCCCGCGCGAACATCATGCGGCTGCGCTGGCCTTACGTGCGCCGCACGGTCGCCGCGGCGCTGGCGGGCAAGGGCTGGCCCGAGGACGAGATCGCGGGCTTCCTGAGCGAGCTGGAAGTGGACTACAAGGCCCCGTTCCCGGAGATCAACGAGGACACCCTGGCGGGCGGCCTCGCGAACACGATCGCGGGCCGCATCTGCAACTACTTCGACCTGCGCGGCGGCGGCTACACCGTCGACGGCGCGTGCTCCTCGTCGTTGCTGTCGGTCGCCACGGCCGCCAAGTCGCTCGTCGAGGGCGACATGGACGTGGCCATCGCGGGCGGTGTCGACCTGTCGATCGACCCGTTCGAGGTCATCGGGTTCGCCAAGACCGGCGCGCTGGCCAAGCGCGTGATGAAGGTCTACGACAAGGACTCCAACGGCTTCTGGCCGGGCGAGGGCGCCGGTTCGCTCGTGCTGATGCGCGAAGAGGACGCCCTGGCCAAGGGCGCGCGCATCTACGCGACCATCGCCGGCTGGGGCGTCTCCTCGGACGGCAAGGGCGGCATCACCCGCCCCGAGGCCGACGGCCACCGCCTGGCCCTGCACCGCGCCTACGGCCGCGCGGGCTACGGCCTGGAGTCGGTGTCCTACTTCGAGGGCCACGGCACCGGCACGGCGCTGGGCGACGAGACGGAGATCGAGGCGCTGTCCTCGGCCCGCCGCAACGCCGACCCCAACGCCCGGCCCGCCGCGCTGAGCACCGTCAAGGGCAACTTCGGGCACACCAAGGCCGCGGCGGGGGTCGCCGGACTGATCAAGGCGGCCCTCGCCGTGCACCACCAGGTCATCCCGCCGGGCACGGGCCACTACGACCCGCACCCGAAGCTGACCGCCGACGACGCGGTGATGTACGTGCCGCTCGAGGCCGAGCTGTGGCCGGAGGACCAGCCGGTGCGCGCCGGCGTGTCGGCCATGGGCTTCGGCGGCATCAACACCCACATCGCCCTGGAGGCCGCGCCCGACGCGCCCCGCCGCGAGCAGCTCGACGTGCGCACGAAGGCGTTGGTCGCCGGTCGCCAGGACGCCGAGGTGCTGCTGTTCGACGCGCCCGACCGCACGACGCTGAAGGACCGCGTCGCCGAGGTCGCCGCCCTGCTGCCGAAGCTGGCCTTCGCCGAGCTCGGCGACCTGGCGTCGGCGCTGGCCGCGCGGCTCACCGGCTCGTCGCTGCGCGGCGCCGTCGTGGCCCGCACGCCCGAGGAGGCCGAGCGCAAGGTCGAGAAGCTGATCGTCGCGGTGAGCGAGAACACCACGCTCTTCGACGCCGCCGACGGCGTGTTCCTGGACGACCGGGCCGCGGAGCCGCGCCTGGCGTTCCTGTTCCCGGGCCAGGGCTCGGGCCGGGGCGCGGTCGGCGCCATCCGCCGCCGCTTCCCCGTCGCTGAGGAGGTCTTCCAGGCCGCGGGCCTGCCGACCGACGGCGACCAGGTCGCCACGGAGGTGGCGCAGCCGCGCATCGTCGCCGGCTCCCTCGCCGCGCTGAACGTGCTGCGGGAACTGGGCATCCAGGCGCACACGGCCGTCGGGCACAGCCTCGGCGAGCTGACCGCGGTGCACTGGGGCGGCGCGCTGAGCGCCAACCGGGTGCTGTCGCTGGCCGCCGAACGCGGTCGCGTCATGGCGAGCGCCAGCAAGGGCGGCGGCGCGATGGCGGGCCTCGGCACGACGGCCGAGCGCGCGCTCGAGCTGGCGGCGGGCGAGGACGTCGTGATCGCCGGCTACAACGGCCCCGCGCAGACCGTGCTGTCCGGTCCGGCCGAGGCCGTCGACCGGGTGTGCGCGGTGGCCCGGGCCGCGGGCGTGCAGGCGACCCGCATCAACGTCTCCCACGCGTTCCACTCGCCGCTGGTGTCCCCGGCGTCGGAGGCCATGGCGGAGCGGCTGGTCGACTTCGACTTCGGCCGGCTGATCCGCCCGGTGCACTCCACCGTCACCGGCGACGTGCTGGAGGCGGGCGCCGACCTGCGCGAGCTGCTGCGCGACCAGATCACCCTCCCGGTCCGGTTCCACGAGGCCGCCGCCAAGGCCGCCGCGACGACCGACCTGGTCGTCGAGGTCGGCCCCGGCCGCGTCCTCACCGGCCTGCTGGAGGAGATCGCCCCCGACAAGCCGGCGCTCTCCGTCGACACCGACAGCGGGTCGCTCACCTCGCTGCTGACCGTCGTCGCCGCCGCGCACGTGCTCGGCGCGCCGGTCCGCACGGACGTCCTGTTCAGCGACCGGGTCATCCGCGACCTGCCGCTGGACGGCTCGATGACGTTCCTGGCGAGCCCCTGCGAGACGGCTCCCGCCCTCGACTCCGCCGTGCGCACGGCCGAGCAGGCCGCCTCCGCCGCGGCCAAGGCGGCGAAGTCCGAGACCGCCACGGGTTCCGACGGCGAGTCCACGCTGGAGCTGCTGCGCCGCTTGGCCGCGGAGCGCGTGGAGCTGCCGCTGGAGGCCATCACCGCGAACACGCACCCGCTGGACGACCTGCACCTGAGCTCCATCACGGTCGGCCAGCTGGTCAACGAGGTCACCCGCAGCCTCGGCCGCCCGGCCCTGGAGGGCACGACCAACTTCGCCACCGTGCGGATGGGCGAGCTCGCCGAGCTGATCGACAACCTGGCCGACACGGCGCACACCGACGAGCGCGACAACGGCGAGGTGCCCGGCGTCGCGCCGTGGGTGCGGCCGTTCCTGGTCGAGCACGTCGAGCGCGAGCTCGTGGCGGCGGCGCCCGGACCGGTGGGCGAGTGGACCGTCTACGCGCCCGAGGGCCACCCGCTGGCCGAGCCGCTGAAGGCCGGCCTGCCCGGCGACGGCGTGCTCCTGCTGCTGCCGCCGGAGGGCGGTGACGCGCACGTCGGCCTGTTCCTGGAGGCCGCGCGCGACGTGCTGGCGTCCGGTCGCAGGCTCGCGGTCGTGCAGCACAAGCTCGGCGCGTCGGGCCTGGCCCGCACGCTGCACCTGGAGGCGCCGCACATCCCGGTGACGCTGGTCGACCTGGCCGACGACACCGACGCGGTGCGCCGGGTGGCGGCCGAGGTCGCGGCCACGACGGAGTTCTCGCAGGCCCGGTACGACGCCGACGGCGTGCGGACGGTGCCGGTGCTACGGGCGGTGTCCGGTCAGGTGGCGCCCGACTCGCCGGGGGGCACCCCGCTCGACTCGGACGACGTGCTGCTGGTCACCGGTGGCGGCAAGGGCATCACGGCCGAGTGCGCCATCGCGATGGCCACCGACTCGGGCGCGTCCCTGGCGCTGATCGGCCGGGCCGACCCGGCCGCCGACCCCGAGCTGGCGGCCAACCTCGCCCGGATGACCGCGGCCGGGATCAAGCACCGCTACGAGCGGGCCGACGTGACCTCCGCCGAGCAGATCGCCGTCGCGGTGGCGAAGTTCCGCGCCGAGCTGGGCGAGGTGACCGCCGTGCTGCACGGCGCGGGCCGCAACGAGCCCAAGGCGTTGACGGGACTGTCCGAACAGGACTTCCACGCCACGCTGGCGCCGAAGATCGCCGGCCTCAACGCGGTGCTCGACGCCGTCGACCCGGAGCAGATCAAGCTCCTGGTCACGTTCGGCAGCATCATCGGCCGGGCGGGCCTGCGCGGCGAGGCGCACTACTCCACCGCCAACGACTGGATGAGCGAGCTGACCGTCGACTTCGGCGTGAAGCACCCGCACGCCAGGGTGCTGGCCCTGGAGTGGTCGGTCTGGTCCGGCGCGGGCATGGGCGAGCGGCTGGGCGTGGTCGAGGCGCTGATGCGCGACGGCATCACGCCGATCTCCACCGACGCGGGCATCGCGGTGCTGCGCGAGGTGCTGGCCGACCCGACCGTGGGCCCCGTGCTGGTGGTCTCCGGCCGCGCCGCGGGCCTGCCGACGTTGGAGATGGCGAGCACCGAGCTGCCGCTGGCCCGGTTCGTGGACCGCGTGCTGGTCCACTACCCGGCGGTCGAACTGGTCACCGAGGCCGACCTGTCCGACGGCAGCGACCCGTACCTGGGCGACCACCTGCTCGAAGGCGACCTGCTGTTCCCGGCGGTCATCGGCATGGAGGCCATGACCCAGGTGGCCAGTGCCCTCACCGGGCACGAAGCGCCGCCGATGCTGGAGGACGTGGAGTTCCTGCGGCCGGTGGTCGTGCGGCCGGGAGGCTCGCTGACGGTGCGCATCGCCGCGCTCGCCCGCGACGCCGAGACGGTGGACGTCGCGATCAGGGCCGAGGACACCGGGTTCTCCGCCGACCACTTCCGGGCCCGACTGCGGTTCCCGCGGCCGGCGATCCCCGGTGACGTGGTGGACGGCGCCCCCGTGCTGCCGCTGGTGCCGGTCGACCCGGTCACCGAGCTGTACGGCAGCGTCCTGTTCCAGGGCAAGCGGTTCCAGCGGTTGCAGGGCTACCGGCGGGCGAGCGCCCGGCACGCGGTGGCCGAGGTCGCCACGACCTCCGTGGCCACCTGGTTCGCGCCGTTCCTGCCGCAGGACCGGATGCTGGCCGACCCGGGCACGCGGGACGTGATGATGCACGCGATCCAGTGCTGCGTCCCCGACGCCACGCTGCTGCCGCAGAGCGTGGAGCGGCTCTACCTGGCCGCGCCGGTGGACCAGCTGGCCCAGTACGTGGTGCTGGACGCCCGCGAGCGGTCGCAGGACGGCGACAGCTACACCTACGACCTCGACGTGCGCGACCCCGAGGGCCGGCTCGTCGAGCGGTGGGAGGGCCTGGTGCTGCGGGCCGTGCGCAAGCGCGACGGCGCGGGACCGTGGACGCCGACCATGCTCGGCTCGTACCTGGAGCGCTCGCTGGAGCGGGTCCTGGGCGGCAGCCGCGCGGTCGTGGTCGAGCCCGACCCGACCGACGCCTCGCCGGAGCGGCGCGCGCAGACCGCGCTCGCGCTCAGCCGGGCGCTGGACCGCCCCGTCGAGGTGCGCTACCGGCCCGACGGCAAGCCGGAGGTCGACGGCGCGGAGGTGTCCGCCTCGCACAGCGCGGGCGTCACGTTCGCCGTGGCGGCCGCGGGCGGCACGCTCGGCGTGGACGTCGAGGAAGCCGTCGCCCGGTCGGAGGAGGACTGGACCGGTCTGCTCGGCGACGACCTGATCGCCGTGCGCGACCTGCTCGCCTCCGAGGTCGGCGAGACGGCGGCCATCTCCGGCACCCGCGTGTGGAGTGCCCTGGAGTGCCTGCGCAAGACCGGTTCCACCACGCAGGCGCTGACCGTCGACCGGGTCCACCCGGACGGCTGGGCCGTGCTGTCGACCGGCGACGCCAAGGTCGCCACCTGGGTGACCACCGTCATCGACCGGGCCGAGCCGGTGGTGTTCGCGGTGCTCGTGGGCAAGGAGAGCTGACATGACCGACTACTACGAGATCCGGCACACCGTCGGGTTCGAGGAGACCAACCTCGTCGGCAACGTGTACTACGTGAACTACCTGCGGTGGCAGGGGCGGTGCCGGGAGATGTTCCTGAAGGAGAAGGCGCCGAGCGTGCTGCGGGACCTCCAGGACGACCTCAAGCTGTTCACCCTCAAGGTGGAGTGCGAGTTCTTCTCCGAGATCACTCTCTTCGACGACCTGTCGGTGCGGATGCGGCTGGAGGAGCTGACCCAGACGCAGGTCCAGTTCAGCTTCGACTACGTCAAGGTCACCGGCGGCCAGGAGGTCCTGGTCGCCAAGGGCAGGCAGCGGATCGCGTGCATGCGCGGCCCGAACACCAACACGGTGCCTTCCCGGGTGCCCGAAGACCTGCGGAAGGCGCTCGCGCCCTACGCCGAGGCCCCGGCACTCGCCCGTGCCGGGCTGGGGGGATGACGGACATGTACGAGGCGGCGCCCACGATGGAGGAGACCTCGCTGCGGGAGGCCATGTCCCTGTTCGCGACCGGGGTCACGGTGCTGACGGTCGGCGGCGAGCGCGCGCACGGCATGACGGCGAACTCGTTCACCTCGGTGTCCCTCGACCCGCCGCTGGTGCTCTGCTGCATCTCGCACTCGGCGGTGATGCACGACGCGATCGCCAACGCCAAGCGGTTCGGCGTGTCGATCATGGGCGCGGACCAGCGGGACACCGCGAAGTACTTCGCCGACAAGCGCCGGCCGCTCGGGCCGGAGCAGTTCGACGCGGTGGACTGGATCGAGGGACCGCACACCGGCGCACCGCTGCTCAACGGTTCGCTGGCCTGGCTGGAGTGCGAGCTGGTGCAGTTCTACGAGGGCGGGGACCATACGATCTTCGTGGGGCAGGTTCTCGGCTCCAGTCGCGGCGCGAGCGCGTCGGCGCTGCTGTTCTACAGCAGCTCGTTCCACCAGGTCTGACCCGCGGGTCCGCCCGCTTCGGGAGGGAGTGCACATGCTGGTGACCGTCACCGGGGGTACCGGTTTCGTCGGCTCGCACACGGTGGCGGAGCTCGTGCGCGCCGGACACCGGGTCCGACTGCTGGTCCGGGACGCGGACGCGGTGGAGGCCGCCACGCGACCGCTGGAGGTGCCGCCCGACGCCGTCGACGTCTTCGTCGGCGACGTGACCGACGAGCGGTCGGTCGACGCGGCGGTGCGCGGCGTGGACGCGGTGGTCCACGCGGCGTCGGTGTACTCGTTCGACCGGCGCAGGCGGGCGGAGATGCTGCGGACCAACGCACACGGCACGGAGGTGGTGCTCTCCGCCGCCCGCCGTGCCGGTGCGGGCCGCATCGTCCACGTGTCGAGCATCGCGGCCCTGTTCGGGCCCGGTGTGCGGGTGATCCGCGAGCAGTCGCCCGTCGGCGCGACCCGGGAGCCGTACGCGGCCACCAAGGCCGCGTCGGAAGCCATCGCGCGGCGGCACCAGGAGGAAGGGGCGCCGGTGGTCGTCAGCTACCCGCCGCCCCTCCTCGGGCCGCACGACCCGAAGCTCGGCGACCAGGTCGAGCGGCTGCGCAACACGTTGCGCGGGATCATGCCGATGTGGCCCTCGGGCGGGCTGCAGATCGGCGACGTGCGGGACACGGCGGCGCTGCACGCGGCGCTGCTGTCCCCGGACGTCACGGGCCGGCACTTCGGGCCCGGGCACTACCTGACGATCAGGGAGTACCTCGACGGCATCAGGAAGGCCACCGGTCGCGCGTTGCCGGCGGTCTTCCTGCCCGCCGCGATGATGACGCCCGTCGGGCGGCTCGTCGACCTGGTGCAACCCTTCTGGCCGTGGCACATCCCCGCCGAGTACGGCGCGATCGCCACGGTCGGCGCGGCGGTCCGGGTCGACCCGGCCGCGAGCACGCTCGACCTCAAACCCCGTCCGTTCGCCGACACGGTCACCGACACGGTGCGGTGGCTCGCCGACACCGGTGCGGTGACCGATCGCCAGGCAGGCCGACGATGACCACTTCAGGGATCGACCACGTCAACGGGCACTCGGACTTCCGACCCGAACTGCCCATCCGCACGATGGACCTGTTGCGGGAGCGCAACGACGACCTGCGCGACCGCGCGGTGTCCAACGCCGAAGCGGTGCGCCGGCAGCGCTCGCTCGGCAAGCACACGGCGCGTGAACGCCTGGACATGCTGCTGGACAAGGGTTCGTTCACCGAGATCGAGCTCTACCGGCGGCACCAGGCGCACGGCTTGAAGGTGTCCGAGCACCGCCCGCACACCGACGGCGTGGTGGCGGGCTCGGGCACCATCGAAGGGCGGCGCGTGTTCGTCTACGCGCAGGACTTCACCATCTTCGGCGGTTCGCTCGGCCAGGCGCACGCGGCGAAGATCCACAAGGTGATGGACATGGCCATCGACACCGGCTCGCCCATCATCGCGCTGAACGACAGCGGCGGCGCGCGCATCCAAGAAGGCGTGATGGCGCTCGACGGCTACGGCGGCATCTTCCGCCGCCAGGTCGAGGCGTCCGGCGTCATACCGCAGATCGCGGTGGTGCTCGGCCCGTCCGCGGGCGGCGCGGCGTACTCGCCCGCGCTGGCCGACTTCACGTTCATGGTGCGCGGCACGGCGCAGATGTACCTGACCGGTCCCGACGTGGTGCAGGCCGTGTCGGGGGAGAAGGTCACGCACGACGAGCTGGGCGGCGCGTCGGTGCACGGCGAGCTGTCGGGCGTGGCGTCGTTCGTGCACGACGACGAGGAGTCGTGCCTGGAGGACGTCCGCTACCTGGTGTCGATGCTGCCGTCGAACAACCTGGAGCCACCGCCCGCCCGCGAGCCGGTCGGCGCGGTGGACGACGTGCGGCCGGAGTTCGCCTCGATCGTGCCGGTCGAGCCGAACAAGCCCTACGACATGCGCACGCTCATCGAGGAGCTGGTGGACGACGGGGAGTTCCTCGAAGTCCACGAGGGGTGGGCGCGCAACGTGGTGGTGGCGTTCGGCCGGATCGACGGCGCGGTCGTGGGGCTGGTCGGCAACCAGCCGCTGGTGTTCGCGGGCGTGCTGGACATCGAGGCGTCCCAGAAGGCGGCGCGGTTCGTGCGGTTCTGCGACGCGTTCGGCATCCCGCTGGTGTCCCTTGTGGACGTCCCGGGGTTCCTGCCCGGCACGTCGCAGGAGCACGCGGGCGTGATCCGGCACGGCGCGAAGCTGCTCTACGCCTACTGCGAGGCGTCCGTGCCGCGCATCCAGGTGATCGTGCGCAAGGCGTACGGCGGCGCGTACATCGTGATGGACTCCCGGTCCATCGGGACGGACCTGGCGCTGGCCTGGCCGACCAACGAGATCGCGGTGATGGGCGCGGAGGGCGCGGTGAACGTGATCTTCCGCAAGGAGCTCGCCGCGGCGGCCGACCCGGACGCGCTGCGGGCCGAGCTGCTGGCGGAGTACTCCGAACAGCTCGTGCACCCGTACTACGCGGCCGAGAGGGGCCTGGTCGACGACGTGATCGACCCGGCGCACACCCGGTCCGCGGTCGCGCGGGGTTTGGCGATGCTGCGCGACAAGCGTCGCCCGACGCCGGCGCGCAAGCACGGCAACGTGCCGCTGTAGCCCGCGGCACCTCCCAACGGCACCTCGTCCCACAGCGAGGTGCCGTTGCCGTGTCCGGGCTCGGTTCAGCCGGACGACGTGCGCCGGCCAACGCCGCAGGGGGCGTAGCCGTCCCATAGACATGATCGACGAACGCGGACACATCGACGCGACACGGCTGCCTGAGGACGTCGTCGCGCTCCTCGACGCGCTCAGCCCCGGTGAGAGCCTGGTCGTCACGAGGGACGGTGTCCCGATCGCGACGGTCACCGCCACCGCCGAACCGCGCGGGGACGCCGGGCCGGACCCGGCGGTGCACGACGTGACCGTGGTCGCCACCGCGATGAAGCTGTCCAGGTCGGCGCGGGCGTCGCTGTCGGCCGCCCTCGGCGAGGACTACATCGTGCTCGACCTGCACGCGGCGCCGAAGACGGCCGACGTGCTGCTGGCGCCGCCCGGCAGCCCGCAGCTGATCGGGCTGCTCCGGTCTGTGTTCCCGAAGGCCCGCGTCATCGTCACCGAGGTCGAGGACGACGGCCTCGCGGTCAGCTACCACGGTCCCGTCCGGCGCATGCTCGACGCCGGCGCCGACGGCTACCTGACCTCGACCACCATCGGGCGCCTGGCGCGGCAGCTCGACCACGACGTCACCCGGCACCGGAGCCTCGCCGCGGGCGGCGCCACGACGATCGCGATCGAGTCCGCCACGAGCGCGCCGGACCCTCGAGGTGACCAGTTGTGACCACCGGGTGGGCCACCACGTCCTGTCCGCGAGACGTGAGGTTGGCGCAATAGGCCGTACGGGTACACGTGCCGCCAGGGGCCGGATCGGCTTGACGAGGTTCCATAACGCCGCTATAAATGGTAGTAAGACAGTGTTATGGAATGTGAGGACGGGGTGGTTGGCGTGGTCGCGTCGGTGCGGGAGGTCGCGGAAGCGCTGGTGGTGCGTGGTGCGCTGCCCGCCGGGCTGGACGGTGCGCTCGTCTGGTCCGGCAAGTACGGCGTGTCGGGCGTCCGGCTCGGGCCGGACGGCGCGCGGTGGTACCGCGGCCCGAGGCCGGCCGCCCTCGTGCCGGCCGACCTGCCCTCCGGCGCCACGATGGCCCGCCCGGTCTTCGACGGCGGGGTGTGGCACACGGCCATGTCGCACCCGGACCTCGGTTACGCCGAGCACGTCACGCTCGGCGACGACGGCGAGGTGCTGCGCGCCGAGCCGTTCCCGCTGGAGGGCGCGCCCCGGATGCGCGCGGTCGGCGTGACGGACCGCTTCGTGGTCGTCTTCGACTCGGCGCCGTACTACAGCCGCGCCGCCGACCTCGTCGGCCTGCGCGACCCGTACTCCGGCCCGGCCACCGGCCCGACGCGCATCGGCCTGCTCGCCTACGGCCGGCCGCTGTGGTTCGAGGTGGCCGAGGGCGAGGTGCTGTCCCTGGTCAACGCCTACGAGGACCTCGGTCGCGTGGTCGTGGACGCGGTCTGGGCGCCGGGCGTGCTGCGTCGCCACACGCTGGACCTCGCCACCGGCGGCGTGCGCCAGGTCGAGCTGCCCGCGATGGACGTCGGCGTCGTCGACGACCGCCTGGCGGGCCGCCGCCACCGCTTCGTGTTCGGCACGGCGGGCGCCGCGATCATCCGCCACGACGTGGCGCTGGGCTGCACGTGGCGCCGCGAGCTCGCCACCACGCCGAGCCAGCCGGTGTTCGTGCCGAACGGCAAGGACGAGGGGCAAGGCTGGGTGGTGACCGTCGCGGGCGACGAGGTGCTGGTGCTGGACGCGGCCGACCTCGCGGGTCCGCCGGTCGCGGTGGTGCGCCTGCCGTTCGAGGTCGAGGCCTCGCGTCGGGCCACGTGGGTCGCCGGCGGCGCGGAGGGGTGAGCCGGCGCGCGCTCGGCCACGGCAAGCGGGTGCAGCGGGGAATAGTGGGGCCATTGGTGCGGGAGTAGACTTTAGGGAACCGTCCCTAGCATGGCGATGGCGAGGGGAACCCGTGCATCGAACCGCTGCTGAGACCCGGTCCCACGTACTGCGAGTGGCCGGGGACCTGTTCTACCTGAGGGGGATCCGCGCCACGGGCGTGGACCTCGTCGCGGCCGAGGCCGGTGTCGCACCGACCACCCTCTACCGCCTGTTCGCGTCCAAGGACGACCTCGTCGGCGCCTACGTCGAGCGCGCCGACCTCGAGTTCCGCGCCCAGTTCACCGCCGCCGTCGAGGGCGCGGGCCCGGACCCGCGCGACCAGATCCTGGCGGTGTTCGACATCGTGCTCCGCGAGCTCTCCTCCGAGGCGTTCCGCGGCTGCAAGTTCCTCATCTCGATGGCCGAGTTCCCGGAGCCCGACCTGCCCGCGCACCACAACGCCCTCGTGGCGAAGTCGTGGACCAGGGCGCGGATGCGCGAGCTGACCGACGAGCTCGGGGTCGAGGACCCGGACGCGCTGGCCGACCAGCTGATGCTGGTCTTCGAGGGCCTGCACGCGTCGGGCCAGTCGTTCGGCCCGGACGGTCCCGCCAAGCGGGGACGAGGGCTGGCCGAAGCCCTCCTGGCGTCCGCCGCGCCGCGGCCGAACGGTTCCTGACTCCCGCCCCGCCCGCTCGTGAGAGGTCGTCGACGCGTCGCCGTCGGCGGCCTCCGCTGTTTTGTCCGCATTTTTGCGGACTCGGTGACCTCCAGTCGTGCGGCGAATTGTCAAGCACCTGTGCGGTAATGGCTTCGGGAATGCATCGATATCCCTCGTGATCGGCCCCGGATCCGGCCTGGCCCAGGGTGCCGCGGTGATCATCACGTCGAACCCGTCGAACGTCCGGCCGGCTTCGGGCGAAATTCCGAGGAACGATTGGGTCACGCGGCCTTCGCGGCATGTCCACCTCGCATGATCGACGGTATTCTACTGGCCGATCAACCAATGCGCGGTCCGGAACGGCGTGGCTTCGGCTCGCCGTCCGCGACTTCGGCGGGTAGCTCCAGAGGGAAACAGAGGTGGCATGGTGAAAAGCGTGGACCGGTTCCGCCGGGTTGTCGTCGTCGGAGCGGGTCTGGCCGGCACCGCGACCACCATCCGCTTTCTCAGGTTCGCCCGCGAGCCATTGGAGGTGGTGCTGGTGGAACGCCGTCCGGACTACCGGAACTCCGGCGTGGCCTACCAGCGCGAGAGCAACCACTGGCACCACGTGTTCAACATCCAGGCGGGCCGCATGTCGGCATTCCGCGAGGACGTCGACGACTTCATCCGCTGGGCCAACCACGAGGCCGACCGGTCGGACTGGCCGGGGGACTGGCGCGACTTCGAGTTCACCGAGTCCGGTCCCGCGCCGCGCCGGATCTACCAGGACTACTTGGAGAGCCGCCTCGCCGAGGCCGTCCGCGAGGCGGCGGCGGGCGTGAGGCTGGTCGAGGTCGACGGGGAAGCGGTCGACGTGGAGGTCTTCGAGGACCACGCGCACGTCGTGGTGGAGGGCTTCATCGACCTGCCCGACGGCGCCGGGAGCGAGCCGGTGGTCCTCGAGGCCGACCACGTCGTGCTCGCCACCGGGCTGGAGACGAAGTACCCGGCGTTCGCGGCCGAGGTGCTGGAGCACCCGGCGTTCGTGCGCAGCCCGTATTCCAAGAGCGGTATCGAGCGGTTGCTCCACGTGCGCAAGGACGGCGTCGTCGCGATCGTCGGCACGTTGCTCAGCGCCTACGACTCCGCGACGCTGTTGTTACGCCAGGGGCACGAAGGTCGGATCCACATGATCTCCGGTTCCGGGCTGACGCCTCGCACCTATCCGTCGAACCATCGGCACCAGGTTCTCGAGTTACCGGCGCCGCAACTGCTCGGCGACCGCTGGGAAGGGCGGGAGGAATTCGTCCGCCGCTTCCGGGAAGAATGGGAGCGCGCGTGCGCGATCCTCACCCGTGAACATCCCGAAGTATCTCCGGTCGTGGTGACGGAACGGGTCGCCAAATCGTGGGAGCCTTATCTGCCCGCGATCCTGGAGCGCATTCCCACGGACGAGCTCCGCGCGTTGCTCGACAGCTACGGGAGCCTGTTGGCCGTGCTTCGGGTGAGCGCAATGGCTTATACCACGAATATCGTCGACGCGGCCATGGGCGAAGGCGGTCAGATCGTGCTCACCACCGGCCGCGTGCACGAGATCCGGGCCACCGGAGCGGGCACGCTCGTCCTGTCCGTCACGGGGCAGGGCGCGACGCGGACGATCGAGGCGGATCTCGTCGTCTCGAATTTCGGGCGCGAGACGAACTACGAGCGCGCGGACTCCGCGCTGTGGACGAACCTGCTGCGGAAGGAAATCGCCGTCGCGCACCGGCGCACCGGGCGCGGTGTCGAAGTCGACCCGTGCGGCCGACTCCTCGGTCCCGACGGCACGCCGTCCGGTCCCGTTTCCGTCGTGGGCAGCCCGCGTGAGGGCGACGAGATCATCCGGAACGGTCGGACCGGCGCGTTCACGTTCAACCTCGCCGCGATCAAGAACCACTCGGTGGAAGTCGCGGCCACCACGCTGCACCGCATCGAATCGTGTTACGACGAGCAGGCGGAGGGGCTCGTCGGCGCGTTGACCGAAACGGCCGATCCCGAATTGCGCGAGGCCGTCTCGCATTCGGTCATGCTCGACGTCCGCCGTATGGCGACCCGTCGCCGTGACGACCGCCAAGCGCTGGCAGCCCTGCTGGAGGAGGCCATTCACCGGGTCCGGGACCTCGCCCCGCGCGACGGCGACGGCCCGCCGACGGACCGGGCCTTGCGGTTCGCGGTGAACTCGGCCGCCACCACGAAGCTGACGGACCTCTCCGTGACGCCGCGCGAACTCCGTTTCCTGCTCGGGCTCGAAGAGGCGGTGGAGCCGGTCGCCTGAACCGGGCTCCGCTCGGACCCGCGCCACCAATTCTGCGCGACTCCGCACCCGCCGACTACTCCGTGGTTGCCCGTGAACCCGGGGCCGACACGGCACGAATGGACCACTACCTCGCACGAGAGAAGATGCCGGGCCGGCCCGCCGACTGCGAGGCTCGGGTCATGGTTCGTCGTGTTCGACGCAAACCCGGGGCCGACGTCGTGCGCCACGACGTCGGCCCCGGAGGTCGGCAGCCAAGCCGACTCGCCCGCCAGGTCCGCAAACCGACCGGAATCGGTAGGAGGGTGCTGTGAGCCCGCGCGAGATCCCAGGGGTTCTGCTCGTCGGTTCGCCGTCGACGAGTGTTCGCGGCATCGCCAATCACACGGGAAGACCCCAGCCCGGTTCCGTGCTCGTGGTCGACGTGCTCGGCCCCGAGTTGTACGACACGATCGTCAGGTCCGCCGCCGTGGTGTGTTCCGGTGGCGGTCGGACCGGTCACATGGAATCCCTGTGCCGATCACGGGGAATTCCGGTGCTCCGGATTCCGCACGCCGAACTCGCCGGGTTGGTCGGCGAAGTGACCGTGCGGACCGACCGCGAGTCGGTCACCCTCGGCGAGACCGACGTCACGGCACAATCCGTGGAATACCCCACCGTCACCCCGGAAGACCTGCGTTCGGTCTGCGTCGTCATCGCCGACGCGACCGACATCCAGTCCACGAATGCGATCCAACCCCGGGTCGACCAGGTGACCTCGTTCTTCATCCGCGAGGAGTTCGTCTGCCTCTCCTCGGGGCTGAGCCCGCTCGACGCGCTCCGCGCGGGCATTCCCGAGGCCGAGCGCTACGGCGCGGCGATCGGGGCGGAGCTGTGCGCCATCGTCAAGGAGCTCCTGCCGGGCCAACGCCTGGTGATGAGGCTGCTGGACCTCCGGTCCGACGACGCCGCGCAGATCACCAACGTGGTCGACGTCGACCACGAGTCCAACCCGGAACTCGGCCTGCACGGCGCGCGGTGGCTGCTGCACGAGCCGCACTACCCGCACGCGTTCCGGGCCTTGCGCGCGTACGTGCGGGAACGGCTCGGGCCGGAGGTGGACCGGTTGAGCTTCGCCGTGCCGTTCATCAACGACGAGGACGAGTTCCTGCGCCTGCGGGAGCGGCTCGACCTGTCCGACGACGTGCCGCTGTCGGTGTTCGTGGAGACCCCCGCCGCGGTGCACTCGGTGACCGGGTTCTGCGAGGCGGGCGCGAGCGAGATCTTCATGGGCACCAAGGACCTCACCCAGTTCTACCTCGCCGCGGACCGCGGCAACCACCGGGTCGCCTCCTCGTACCAGACGCGGCACCCGGCCGTCATGTCCGGGCTGCGCCAGTCCGTGGAGGCGGGCAGGCGGGCCGGGGTCCCGGTCCACGTGTTCGCGCTGGGGGCGGACGTGGGCTACTACTTCAAGCACCTGCCGACCGACCGGTTCATGATGTGCACGGCCGAACTGCGGCAACTCGCCGTGGACGCCCACGAATCACGGTGACGCGACGCCGGCCGGAGTGATCTCCGAGGTCGGCCTCCGGGTCGGAGGTCACTCCTTCGGCGTGTTCGACCCAGCAGGCCGTCCACAGTGGTCTGTGCGCAGCTCGCGGAAGTCGTGCGCCAGGAACGACGACGGCACGGTGTTCATCCGGGGAGGGGGCGACCAGTCGGTAACCACATGCCCGGGCGCGGCCGTCGGCGCCCCGCTCTATCATCCCGCAGGTGACCGCCTACGACGATCTTGACGCCTTCGGGCACCTGGACACCTCGACCCTCCCGCCACGCCAGCAGCGGATCCTCGCCGCGATCCGCGACTGGGTGGTCGAGCACGGGTACTCGCCGAGCACGCGGGAGATCGGCGACGCGGTCGGCCTGCGCTCGTCGTCCTCGGTCTCCAAGCACCTGTCGGCCTTGGAGGAGAAGGGTTTCCTCAAGCGCGGCGCCGCCGTGTCCCGGCCGATGGACGTGCGCCTGTTCCTGCGCGAGCCGTCGACGCGGGAGGCCGCCGACTCGGTGCCCGTGCCGCTGGTCGGTCACATCGCGGCCGGCACGCCCATCGCGGCCGAGGAGCACGTGGACGACGTGCTGACCCTGCCGCGCGAGCTGACCGGTCGCGGCACCGTGTTCGGCCTGCGGGTGCGCGGCGACTCGATGGTCGACGCGGCGATCTGCGACGGCGACATCGTCGTGGTCAAGCAGCAGCACGAGGCGCACTCCGGCCAGATCGTCGCCGCGATGATCGACGACGAGGCGACCGTGAAGGTCTACCGGCGTCGCAACGGCCACGTGTTCCTGGAGCCGCGCAACCCGGCCCACGACGTCATCGACGGCGACCGGGCGGTGGTCCTCGGCGTCGTAGTCTCGGTGCTGCGCAGCGTCTGAAACCCCGCGCTACGGCGATCGGCGGACACTCCACGTCACCGCTTCTCATCCGAATGGCCTAATGCCCTCGGTCGTCGAGTGGATGCAGACTGGGCCCAATTGAGATGGCGCACCTGCCCTGGCGGTGCCCGTCGCGGGTGGAGGTCGTCGATGGTCGGGATCGAGGCGGACGGCCCGGAGGACCGGGGCCTGCGGCAGTACCTGCGGCTGATCGCCCGGAGGCTGGGCGTGGACCTGGAGTCGTGCTGGTACGAGTGCGCGCCGGACGCCACGGCGTACATCGCCCTCGACCAGCGGGTGCCGCGGCACCCGGACAAGGACCTGGCGCTGGTGTGGGACGAGCACACCGGGTGGTGCGCCGGGATCGAGGTCGGCCGGGGAGCGGACCTGCTCCCGTTGACCTACCTCGGCCCGCCGGTGCTGCCGCCGCCGGAGGCGGTCACGGTGTTCGTCTCGGACCTGGTCGCCGGCCGCCGCCCCGACCGCCCCGTGCCGCCCGCCATGCCGATCGAGGACCACCTGGCCGACCTGCTGGTCGAGTACGCCGACCGCGCGCCCGCCAAGACGCTCTGACCTCGGCGTTCAGTCGGCGGGACCGCGCAGCGTCAGCACGACCCGGAGCACGTGCTCGACCGCGGACGGGAACGCCGCGCCCCGCAGCTCGCCGCGCGTGGCCAGGTTCCGCGAGGCGAACTCCAGCATGCGGTCGTGGCCGACCCGGCGGACCACGAGCGCGGCGATCTCCTCCAGGTCGAGCCCGGGGTTGTCCAGTCGGGTCAGGGCGAACTCGACCACGAGCTCCTCGTCCGTCATGACCGGCTCCCTCCGACCCCTCGAGCGTAGTTGAGCAGGGGCCCGGCGGGCTTCTTCCTGCCGGCGGTGCCGGAGACCACTGAGGACTTCGGTCGACCTTCGGTCCGGTGGGCGGCAAGTTCGGCAAGTGGCGTTGCCGGCGCGGCGTCTCGATTAGCCTCTGCCGGCGTGGACAAGGTCGGCAACCGCTACACCCCGGTGGAACGTCTCGGCAGCGGCGCGATGGGCGTGGTCTGGCGGGCGCACGACGAGCTGCTGCACCGGGACGTCGCGATCAAGCAGCTCCTGCTGCCCGGCCTGGACGCGGCCGAGGTGGACGAGGCGTGCCGCCGCGCCATGCGCGAGGCCCGCATCGCCGCCCGGCTCCAGCACCCGAACGCGATCGGCGTGTTCGACGTGGTCGTCGAGGACGGCAAGCCGTGCCTGGTGATGGAGTACCTGCCCTCGCGCAGCCTGTCGGCGGTCCTCGCCGAACGCGGCGCGCTGCCGCCCACCGAGGCGGCGCGGATCGGCGGTCACGTCGCCTCCGCGCTGGCCGCCGCGCACCGGGCCGGCGTGGTGCACCGCGACATCAAGCCGGGCAACGTCCTGATCGGCGCCGACGGCACGGTCAAGATCACCGACTTCGGCATCTCCCGCGCGGTCGGCGACGTCACCGTCACCCGGACCGGGATGCTCGCGGGCACGTTGGCCTACCTCGCGCCGGAACTGGCCCGCGGCGCGGACCCGACGCCGGCGGCCGACGTGTTCTCCCTCGGGGCGACCCTCTACGCCGTGGTGGAGGGCCGGCCGCCGTTCGACGGCGGTGACAACGACCTCGGGATGCTGCACCGGATCGCCGGCGGGCGGGTCGTGCCGCCGAGGCGGTCGGGTCCGCTGACCGCGGTGCTGACGAGGTTGCTGGCCAACGACCCGGCCGCCCGGCCGACCGCCGAGCGGGCGAGCCGCGAGCTGGCCGCCCTGACCGGCGCCGCGTCGCCGACTCCGACCCCGCCGACTCCGACACGGCCTGCTCCGACCCCGCCTGCTCCGACACCGCCCGGTGCCGTGCCGGCGGTGTCCGCGCCACCCACCAGGGCGATGCCACCGGCGTACGCACCGACCGCGATCGGCGCACCTTCGACGACCGCGCAGCCGATGACCGCGCTGCCCTTGACCGCGCCGCCCATGACCGCGCAACCCATGACCGGGCCGCCCGTGACGGCACGTCCGATGACCGCGCCGCCCGCGTCGGACCCCGGCCGCCGCAGGTGGGTCGTGCCGGCGCTCGCGGCCGCCGTGGTGGTCGCCGTCGCGGCCACCGTGCTGATCACGTCGCTGCTCGACAGCACGGGGCAGTCGGCCACGCCGGCCACGTCCGACCCGGCCACCACCCGGGCGGAGCCCTCCGACACCGACGCACCGGGCACCGACGCACCGGCCGACGTGCCCACCGCCGACGCGCCCGTCACCTCGGAGCCCTACACCACGTCGGAGGAGGCCGCCGAGCCGACCGAGACCGCGCCGGACGCCGCGACGGTCGTCCGGTTCGTGCACGCCCACTTCGCCAACCTCCCGCACGACGCCGCCACGGCCCGGGAGAACTGGGCCCCGGAGAACCGGCCGTCGGAGTGGGAGGACGACCAGTTCTGGAGCGCCTACCGCGCGGTCGCCGTGAGCGGCGAGCCGGAGGTCACGGCCAACGGGTCCACCTCCACCGTCCTCGTCACCCTCGAGCTCACGCCCCGGGACGACGCCGACCCGGTCACCGAGGACTACCTCCTGACCGTCGTCGAGCGGGACGACCGTCTGCTGGTCATCGGCTTCGACGAGGCGTGAACCGGGACGGCGCGAGCCGAGGGGTCACGACGACCACCACGAGAACCCGGTGTCCGCCTCGTGCCCGGTCCGGGCGCGCACCGAGGCCAGCGCCTCGTCCTGGGTGCGGTGCAGCCGCAGCAGGTCCTCGGTGTCGGTCATGCGGATCGGCCGCGCCACCGTGCGCCTGCCCGCCACCACGGCGAACCCGGCGCCCACCACGTCGGCGCGCTGCCGTGCCTCCACCAGCACCGCGATGCCCATCGACCCGAAGAACCCCACGTCGCCCAGGTCGACCACCAACGCGGACGCCCGGCCGTTCAGGCAGGTGAACAACGCCTCGCGCACGTCGCGGAAGCTGTCGACGTCGAAGTCGCCGTGCACGGCGGCGACCACCACGCCGTCCTCACCCACGTCCTCGACCGTCACCGGCTGATCGACATCCCCGTGCACTACCGCTCCTCCACCCCGATCCGGCTGCGACGCCGTCACCCACCATTACCCGCTCGACGCCCGACCGACACCGCCACTGGGACTCACGGCGTCCCGAGCTCCCGCCACCCCAGCACCCCGTACCAGACCACGACGGGCAGGTGGAGCGCGTAACCGACCTGCTCCAACGCCGCGGACGGGCCGGCCAGCCCGGTCGTCCAGGGCAGCAGCACGGACCCGAGACTGGACAGCGCGGCGACCAGCCCGGCACGGCGCAGACCAGCCGTCACGGGCAGGCACAGCGCGGCGGCCGCGGTGGCCGCCGCCCACAGCAGACCGGCCAGGTTGACGGTCCACTTGGCCACGAGCAGCACCGCCCTGGCCACCTCGACGGCCGCGGGCTCGGCGGCCAGCTGGGTCACCGCCAGGTTGCCCGCGTCGTGCAGCAGGCCCGCCAGCCCCGCGCACGCGAGCAGCCCGGCCGGCAGCGGCGCGACCCGGCGGGCGGCCATCGTGAGCGCGGCGGCGACGAGGGCCGTCCAGCCGATCACGTCGAGCCCCAGTTCGAGCAGGTGCAACGCGGTCCGGTCGCGGATCGCGGCCAGCGCGGCGGCGGGTTCGGCCGGGTTCAGGGTCAACCCCGATGGCACGACGACGGCCGCACCGGCGACCATGGCCGTGAGGGCGGTCAGCAGCAGGACACCGGTGAGCCGGTGAGTTGTGGTCATGGCCGGCGACCGTAGGAACCTGACGCAGGGGCAAGGTCAAGCATGTGGCGCATCGGGCAGTTGGCGCGGATGGTCGGCGTCTCCGACCGCACGCTGCGCCACTACGACAGGATCGGGCTGCTGCGCCCGGCCGCCGTGGACCGCGCCACCGGCTACCGCTGGTACGGCGTGGCGGAGCTGACCCGGCTGGAACGCGTCCGCGGCCTGCGCCGCCTCGGGCTGCCGCTGCGGCAGATCGCCGACCTGGTCGACGCGCCCGACACCGACCTGCGCCGAGCGCTGACCGAGCGGGTGGACGCACTGCGCCGCGACATCGCCGCCCTGTCCGCGGCCGTCGCCGCGGCCGAGGACCGCCTCGCCGTGCCGACCGCCGTCCTGCCGCAGCTGACCACGGTGGCCGCACGTCGCCTGCGGGTCGAGCGCATCGAGGTCGGCCACCCGTCCGAGCTGGGCGCCGCCTGGTGCTCGACCACGGTGCTGACCTGGCTCGACCGCGAGCCGACGAGCGGCTTCCCGGCGGCCGTGGCGACGGAACGCGGCGGCGAGCCCCTGGTGCTGCCCGAGCGGACCGTGGTGCGCGCGGTGGCCCCACCGGCGTCGGGCGTCGTCCGCGCCGGGCGGGAGCTGTTCGACTGGCTGCGCCGCCACGACCTGGCCGTGGGCGGCCCGACGGTGGAGGAGCACCTGGTCGACGCGGACGGCGAGACCGCCACGGTGCTGGAGATCCCGGTGCGCCCCGCGCCGGCCCGGTCGGCGTGAGTCGCCTCGTGCATCGGTGGTCCACAAGGGGTGCGGTCGGGAGGTGGGTGACCCTCCACAATGGACGTGATGCGCGGGATCAGCTCTTGCAGTCGTTGAAGAACGTGATCACGTCGGTCTTCTTCTCCGCCTTCGCGCACGTGAAGAGAATTCCCTCGATGCCTTCGAGCTTCAACGAGTACTCGACCTGTGCCGCGCGACCCGTCACGGTGCAATAGGCGCCGACCGGACCCTTCGCCTCAGCCGGGTTGAGACCGGCGGCGATCAACGCGGCCTTGACATCGGGGTTGTACGCACTGGCGAATCCGCCGCATTCGGCCGCGTCGAGCCTGGGCGCGGGTGCGTGCGTGTCGGCCACGGCCGCCCCGCCCCCGATCACCAGGCCGAACGCGCACAGCGTGACGAGTGCCCTGTGTCCCAAGCGTGTCATCAACCCACTCCTGCTCGTGAGGTGCCGATTCCCACGAGGCGAATACCCGGGGCCGGGACGCGAATGCCAAGGCCGACCACAATCCCACGATAGAGCCACAGCGCTGGGAGTACGGCACCCGAAAGGACTTCATCGAGCGCCTTCGCGGACGCTCGGTAGCGGCGTCCCCGATACGTGTCGGCTGTCGAGCTGTGCCGTCCGTCCACAGAGGACTGTACCCGCCGGTCGGCGCGTGAGGTCGGGGCGCAGCGCCGCGCCCAGGGCGTCGGCGAACATCACGGGACCGGAGAAGAACACCGCGTCCGGCGCGGCCAGGCCACCAGCGGGTGCCCTCTGGAAGCCACCGCGCAAGCGCGTTAGCCCAGCAGCGGGTTCAGCCGCTGCCGAGGCAGACGAACGGCCGCCGCAACGGGTCGACCGCGATCGCGTCCGCCAGCGCCACGGCCGGTCGGGCGCCGGCGGCCAGGCTGCGGTGGTAGTCGTCCATCGCGGCGGCGCACGCCTGGTCGCCGACCCGGCTCAGCGGGGCGACCACCATCTGCGAGCCGCTGGCGAGCAGGGCGCTTGCGAAGCCCAGGGGCTCGTCACCAGGGCGGATCCGGTTGAGCGCGAGCTCGCACGCGGCCAGCACGACCTGCCGGGGCGGGTGGGCGAGTCCGGCCATCTCGTGCGCGTAGAGCGGGCCGTCGCTCAGCTCCAGCCGGGAGAACAGGGCGTTCTCCGGCTCGTGGACGCCGTGCGCGGCCAGGTGCGCGATCCCCGCGCCGTCCAACGCCTCCAGCACCGTGGCGACCGACGCCTGCCGGCCCGACATCAACGCGGCGGTGGCGTAGTGCGCGCCCAGCTTGTCGATCTCACCGACGGCGGCGGGCAGCTCGGGGCCGCGCACCAGCACCGTCCGCCCGACGGGCCCGCTCTCGGCGCGCTCCGCGGCCAGCCAGGCGGTGGCCGACGGCGCCACGACGGTCGGCCGCCCGTGCAGCGTCGGCAGCACGCCCCACGGCACCGCGTACAGCGCGCCGGTCGGCACGACCACCAGCTCGCGCTCGCCGATCAGCTCCGCCAGCGGCTGGATCAGCTGCGCGTCGAGCCGGTCGGCCTGCTTGCGCGCCGACACCGACATCACCCGCAGCAACGGTTCCGGCAGGTGGTCGGGTGCCAGCGCGTTGAGGTCCGCGTTGAGCATCCGGGCGCTCTCGGCCGCCCGCTCGGCCGACCCGAGCCGGGCCAGCCGCACGTCGGAGCCGACCACGACCACCGCGACCAGGTCGTCCTCGGACGCCGCGAAGCTGACCAGCGCCCGGTCGCCGAGCCGCGCCACCACGTCGGCCACCCCGGCGACGGGACGCGGCTTGCCCCACCCGCCGGTGTGCCAGCCGAGCCGGTTGGCCTCGCGGAGGCGTTCGGCCCGGCGGGCGCGCAGCGCGGCGGTCGCGTGGCCGTCGTGCTCGGCCTGGTGGATCGACTGGGTGAGGCTGCGCACCTCGGCGATCCGCTCGGCCAGCTCGGGGTTGTCGACGCGGGTCAGCGCCTCGTAGCGGTAGGTCTGGGCGCGCGTGCGCTCCAACCAGGAGAACAGCCGGCGGGCGTTGCCGCCGTCGAGCACGAGCTGGACGGCCAGCTCGGCCAGCTCCCGGCCGTGCAGCGCGGTCCCGGACAGCAGGTCGAGGCCGCCCATCCGGTCGCGCACGTGGTCGAGGTCCGTCAGGCCGGCCCGGATCTCGGCGAGCGCGGCGGCCCGCCGACCGCGGGCGAGGGCCAGCTCGGCCCGGCACAGCCGGCGCAGCATGCGGTAGTCGATCGGGGCGAGCTTCCCGGGCCGGGGCACCCGGTCGAGGATGCGCTCCGCCGCGCCCACGTCACCGCGGCGGATCTCCAGCCGCACGGCCAGCATCCGGGCGAGAGCGGCCTGCTCGGCCAGCCGCGGCACGGGCAAGGAGTCGGCGAACGCCACCGCCCGCCCGGGCAGTGACCGGGACACGCGGCCGGACCGCAACGCCAGCCGGGTGTCCACGCGCAGCCCGATCAGCGTCGCGTTCGCGACGCAGGTCTCGCAGCCCCAGCGCCGCATCCGCTGCCGCGCGGACGAGGCCATGGCGCGCGCCAGGTCGAGGTCGTCGGTCATGTACGCGGCCACGGCCCGGTACAGCTCGACGTCGGCCAGGTCGCGCGTGACGCTCTGCTCGGCGCGCATCACCGGCAGCAGGGCGTCGAGCTGGTCGCCCGCCTCGTCGGCCAGGCCCGCGGACATCAGCGCCTGCGCCCGGTTCAGGCCGAGCAGCACCGGCACGTCCAGCTCCTGCTGCCGGTAGGACCGCTCGATGATCTCGTAGCGCCGCAGCGCCGCGGGCACGTCGCCGACCCGCAGGTCGAGCAGCCCGAGCGCGTGGTTCGCGTCGGCGGCGCGGTCCAGCAGCCCGTGGCGGGTGGCCAGCGCGACGGCCCGGGTGAGGTCGAGCCGCGCCTGGCGCACGGATCCGAGCCGGGTGTGCGCGGTGCCCCGGCTGCGCAGCGTCTTGACGACCAGGTCGACCAGCGACGACACCGGTCCGCCCGCGGCGAGGCGGCGTTCCTTGTGCTCGAGCGCGGAGTCGAAGGCGGTGATCGCGTCCTCGATCAACCCCGCGTTCAGCAGCAGCAGGCCGTGGTTGTGCTCCACCCGGCCGCGCAGTTCCGCCTTCACGACCGGATCGGCCACGTCCTCGATCAGCCGCCGTGCCTCGGCGAGCCCGGTCAGCCCCGCGGCCGGGCCCGAGGTCTCGGCCATCACGGTCGCGAAGGTCGAGGCCAACCGGATCCGCGTCGCGAGCCAGTCGGAGCGGACCACCGGGTCGACCGGGTCGATCGTGTCCGCCAGGCTCTGCCCGCGTCGCAGCAACCGCGCCGCCTCGTGGTGCCGTCCGGCGCAGTTCGCGTCCACGCCGCTGAGGTGCAGTTCGCGCGCTTCGCGGATGACGGCGGCTTCATCGGGAGAAGCGGTCACAGGCACACTTCTATGACATCACACAACACGGCGTGATAAAGCCCGCCGACCGGGATGCCCGATCGGCGGGCGTCATCACGCTTGACGGGTCACTACGCCGGCGGCGCGTCCGCGCACCCGCCACCCGAGCACTCGTCGGTCTCGTGAGTGTGGTGGTGGTGCGTGTGGTCGGGCTGCTGTTCTGGCTGGTCCGGCGTGGTTCCCGGCTCGACCGGAGTCGTGGTCCCGCCCTGCTGGACGTCCTCCACGGTCTCGACGTTCTCGTCCACGAACTCGGTCTTGGTCTCGATGGGCGTCGACAAAACGATCTCCCTCCCCTGAGGATCTGTCTTGGTCGTGCCTGGCGACTCATGATTGCTCTGAGTCAAGTTCGGCGGACCCCTCGTACCGCACGAACAGGGTAATGGTGGCACAACGGCCTAACGACCGAGAGGGAATTTCGCACATTGGGTAGGCAACCCACCGTTATCGTGCGTAAACGGCCGCAACTGTCACCCATTCAGGTAGCGCACCGCGGCCGTAGTTCGATCACTGCGCCGACGTTTTGCAGCTCGCGCGTCAGGCCTCACCGACGGGCAGGTCGGCGCGGACCTCTTGGAGCAGGTGGCCGTCGCCGAGGTAGACCCGGAACACGAGCTCGACCGTGCCCTGCTCGACGGGCACCACGCGGAACCGCACCGTTCTGCCGTCGAAGTCGTCGGGCACCCGGAACACCCTGGTCAGCGGTTCGACGGTGGCGCCCTCGGCGTGCAGCAGCACGCGCACCTCCCCGGGAACGGGCGGTGCGTCGGGCCCGGAGGTCGTCATGGCGTCCCGGACCACCGGGTAGCCGAACTCCACCTCGGCCGGCGCTCCGGCGACCACCGGCGCGTCCGAGCGCAACCGCACCCGCGGGTCACCGGGCGGGTGCGGCGGCTGTGCGGGCGAGGGCAGACCCGGCCACCCGGGCTCGGCGTCGAGGTGCGCGCGCAGCACGTCCAGGCACCGGCTCCCGGTCGGGCCGGCGCTCCCGCGCCGAGGGGACAGCGCCCCGGCGACCGCCCCGTACTCCGCCCGGCCGGCGAGCGCGGTGAGCCGCAGGAGTTCCTGGCACCTCCGGGACAGGCGGCCGAACGCCCGCCACAGCCGGCGGTCCCGGTCGTCGAGCAGCGCGGCGTCCTCGGGCAGGCCGTGCTCGCTGACCAGCTCCGCGGAGTCTTCGCTCGCCGCCGCTTCGCGGCGTGCCGGTGTCCACGTCCGTTGGGCCTCACGGCGCGTCGTGACGACGAGCCACCCGGCCAGCGCACGCGGGTCGGCCGGCCGGCCGAGGTCGCGCAGCAGCGTGAGCCAGACCGTCTGCACGACGTCCTCCGCCGTCGCGCGGTCCAGCCCGTTGCCCCGGGCCACGTGCCACACCAACGGCGTCAGGTCCGCGATCAACGCGTCCAGCGCCCGGCGGTCGCCTTCGCGCGCGGCGGCCAAGCAGGCGGCGTGCCGCTCCTCGCCCGCCAGCGCCGGCCAGTGGGGTTCGGGGTCGAATCCGGTCCGCTGTGTTCCGGGCAGTGCCACCACTCCCTTTTCCGGGGTGAACAACGCACGTTCGACCGCTACACCACCACGAGCGCGCGACAAGTTGCCCGCAGTAGTGCGGTCGACAACTCGCGAGTTCGCCGGAAAGCCTTGTGCCGGATGCGAAAGCCCCGCCCTCCGGGGCTTGAGTTCTAGGGATCGTCGCAACACCCCGAGTGTTCGGGGACGCGATGGACTTCCAGATCCGGGCCGACAGGACGGCGCAGGGGCGCAGGGAGCTCACCCGTGAACGTGAGGCTTACTTTGCGCTCATGGATCAAGGGCTGGGCAACGGCGAGGCATGTCGCCGTGTCGGAGTGCATCCGAGAACCGGCCGTGAGTGGCGCAACGGGCGGCCGGAACTCGGCGGGAAGAACCGCCGTCCCCGTCCGCCCGCGCTGGTTGTCCAGCACCGGGCGGACGGGGGTCGCGGTCGGTTCCTGTCCCAGGACGAACGCCTGCGGATCGCGGACCTGGTGCGCGGCGGGGCGGGCGTCCGGACCATCGCGCGCGAGTTGGACAGGGCGCCGTCCACGGTCAGCCGCGAGCTGCGCCGCAACAGCCACTCCGCCGGCGGTCACCACGGCCCGCACGTGGCGCAGGACCGCGCCGACAAACGCCGCGGACGCCCGAAACCCGGCAAGCTCGCGACAGCCCCCGAGCTGCGCCGGGTCGTCCAGGCCGGACTGGATCGGAGATGGAGCCCGGAGCAGATCGTGCGACGGTTGCGGCGGGACTTCCCCGACCGGCCGGAGATGCACGTGACCCACGAGACGATCTACCAGGCCCTCTACGTCCAGGGCCGCGGCGAACTGCGCCGCGAGCTGACCAGGGCGCTGCGCACCGGGCGCGCGATGCGCCGTCCCCACCGACAGTCCGCCGCACGACAACCCCGCATGTCGTCCAACATGGTGATGATCAGCGAGCGGCCCGCCGAGGTCGCCGACCGGGCCGTCCCCGGCCACTGGGAGGGCGACCTGATCATCGGCGGGGAGAGCAAGTCCGCGATCGGCACCCTGGTCGAACGCGCCACCCGCTACACACTGCTGGTCCACCTGCCCCACGGCCGCACGCCGGACAAGGTCCGCGACGCCCTGGTCGAGACCATGCGCGGCCTGCCCGTCCACCTGCGTGGGTCGCTGACCTGGGACCAGGGCTCGGAGATGCACCTGCACCACGAGTTCACCCTGGCCACCGACGTCCCGGTGTTCTTCCGCGACCCGCGTTCCCCCTGGCAGCGAGGCAGCAACGAGAACACGAACGGTCTGCTGCGCCAGTACTTCCCCAAGGGGACCGAACTCTCACCGCACGACCGCGAGCACCTGACCGCCGTCGCGGCGGAGCTCAACGGCCGCCCACGCAAAACGCTCGGCTGGGACACCCCAGCCGAGCGCTTCGCTACCCTTCTCGCCACCACCACCTAGCGCCTGTTTCACAAGTCTCGTTCGATGAGAGTCGCGCCTGAGGTGGTTCCCGGCGGTGCGGCCGAATGGGCCGCATACCGCTGTTGTATG